>NZ_JAUHIR010000013.1:0-217338 GCF_032381375.1 Bradyrhizobium sp. SZCCHNR1017 | reverse complement strand
CCCGCGTTGACCGTTTCTTTCGAATGCCCATCGCAACCTCCTCATCGAGTGTTGCGACGACCAATTGAATCCGCCGGATGCCTCGGCTGAACCTGTGGTACCTGCCGCCTGCATTTTTTTCGCAGGCGGGCCATGGGTGCGGCCAGCGCCCGGCATTCCCCGCGCCCTCTGCATGCTCGCGAGGGACGAACTGATCGCAGACCTCGGGCATCAGATGCCGCGAGAACGCGCTGACATGTCGTCGCCTGCGGCCGCTGTTTGAACCGTGAATCCGCCTCGCACACCGCTGTCGTCCCGGACAAGCTGCGACGCGCGCCAGCGCGGCGCAGATCCGGCACCCATACGCCGCAGCCGACGTGAGGCGGGAGGTGTCAGCGGCCAGCCTGCCCCAAACTGCTCCCTGGGGTTATGGATCCCGGCGTTCGCCGGGATGACAGTGGAGATTCTGGCGGCGGTCTCGGGCCGCCAACCGCGCCTCGCCATGACGCCCCGCGCACACCTCCCCTAAACCCGCTATGGTGGGCGCGAAAACCTCGATTCCACTGGTGCCCCATGCTGCGGATCTCCCGCGACCTCGCCATCAACGAAGACGACATCGAGATCTCGTTCGTCCGCGCCTCCGGCCCCGGCGGCCAGAACGTCAACAAGCTGTCGACCTCGGCGCAGCTACGCTTCGACACGACCCGGATCACCCTGCCCGAGGACGCCGCCGCACGGCTGGCGCGGCTCGCTGGACAGCGCATGACCAAGAACGGCGTCATCGTCATCCAGGCCGAACGCTTCCGCACCCAGGAGCGCAACAAGGCCGATGCGATCGAGCGTCTCGTCACGCTGTTGAAGGAGGCGATGATCCGGCCGAAGGTGCGGCGCCCGACCAAGCCGACCTTCGGCTCCAAGCAGCGCCGGCTCGAAGGCAAGAAGATCCGCAGCGATGTCAAAGCGGGACGCGGCGGGCGCCGCTTCGACGATTAGTCCGCAACGCTGACATATCCTGCGACTAGACAAGTCCTGCGCACGCTTTGTTCCGGCCGAAACAGCCCGCTACTACCACGGCGCTCTCGCTGCCACCTAGTCTCATCAAAAATGATGAGAGAGGATCGATGTCGAGACGGCGTACGGCGCAAGAGCTGCTGATTGTTTTTGGACTAGGATGGTGCGGCGCAGTCCTGAGCACCACGATTGCATCGGCGCAGATGGCCTTGCCGTCGCCCAAGCCTGCCGACGGCGCGACCTTGTTCAAGCAGCAATGCGGCGTCTGCCATACGCTGAGCAGCGCCGAGCCGATGCGCCAGGGGCCGCCGCTGTCGAAGGTCGTCGGCCGCCGCGCCGGCTCCGTCGAAGGCTTCCGCTATTCGGCCGGCTTCGCGAAAGCTGATTTCACCTGGGACGAGACCAAGCTCGATGCCTGGCTGACCAACCCGCAAGAGCTGATCCCCGGCGCCGTGATGGCGTATCGCCAGGCCAAGCCCGACGTGCGCGCCGCGATCATCAACTACCTGAAGGACAATTGAGATGGCCAAACCCGTTCATTCCATGATCCGCGTGCTCGACGAGGCCAAGGCGCTCGACTTCTACAAGCGCGCCTTCGGCCTGGAGATATCAGACAATCTGCGCTTCGACGGCTTCGCGCTGATCTATCTGCGCCATCCGTCGTCGCCCTTCGAGGTCGAGCTCACCGTCAACTACGACCGCAAGGAGCCGTATACGCTCGGTGACGGCTACGGCCATCTCGCTGTCGTGGTCGACGATCTCGATGCCGAGCATGCCCGTTTCGAGCGCGAGAACCTGGCACCAGGCCCGTTGCGCGATTTCAAGCACAATGGTGCGACACTCGCGCGCTTCTTCTTCGTCACAGATCCCGACGGCTACAAGATCGAGGTCATCCAGCGCGGCGGCCGCTTCGGATGAGCCGCTGACCACGAAAATACACCAAACAAAAAACCAACGGAGGATACCCATGAGAGAAGTCGATCGCCGCAACAAATACGACCGCCGCGTCTTTCTCAAGGGCGCGGCCTCGACCGTGCCGGCCGCAGCCGTGGCTTCCGCGACCGGCCTTGGCATTGCCGATGCCTGGGCGGAGGATGCCAAGGCGCTGACGCCGGCGACGCTGAAGACGCTGGTGAAGGTCGCGCGCGACATCTATCCGCACGACTTCCTCGCCGACCGCTACTACATCACCGCGGTCAAGCCGTGGGACGGTAAGGCCGCGGAGGATGCCGCCGTGAAGGCAATGATCAATGACGGCGTCGCCCGGCTCGACCAGGACGCGCGTGACCGCCACAAGGTGCCTTACGCTCAGGTGCCGTGGGAGGCCGACCGCGTCGCGCTGCTCCAGGGCATCGAGCAGACGACCTTCTTCAAGACGCTCCGCGGCGACCTCGTGGTGTCGCTCTACAATCAGAAGGAGCTCTGGCCGAAGTTCGGCTACGAGGGCTCCTCCGCCGAGCATGGCGGCTACATCAACCGTGGCTTCTCCGACATCGACTGGCTGCCGAAAGCCTGACGCCGGCGAACAACAGAAAACACGGAGGAAACCACCATGGCAAAATTCGACCAGAACGATTCAAGCGTCGTCGTCATCATCGGCTCGGGAGCCGGCGGCGGCACGCTCGGCAACGAGCTCGCGCAGAAGGGCATCAAGGTCGTCATTCTCGAGGCGGGCAATCGCTACGAGATTCCCAACTTCATCAACGACGAATGGGAGAGCTTCACCCAGCTCGCCTGGACCGACATGCGCACGACATCCGGGACCTGGCGCGTGGCGAAGGACTTCGCCAACCTGCCGGCCTGGATCGTCAAGGCGGTCGGCGGCTCGACCGTGCACTGGGCCGGCGCCTCGCTGCGCTTCGATGAGCACGAGTTCAAGGCCCGCACCACCTATGGCGCGCTGCCCGGCGCGAGCCTGTTGGACTGGCCGGTGACGCTCGCCGAAATGGAACCGTGGTACGCCAAGGCCGAGTTCAAGATGGGCGTCACCCGCACCAACGACATTCCGGGCCTACCCGGCAACAACAATTTCAAGGTGCTCGAAGCCGGCGCCCGGAAGATCGGCTACAAGACCGTGCACACCGGCAACATGGCGATCAACTCGCAGCCGCGCGACGGCCGCGGCGCCTGCCAGCAGATCGGCTTCTGCTTCCAGGGCTGCAAGTCCGGTGCGAAATGGTCGACCCTGTACACCGAGATCCCGAAGGGCGAGGCCACCGGCAATCTCGAGGTGCGGCCCAACAGCATGGCGATCAAGATCGAGCATGACGCCTCGGGCAAGGTCACCGGCGTGGTCTATGCCGACGGTCAGGGCAAGATGCAGTTGCAGAAGGCCCGTATCGTCGCCGTCGCCGGCAACTCGATCGAGAGCCCACGGCTTCTGCTCAACAGCGCCTCGAACATGTTCCCGGATGGACTTGCCAACTCCTCCGGCCAGGTGGGGCGCAACTACATGCGGCACATGACCGGCAGCGTCTATGCGACGTTCGAGAACCCGGTGCACATGTATCGCGGGACCACCATGGCCGGCATCGTCCGCGACGAGGCGGCGTTCAATCCGAAGCGCGGCTTCGTCGGCGGCTACGAGATGGAGACGCTCTCGCTCGGCCTGCCGTTCATGGCCGCGTTCCTCAATCCCGGCGCCTGGGGCCGCAGCTTCACGGCGGCGATGGAGACCTATCCGCGCATGGCCGGCATGTGGCTGGTCGGCGAGGACATGCCGCAGGAGACCAACCGCATCACGCTCGATCCTGTCGCCAAGGACAAGTTCGGCATGCCGGTCGCCTCGGTGCATTTCGACGATCATCCCAACGACGTCGCGATGCGCGCCCACGCCTACAAGCAGGGCTCGGCGATCTACGAGGCGGTCGGCGCCACCGTGACCTACCCGACCACGCCCTACCCCTCGACGCACAATCTCGGCACCAACCGGATGAGCGAGAAGGCCAAGGACGGCGTCGTCAACAAGTTTGGCCAGACCCACGACGTCAAGAACCTGTTCGTCTCAGACGGCAGCCAGTTCACTACGGGGGCTGCGTGCAATCCGACACTCACCATCGTGGCGCTGGCGATCCGCCAGGCGGACTACATTGCTGGCGCGATGCAGAAGAAGGAGATTTGATTACCATCGGTATGGTGACGCAAAACTCTTGCGGCGATCTCGGTCAGCGCCTCCCCCGCTTGCGGGGGAGGTCGTATCGCATCGAAGATGCGATACGGGTGGGGGAACGCTCAGGAAAGACCGCCGATGTGGCGCCCCCACCCCGCCCTCCCCCGCAAGCGGGGGAGGGAGACGAGAGACCGCCCGAGTGGCTACTCGGCCGCGTCCATGATCGCCGCCGCGGTAAATTCCGGCAGCGTCGCAGTCGCCTTTGCCCGATAGATCAGACAGGAGCAGCGCAGCAGCGACGCAAAATTCTTCACCTCGCCGTGATGGTCGAGCACCTCGGCGTACAGCGTGGTCACGAACTTGGCGAGGCTCATGCCTTCCTTGGCGGCGATCTCCTCGAGCGTGTCCCAGAACGCCATTTCGAGCCGGATCGACGTGCTATGGCCGCCGATCCGCAACGAGCGGGTCTGCGACTCATAATCGCGCTGAGGCTGGTGTGCGAACAGATGGCACATGGGCTTCCTCCGGCTGATCGTTATTTTTGCGAAACGATATACTGGCCCCGCCCGCCTCACAATCCCGTTGGAGAAGGTTGCTTTTCTCTGCCGCAGCGCATGAAAAAAAAGCTATTCTCACCCCACATTTGCAACGTGACCGCCGCAGCGCCGCGCGCCTTCAATATCCAAGCCAGCCAGCTTTCAAGTTCGTTCGCACCATGCCCGTCCGCCAGCTTCCCGAACAGATCGTCAACCGCATCGCCGCCGGCGAGGTGGTCGAGCGGCCGGCGAGCGTCGTCAAGGAGCTGGTCGAGAACGCGATCGATGCCGGCGCGAGCCGCATCGACATCTTCACCGACGGTGGCGGCCGGCGAAAGATCGCGATCACCGACGACGGTGGCGGCATGACGGCGGCCGATCTTGCGCTCGCGGTCGAGCGCCACGCGACATCGAAGCTCGACGACGAGGACCTGCTGCAGATCCGCACCCTCGGGTTCCGCGGCGAGGCGCTGCCCTCGATCGGCTCGGTGGCGCGGCTGTCGATCACGACGCGGCACAGGAGCGAGCCGCATGCCTGGGCGCTCGCGGTCGATTGCGGCGACAAGTCGCCGATCGTGCCGGCCGCGCTGAACCAGGGCACCCGCGTCGAGGTCGCCGATCTCTTCCACGCCACGCCGGCCCGGCTGAAGTTCCTCAAGACCGACCGCACCGAGGCCGAGGCGATCCGCGAGGTGGTGCGGCGGCTGGCGATGGCGCGGCCCGACATCGCCTTCACGCTGGCCGGCGAGGAGCGCGCGCCGGTGACCTGGGCCGCCGCGCTGCCCGGCGCGCCGGGCCAGCTGACGCGGCTCGGCGACATCCTCGGCGCCGACTTCCGCAGCCATGCGATCGCCGTGCGCAGCGAGCGCGATCATGTCGTGGTCGAAGGCTTCGCCGCGGCACCGGCGCTGACGCGCGCCAATGCGCTTGGGCAGTATCTGTTCGTCAACGGCCGCCCGGTGCGCGACAAGCTGATCCTCGGCGCCGTGCGCGCAGCCTACGCCGACTATCTGCCGCGCGACCGCCATCCTGTCGTGGCGCTGTTCGTCACACTCGATCCGCGCGAGGTCGACGCCAACGTGCATCCGGCCAAGACCGAGGTACGCTTTCGCAATGCCGGCCTGGTCCGCGCGCTGATCATCCACGCGTTGAAGGAAGGTCTCGCCCGCGAAGGCCGCCGCACCGCGGCCAATGACGGCGGCGCGACCATCGCCGCGTTCCGCCCGGCCTTCGCGCCGCCGCGGCCCAACGTCGGTCCGATGAATTGGGACTGGCAGCGCTCGCCGTCGGCGCCGGCGATGCCGCATTTCGGCGGCTCCGTCCCTGCGGCGGCGCCCTCGCCAGATCTCGGGTCGTTCGGGCTTGCGGAATCCTCTCAAGCGGCCTTCGACGTCGGCACGCCCCGCGCCGATCTTCGGCTGCACGAGCAGCCGGCCGCGCCCGACCTGCTCGACCGTCCGCTCGGCGCTGCGCGCACCCAGATCCACGACACCTACATCGTGGCGCAGACCCGCGACGGCCTCGTCATCGTCGACCAGCACGCCGCCCATGAGCGCATCGTCTATGAGCGGCTCAAGGCCTCGCTCGCGGCGCATGGTGTGCAGCGGCAGATCCTGCTGATCCCGGACATCGTCGAGCTCGATGAAGCCACCGTCGAGACGCTGCTCGCGCGGACTGATGAGCTTGCCTCATTCGGCCTCGCGATCGAATCGTTCGGTCCCGGCGCGGTCGCGGTGCGCGAGACGCCGTCGCTGCTCGGCAAGATCGATGCGGCGGGGCTGCTGCGCGATCTCGCCGAGCACATGGAGGAATGGGGCGAGGCGCTGCCGCTGGAGCGCCGCCTGATGCACGTCGCCGCTACCATGGCCTGCCACGGTTCGGTGCGCGCCGGCCGCCGCCTCAAGCCGGAAGAGATGAATGCGCTGCTGCGCGAGATGGAGGACACGCCCAACTCCGGCCAGTGCAATCACGGCCGCCCGACCTATGTCGAGCTCAAGCTGGCGGATGTCGAGAAGCTGTTCGGGAGGAGATAGCGCCGACGCCCTCCGCAACGAGCCCTTCGCAAGGATCAAGAGCCACGCAAGAACACGAACTCGGTGTCGTCATAGGCGCGACGCTCGAGCTCTTCGAACCCCTCGGGCGCCTTGAACGCGGCGGCCTTGGACTCTTCCACCACGAGCAGCGCCGATGGCACCAGCCAGCCGCCGTCGCGCAACGAGGCCAACGCCTTCTCGGCCAGACCCTTGCCATAGGGCGGATCGAGAAACACCAGCGAGAACGGCTCGACCGGGCGCGCCGGACCGAGATTGGTGGCATCGCGGCGGTAGACCTTGGTGACACCGCCGAGGCCGAGCGCCTCGACATTGTTGCGCAGCAACGCCCTTGCCTCGGCGCCGTTGTCGACGAACAGCGTGAACGCCGCGCCGCGCGAGGCCGCCTCGATGCCGAGCGCACCGGTGCCGGCAAACAGGTCGAGGACGCGTGCGCCCTCGATCGGATCCTCGTAGGCGTGCACGAGGATGTTGAACAGCGCCTCGCGCAGCCGGTCCTGCGTCGGCCGTATGTCGCGCGAGGCGGGCGAGGCGATGTTGCGGCCCTTCAGCCGTCCACCGACGACACGCATCGCACCACCCTACTCGTCCTGCGGCGTGATATCGCGCTTGCCGTGATAGCCGCGCTTCGGCCGCCGCGGCGGCCCGGGAAAGCGCGCCTCGGCCTCGTGGCGCTCGCGTGCCTCCTCGCTGCCCGTGCGCTGAACCAGCACGCGCCGGCCCTTGCGGTCGGCGACGACCTCGCGCTTCGGCTTGGGCTTCGGATCCGGCAACGGCTCGCGATTACCCTTGCCAGCCGGACCGAGATCGGCGCCCGACTGCGCGATGACCTTCTCGCCGAGCTGCTCGCGCAGCACCCGCGTCTTGACCTCCTGCACCTCGCCCTCGGGCAGCTCCAGGAGCTGGAACGGACCGTAGGAGACGCGGATCAGGCGGTTCACCTCGAGGCCGAGATGGGCGAGCACGTTGCGCACCTCGCGGTTCTTCCCTTCGCGGATCGCAACGACCAGCCAGACATTGGCGCCCTGGTCGCGCTCCAGCGTCGCTTCGATCGGGCCGTATTTCACGCCGTCGACCTCGACGCCTGCGGCGAGCTGGTCGAGCTGCGCCTGCGTAATCTCGCCATGGGCGCGGACACGATAGCGGCGTGTCCAGCCGGTGTCCGGCAGTTCGAGCACACGCGCCAGCCCGCCGTCATTGGTGAGCAGCAGCAGCCCCTCGGTATTGAAATCGAGCCGGCCGATCGAGATCAGGCGCGGCAGCCCTTCCGGCAGATTGTCGAACACGGTCGGGCGCCCCTCGGGGTCGCTGTGCGTCGTCATCAGCCCGCGCGGCTTGTGGTACAAAAACAGCCGTGTGCGCTCACGCTCCGGCAACGGCGCGCCGTCGACCTGGATCACGTCGTTCTCGGTGACGTCGAGCGCCGGCGAGTTGATGATGCGGCCGTTCACGGTGACGCGGCCCTGCGTCACCATCTCCTCGGCATCACGGCGCGAGGCGAGGCCGGCACGCGCCAGCACCTTGGCGATGCGCTCGCCAGCCTTGCCGGGCTTCGGCGCCTCGTCGGGCACGACGCGCTTGGTGCGCTTGTCGGTCTCGGGCTTGCGCTCGCGATACGGACCGCGGCCGCCGAACGCCGGGCGCTTGGCGAAGACCCGGCTCTCGTCCTCATTGTCGCGGCGCGGCCGGTCGGCGAAATCACCACCCCGACCTTCGCCACGCGGATGCTCCTGCCACTCGCTGCGGCCTTCGGGGCGTTGACGCGGGCGATCGAACTTGCGGTCGTCGCCGCGATCGCGCGGCCGGTCGAATTTCGGACGGTCGGATGTGGGCCGGTCGAACTTGGGACGGTCGAAGCTGCGCGCACCATCGCGGGGCGGGCGGGCGCTGCGCTCCGGACGATCGCCGCCCTCACGCTTCTGCCAGGGCTTGGACTCGCCGCGGGCCGGACGGTCGCCGAATTCCTTGCGCGGACCGCGCGGGCCGGCACCGAACTTGCGCTCGCCGCGATCGCCGTCAGCTCCGCGGGAAAATGTCTTCTCGCCGCCGAACTTCCGCTCCGGCCGATCGCCACGCGGCGGCCGGTCACCGAAGCTGCGCTCGGCGCGCGGACGGTCGCCGCGATCGCGGGCGCCCCCGCTGCGCGGCGTATAGGGGCGCTTCTCACCGTCACGCTCGCGTGGCGCGTAGGGCTTGCGTTCGCCGAACTTGCGCTCGGAGGATCGCGTCGCCGGACGGGCCTCGTCGCGATCGGTGCGCGGCGTGTAGGGACGCTTGCCGCCGCCACCCGCGTCACGGTCGAATTTCGGCCGGTCGCCGCGCGGCTTGAAGGCGCGCTTCTCGCCGTCCTCGCCCCGCGGTGGACGCGCGGCAAACGGACGGTCGCCGCGCGGACGCTCATCGCGGTTGAAGCGCGGCTTGTCGCCAAAGGATTTGCGCGGCGCACCGCCGTCGTCGCGGCGGCGCGGCGCACGGCCCTCGTCGAACGAGCGCTTGCCCTTGGCCCCCGCCGCCTTGTCGCCGAAGCCGCGTTTGGCGAACTTCTTCTCCGGGCCCCGCGCGGCGCCCGAGCGTCCCTTAGTCCCTTCGGAACGCCCCCGCGGGGCGCCGCCGCGGCGGCCGCGGGAATCGTTGTCTTTGTCGGTGTCGCGGGGCATGGAAGTCTCACTTTGAGGTGCGGGACGTCGCGTGGTACGCGCGCTCTGAGCAGCGCCTGTCACGCGGGAAATCGAGGTCCGGTTTTGCTGAAGGGCGATGCAGTACCAGACTTATCCGGGCATTACGAGCCATGAACGCTCCTTCTTTCATGGATCTGGCGTTGAAAGCGGCCGAATCGGCCGCAATTTCCGGCGAAGTGCCGATCGGCTGCGTCGTGGTGCGGGACAATGTGGTCATCGCCACCGCCGCCAACCGCACTCTGACCGACCGCGACCCCACCGCCCATGCCGAGGTCCTGGCGCTGCGCCAGGCCGCGCAGGCGATCGGCAGCGAACGGCTGGTCGATTGCGACCTCTACGTCACGCTGGAACCGTGCACGATGTGCGCTGGCGCCATCTCCTTCGCCCGCATCCGCCGGCTGTATTATGGGGCCGCCGATCCCAAGGGCGGCGCCGTCGAATCCGGCGTGCGGTTCTTCTGCCAGCCCACCTGCCACCACGCGCCGGAGGTCTACTCGGCCGTCGGCGAGCAGCAGGCGTCGCAGATGCTGAAGGACTTCTTCAAGGCGCGGCGCTGACGAGGCCTCGCCCCGGCCGCATCATTCGCGAAAGCGGATGTGGATGGGAAGGCCGCTGACCCCGCTCATGAACGGCGACTCGACCCGGCGCACCCGTCCGGCGAGCGCGATATGCGACGTACGACGGAGCAGCTCCGCGAACATCGCGCGCATCTGCATCCGCGCCAGCTGCAACCCCATGCAGACATGCGGGCCGCGGCCGAAGGCGATATGCGGATTCGGACTGCGATCGATCCGGAACGTGCCGGCCTCGTCGAACATGGCTTCGTCGCGGTTGCCGGAATGGAAGAACAAGGCCAGCGCCTCGCCCTCGCGAATGACCTGGCCGGCGACCTCGGTGTCGCCGACCGCCGTCCGCATGAAATGGCGCACCGGCGTGGTCCAGCGCAGCATCTCCTCGATCGCCGGATCGAGCAGCTCAGGCTCGGCGCGCAACCGCTCGAGCTGGCCCGGGTCCGCGAGCAGCGCCTCGAGCCCGCCGGCCAAAGCGAGCGAGGTGGTGTCGTGGCCGGCCGTCACCAGCAGGATGAAATAGGAGATCAGCTCGTAATGCGGCATTGCGGCGCCATGCGGCGCGCTCTCCGCGATCAGGCTGGCGAGATCGTCGCGCGGGCTGGCGCGGCGGTCGGCGACCACGGCTTCGAAGTAGTCGCGGAGCGCCAGCATGGCCATGCGCATGGTGTCGCCGGGCGCCTCGGCAAAACGCCGCTGCGGATCCTCGGCGGCCACGAATGCCTGGGCGAGCCGGGCAAGCCGTGCGTCATCGGCTTCGGACGTGCCCAGCATGCGACCGATGACGCGGAAGGTGAAAGGCAGCGCGACGTCGCGTGCGAAATCGCAAGCATCACCACGCACGGCAACACGGTCGAGGATCTCGGCGGCCCATTGCGTCAGCCAGCTCTCCATCGCGCGCAGAGCCGGCGGCGCGAAGGCGCCCTGGATGACCGCGCGATAGGCGGCGTGATCCGGGGCATCCATCTCGGTGAGGCTGCGGACGGCCTGCGGCTTGCCGGTGACCCGCTGCAGCACGGCCTCCGAGGCTGCGCTGGCAAGATAGGTGCGGGGTCCCGCAGCGAAATCCTTGCTCCGCGTCTCGATCGCGACGATGTCGGCGTGGCGCGTGACGGCCCAGAACGGACGCACGCCCGGGCGCTCGACCCAGTGCAGCGGCGCGTGCTGGCGCAACAGTGCGCAGGCCCGTTCAAGCCGCAAGGGGCTGGCGTGACCTTTCGAGGAGATCAGCACATCCACCGCGCGCGCGATCGCGGCAGCGTGTCGACCGGGCTTGGACGAGAGCAACGGAGCTGCGGACATCAGTGCGACGGATCGCCGTCCGAGACGGCCGGCTCGGGTCTGCGGCGCACCAGCAGGGTGAACTCCTTCATGCCGTAACCGCCGATGACCTCGACCGGCGCGGCAAACTCGCGCTCACAATGGGCCGCCCAGATCTCCGGCGTGGTCCAGTACAGCCGCGCCGTCGCGGCATCGGAGGCCTCGTCGTCGTCACCGTGGGCCCGCATGAAGTTGACGCCGAAGCCGCGGCGGCTGGTGGCGAACATCTGCCGCAACAGGCACTTGATGTAACTCTCCCAGGCCTGGCGCGGATAGCCGACATTGACGTTCATGATGCCGGACGCGACCGAGTAGTCGGCGATGCGCGGGCTCTCCGCGGCAACGACGAAACGCCGCTGCGGGCCGGCAAAGCGCCGACGGGCGCGGCTGATCATGGCGCGCGACAGATCGATGCCGAGATAGTCGATCTCGCAGGTCGGATAGCGCGCGGCCAGAAACGGCACCAGCGCGCCATAGCCGCAGCCGATGTCGTTGAGGCTGAACGGCGCCGACGCATCGCACAGCTTCATCAGCTGCACGAAGCGCAGGCCCTGCGTCGCCTCGCATGACCAGTCGACGCCCCGCGGCGTCGCGCCATGACGCGCGACGCATGCGGTGTAGTAGGCATCGACGTCGGAGCAAATGGCCTGAATAGAAGGAGCCTTTTGTCCGGCGCCGTCGCCTGCGGTCAGGCTCATTTTTTGCCGCGCTTCTGAACACGCCTGGTGCGAGCAACTTCGGCCAGGTTCTGACGCGCCTCTCGTCCGGGAGTGGTCGGTATCGAAACGATCACATGCGTTTCGAGCGAGAACACGACCGGACGGCCTTGCGTAACCGTCACCCGAGGATCGTCCGCTGCCGAATGGCAGACAATCGAAACAGGAAGCGGCTTCTCGGATTCCAGGTCGTCCTTGAACGCCCGGATGACACGGTCGTGACCATTCACGCCATCAAGATCGGAGGGATAGGTCCTGAGGTGTTCCAAGAAACGGTACCACCGGCGACGCTCAGTCCAATCCTGCGGCACGATCCCCAGCAAAGCGAACGATTGCTGCAAGCCATGCTGCAGTGAAAAAACTCCAAACTCGCGCTGCAGCTCGACCATTTCCGGCAAAGCTTCAGCCTCGAAACGCCTGTTCAACTGCACAAGAATATCGAGCGTCGTACTGTCTTTAATCATCATCCCCATGTGCCCAGCCTCCTAATAATGCTTCATGGAAAGCGGGCATACTGCACGGGTCATCTAGTACCTTCAAGAGAGGATCGGCACGCTATCAACATGGGTTTGTAGACCTCGGCACCCGAGACTTCCAGCAGGCGCTCGGCGTCGAGCAGCGATCCGACAGCTTCTGCGTCGTTCCGAAAATCGGAGTCGGACGAACTGATCAAACATCGCAGCAGCACCGCGTGGAGTTCACCGATCCTATCCGTCCTGCGTCGGGCGATGACGCTGGCTTCCTCAGCAACGTCGAGTGCACTACGGAGGTCTCCTGCGCGATAAAGAACGTCAGCCAGATCGCTCATCATGCGCGCTTCGAACTCGAGACCTGCCCTGGCGCGCCTCGAGTACTCGATCGCTTCCCTGAGATCATACGCGGCGTGAGTGAAATCGCCTGCAGCCGCCCGAGCAAGACCAGCCCCTGCCAACGCCTGCACCCGAATGTACGGCATGCCCGACGCTTCAGCGATCTGAAGCAGCTCGGCAGAGTGCAGAGCTGCGGCCTCAGCACGACCTTGCCATCGAGCAAACTCAACAGCGGCAAAGTGCGGGATAAAACGGACCACCGGAGCCAACTGTTCGGGAGGGGTATTCAACAGTTCGAAAAGCTGAATTTCGAGCTCAGCGAAACAGCCGAGCTGGACCAGGATTCGCGTCCTGAGGCACTTGATCCAATATTCAACATCGAATCCCAGGATCTGATTTGGCGTCAGCCCCAGAGTCACACTACTGTCAAAACCACCTTGGTTAGCGATCGTCGCCTGCGCCGTGTTCGCCGCTGCTAGCGCGTCTCGTGCTCTCCCCGACAGCAGAAGCGCCTGCGCCAGCATGGCGTTGACGGTCGCATAGCGGCCGACATCGCCCTCCTCCGAGGTCAGCTTGACCGCATTCTGCACGAGGTTGACGTAGTCGTCGGCTGCGCCGGTCGAGGCGAGGACGCGGCCGTAAGCGCCGAGCAGGATCGGCTCGTGCATCTTGTCCGAGGAGCGCGCATAGCGCAGCGCCTCCTCGGCGAAAGGCCTCACCTCCTCGGCCGAGATGCCCTCCCGCCATCCGCAATTGAGGATCTGGCCGCTGGCAAGCGCCCTGAGGCGATCGACGTGCTCGGATGGCGGCACCGTCTGCAGCATGGAGCGGATCTTTTTCCAAAGCCGCAGTGCCTCGGCCGTATTGGTGCGGCCGATCCAGCGCGCCGCGCGCTGCAGATGCTCGACGGCCTGCATGGTCTGGCCGGCGAATTCGTAGTGCGAGGCGATCAGGGCGGCGAACTCGTCCTGCGTGCCCCAATCCAGCGCCTCGATCGCCTTGGCCACGGCCACGTGTACGCCGCTCAGGCGCGAGCGCAGCTGCATGGCATAGGCCACCTCCTGGATCAGCGGATGGCGGAAGGCGAGCACGCCCATGTCGAACGGCGGCAGATCATAGAGAAGATCGGCATGCCTCAGTTGTGCGAGCGCGTCGAACAGGTCCGCCTCGCTGAGCCCGACGACCGGCTTGAGCACGGCGAGCGCGACCGAGCGGCCGATCACAGCCGCTGTTTCCAGGACGCTCTTGGCGGTCTCGCTCAGACGGTCGATGCGGGCCGCTACCACGGCATGCACCGTCGGCGGCAGCGGAATCGGGCCGATCCCGCCCTTCAGCCGATAGGCGCCGCGCTCACCCTCGAACCCGCCGCTCTCCGAGACCGCGCTCGCCAGCTCCTCGAGGAAGAAGGGATTGCCCTGCGCGCGCTCGATGATGTCGCCGACCAGCGCCTCGAGCGATGCGTCGTCGCCGAAGACGCCGCGCAGCAGTTTGCGCGCCTCGGCGGATGCGAGCGGCACGATGTGCAGCTCGTGAAACGGAGCCCGCTGCATGAAGGACGCGGCAAAACCAGGCCTGTAGTTCACGACCAGCAGCGTCTTGGTGCCAATCGAGGCCTCCGCGAGCGCCTCGACGAACTCCTCGCTGGCCTCGTCGAGCCAATGCAGGTCCTCGATCATGATCACCACGGCGCCATCCGCCGGCGCCGAGCGGAACAACGTCTTGAACACGTTGAGGAGACGCGTCTTGAACACGCCCGGATCGAGCCGAAGCGCGGGACGAGACGGATCGGCAAGGCTCATGAAGTCCAGCAGCAGCACCAGCGCCGTATCGGGAATGCCGAGGGCCTCGAGCCTGTCGACCACCCGTTGTCGCGACACCTCGACCGGCTCCTTCGCCCGGATGCCGAAGAAGTCACGCAACAATTCGAGCACCGGCTGGAACGGGGTGGCGCGGCCATGTGCCAGCACGCGCGCCTCGTAGACGCGAATGCCCTGGCGGCGGCAGTGCTCGGCGAACTCGAAGCACAGCCGGCTCTTGCCGATGCCGGCCTCGCCGACGATGCCGACGACGGCGCCTCTGGCCGCCAGGACGTCGTCGAGCTCGCGTTCGAGCACCGCAAGCTGAGCGTTGCGACCGATTAACGGCAACAGCCGCTGCCCGCTGCGGAAGACGTCGCTCGCCGGCGCGTTCAGGCGGCCGATCAGCTTGTAGATCGACACCGGCGAGGCAATGCCGCGCAGCGTGCGGGTGCCGAGCGGCTCGGCTTCCACGAACTGCCTGGCGCCGGTGTAGGTCTCCTTGCTGATGAGGATGGTCCCTGGCTCGGCCATGTGCTCCAGACGATTGGCCAGATGCACGTTGGCGCCGGCCGCATCGTAGGTCTGGTACATGCTGTTCTCGACGACCTGGACGATCACCTCGCCGGTGTGCAGTCCGACGCGGACCTGCAGATGCGGATCCGCCAGGCGGGCGATCGAGTCCTGCATCGCGAGCGCACCGAGGCAGCCACGCACGGCGTGATCCTCGTGCGGCACCGGCGCGCCGAACAGGGCCATGACGCCGTCGCCCTGTGTCTTGTTGACGACGCCGTCATAGCGGTGAACGGCCTCTTTCATGAGGTTGAGGACCGGATCGAGCCGTTGCATCGCGAGTTCGGGATCGCCGAGACTATCGATCAGCTGGGTCGAGTCACGAATGTCGGCAAACAGGATGGTGAGTCGCTTGCGCTCACCGCCCTTGCTGCTCAGGGTCCGTAGCACCCGCTGGGCGTTCTGATCCGGCTGAGCCAGCCGGCCCGGCAACGGCGCGCCGCATTGGCCGCAGAAGCGATTCGACAGGCTGTTGGTCTGGTTGCACGCCTCACATCTAAGGCTGAGCGGCTCGCCGCACCGGTCGCACGAGGCTCTCCCGGGCTGATTCTGCCTGCCGCACCGCGCGCATTCCATGGCCCCTCCGTTCCACGGCGGAACTGATTCATCCCATCACGGCATGAGTCTATGGAACTGCCACAATTCTCGCGGGAAAAATAGCCTTGCGGGGCCGCCTGCGGCGATCACGATGCTCAGCCCCGACCGCTTTCCTGCGCCACCGCCTGCCAGGCAATGTCGCGCCGGCAGAAGCCGTCAGCCCATTTGATGCGGTCGACGGCCTGATAGGCCCGCGCCTGAGCCTCGGCGACGCTCTTTCCCGACGCGCAGACATTGAGGACGCGCCCGCCATTGGCGAGAATGGCGCCGTCTTTCGCCACCGTGCCGGCGTGGAAGATCTCCACGCCCTCGATCCTCGCGGCATCGTCGAGTCCCTCGATGACACCACCCTTCGCGTAGTCGCCGGGATAGCCCTTCGCGGCCATGACCACGGTGACGGCGGCGTCGGGAAACCAGCGCAGGTCGAAATTCTTCAACTGCCCGTCGCAGGCGGCCAGCATGGCGGGCACGAGATCCGACATCATCCGCAGCATCAGCACCTGACATTCCGGATCGCCGAAGCGCACGTTGTATTCGAACAGCTTCGGCCCCTGAGCCGTCAGCATCAGGCCGGCATAGAGAATGCCCTTGAAGGGGGTGCCCCGGGCGCTCATCCCGGCAATGGTCGGCTGAATGATCTGATTCATGATCTCGTCATGAATCTCCTGCGTCACGAACGGCGTCGGCGAATACGCTCCCATGCCGCCGGTGTTCGGTCCCTGGTCGTGATCGAACACCCGCTTGTGGTCCTGGGCAGACGCCAGCGGTATCGCGGTCTCACCGTCGCACAGCGCGAAGAACGACACCTCCCGTCCTTCGAGAAACTCCTCGATGACGACCTCGGCGCCAGCGACGCCAAAGCCGCCCTCGAACATCATCTTGATGGCGTCCTCGGCCTCGGCAACCGTCTTGGCCACGACGACACCCTTGCCGGCCGCGAGTCCGTCTGCCTTGACGACGATCGGAGCGCCGTGCTCGCGGACATAAGCGAGCGCCTCGGGGGCATTGTCGAAGCGGCAGTAGGCGCCGGTCGGGATGTCGTATTCGGCGCAGAGATCCTTGGTGTATCCCTTGGAGCCCTCGAGCTTGGCGGCGAGCCTGGATGGGCCGAACGCCTTGATGCCGGCAGCCTCGAGATCATCGACGATGCCGGCGGCGAGCGGCGTCTCGGGGCCGACCACCACCAGATCCACCTTGTTCGCCCGGCAGAAGGCGATCACCGCCGCATGATCGGCGACGTCGAGCGCGACACATTCGGCCTCCTTGGCGATCCCGGCATTGCCGGGCGCGCACCACAGCTTGGTGAGCAGCGGCGAGCCGGCAATCTTCCAGGCGAGCGCGTGCTCGCGGCCGCCGGAACCAAGGAGCAGAATGTTCATCGTCGATGCCGTCGCAGAGGGGTGGGCCAATTTGGACGCCCCAATTGCCCGGCCCTTGCAACGGAGTCAAATCATGGCTCCGGCGGCTTCGCGGCAGCGCCGGCAATGATACCCTGCAGGTTCGCGACATAGCGGGCGAAGGCCGCACGGCCGGCCGCGGTCGCCGTGACCGTGGTCTGCGGCTTCTTGCCGACGAAGGCCTTGTCCACGGCGACGTAGCCGGCCCGCGCCAGCGTGTCGATATGCGCGCCGAGATTGCCGTCGGTGGCGCCGGTCAGCTTCTTCAGCCGGACGAATTCCAGCCCGGCCACGGCAGGCAGGGCATTCAGCGCCGCCATGATCTTCAGCCGCAGCGGTTGGTGGATGATCTCGTCGAGCTCCGCCAAACCGTCAGCTCCGCCGCATCCACAAGCCGCCGAGAACCAGGCCGCCGCCATTGACGAACGCCATCCACAACGGGAAAGCCTTGCCGATGAAGAGGTAGCCGACCAGGGTCAGCGCGGTGACGCAAAGGCCGAACACCGTGAACGCCGCGCCGAACCACAAGCCGGCGAGGCCGTAGAACAGCATGAAATAGATCGGCCAGAATGCGCCCATCTCGCGCGGTCCGAAATGGCCGATCGCTTCGACGAAGAAGCCGAACGCAAAGAACATGACGAAGGCGAGCAGCGCCCGGAGATCGAAGCTGCGTACGCCGGAACGCGCCTTCTCCGTCGCGCCCAACACCAGCGACCCGGCCAGACCGAGGACATAGACCGATAGCCAGGCCTTGTCGGCGTAGTTGGGCGCGAGATAGGTCACGAGATTGCCGGCGAAGACGAGAACGCCCCAGAGGATCATCAGCAGGCTCGACAGCCGATAGATCTGCGACTGCCGCACGCGCTTCGTCACATCCTCGATGTCGCTGAGCGCCCGCGCGGCTTCCAGGCTGTCGATCATGCGGTTTGGACCTCTAGTGCGTCGCCACGTCCTCGGCGATCGCGCTCACCGCCTGCGGCGCCGACACGATCTCCATGTGATTGACGCCAGCGATCAGCTTCACGTCAACGCCCGGCACGACGGCGTGCACCGCATCTGCATATTTGTCGGCGAGCATCAGCTCGTCATCGGCGCCGGCGATGACGGTCACCGGGTGCTTCGCCGCAGTGAAATCGGCCTTGTAGCCACGGGTCGCGAAATTGCGGAACAGCCGGTAGCTGTAGGTCGGCGCCAGGAATTTCTCCGAGTTCGGCCTGACAGCAAAGGCCAGCACAGGCAGTGCCTCGCAACACGGCATGCCGATGCGCCTGAGCACGCCGAGCGCCAGGATGCGCGGAATGTCGGGACCGGCCCAGCCGCCCGAATTCTCCCGGTTGGTCGGCGCGTCGTAACCCAGATAGGGCGCGAGCAGCACGGTGCGCGTGAACAGATCCTGGATCGGGGCGCTCGCCGCGCGCAGCGCGAAGCCGCCGCCAGCCGAATGGCCGAGCAACACGATCGGTTGGGCCGGAATCGACCTCCTGACCTCGGCGACGAGGTCGGCGAGATCGTCTTCGAGCTGTCCGAGATGGCCGATGTCGCCGCGGGTGCCGGAGCCGCCATGGCCGCGAATGTCGGGCGCGAAGGTATCGATGCCGCGCGCCGCCAACGCATCGGCAAGGGCATGCACGGCGACGCTGGAGCCGGAGGAGCCGTGGACCACGATCGCGACCTTGCCGACAGCCGTTCCGCGCGCCGGGTAGTGGCGATAGGCGAGCTCGGTGCCATCGCGGGCACTGAAGCGCTGCAGGCCGGGCATGGTGCTGCGGTCGACCTGGCCGGCGGTCTCCGAGATCGACTTGAGCTCGGGCGGGCGCACCAGTGGCGTCGCGATCATCGCAGCCAGGGCCAAAGCGAGCACGCCCACGAGGCAGAGCCCCCATCCTAGGACCCGAAACAGGAACTTCACGCCGCGTCGCACGCTCTCCTCCAGCCCTTCTGCATTTTACAGAGTACTCTGTACTACAGAGCTATCGAAAAGGCAACGGCTTGATTGGCGGCGGACGCGGAAAGCCCCTACCTTGGCTGCTGCTCCCCGAACCGAATCAAACAGCGATGCCGCCTGCGGAAGCCTTGCCCAACGCGCCCGAATTCACCGTCACCGAGCTGTCCTCGGCGCTGAAGCGCACGGTCGAGGACCAGTTCGGCCACGTCCGGGTGCGCGGCGAGATCACCGGCTTTCGCGGGCCGCATTCCTCGGGGCATTGCTATTTCGCGCTCAAGGACGAGAGCGCCAAGATCGAGGCGGTGATCTGGAAGGGCGTGCATGGCCGCATGCGCTTCAAGCCCCAGGAGGGGCTCGAGGTGATCGCCACCGGCAAGCTCACCACCTATCCGAACTCGTCGAAATACCAGATCGTCATCGAGGCGCTGGAGCCGGCCGGGATCGGCGCGCTGATGGCGCTGATGGAGGAGCGCAAGCGGAAGCTCGGGGCCGAAGGACTGTTCGATCCCGCACGCAAGCAACTGCTGCCATGGCTGCCCGAGGTGATCGGCGTCGTCACCTCGCCGACCGGGGCCGTCATTCGTGACATCCTGCACCGGCTCGAGGACCGCTTTCCTCGCCGCGTGCTGGTCTGGCCCGTGAAGGTGCAGGGCGAAGGCTCGGCCGAGCAGGTTGCCGCCGCGATCCGCGGCTTCAACGATTTGCCGCAGGATGGCCCGATCCCGCGGCCCGACGTGCTGATCGTCGCGCGCGGCGGCGGCTCGCTGGAGGACCTGTGGTCGTTCAACGAGGAGATCGTGGTCCGCGCCGCGGCCGAGAGCATGATCCCGCTGATCTCGGCGGTCGGCCACGAGACCGACGTGACCTTGATCGATTTCGCCGCCGACAAACGTGCGCCAACGCCGACCGCAGCCGCGGAAATGGCGGTGCCGGTGCGCAGCGAGCTGATGCAGGAGGTCGCAAGCCTCGCGCGCCGTGTCGGCGTCTGCTGGCAGCGCAGCCAGGAGAGCCGCCGCAACGAGCTGCGCGCCGCCGCGCGCGCCCTGCCCGGCCCTAGCGATCTGCTCGCCATTCCCAGGCAGCGGCTGGATTCGGCGGCCGCCGGCCTGCCACGCGCGCTGAAGACCAACACGCATGTACACTTTCGCCAATTCGCGGCGGCGAGCGCCAAGCTCACTCTGCGCGTGCTGCACGCGCAGATCGCGCAATCACGCCATCGGCTCGTCGCGTCGTCCGAGCGGCTGTCGCTGTCGTCGCGCGGCCAGTTGCACCGGCGGCGCGAGCGATTCGAGGCGCTCGACGCCCGCTTCAAGGCCTCGCGCCAAGCCTATGCCCAGGCCAAGCGCCAGGCCATCGGCCGCGAACGCGACCGAACCGAACGTCTTGCCGAGCGGGCCCGGCGCGCGTTGCTGAC
Source organism: Bradyrhizobium sp. SZCCHNR1017 (assembly GCF_032381375.1). Taxonomy (NCBI): domain Bacteria; kingdom Pseudomonadati; phylum Pseudomonadota; class Alphaproteobacteria; order Hyphomicrobiales; family Nitrobacteraceae; genus Bradyrhizobium; species Bradyrhizobium sp. SZCCHNR1017. The sequence goes on along the minus strand of NZ_JAUHIR010000013.1, from coordinate 196,838 downwards.
CCAGCTTCAGCGCCTGTCGGCCCGCGTCGGCCAGAACGAGAAGCTCCTCACCGCGCTGTCCTATCGCAGCGTGCTGGCCCGTGGATTTGCCCTGGTGCGTGACGAGGCCGGCCACCCGCTTCACCATGCCGCGAGCATCGGTCCGGGCGCCGCGCTCTCGATCGAATTTGCGGACGGCAAGGTCGCGGCCACGGCGGGCGCGGACCGCCCGCTTCCGCCGGCAGCGCCGTCATCGCCGAAACCTGCGCGCGAGGCCAAGCCTTCGGCACCGAAGCGCACGCCCGATCCCGCCGACCAAGGCAGCCTGTTCTGAGTGGCCTTCAGCGCGCCAGCCAATCGGCCACGAGCTTCTGCGCATCGGCGCGCGCCTCGGGATCCGAGCCGACATGGCCGCGCTCGGGCGCCCCGGCGTCGGATCCCGCGACCTGATGCAGCGGCAGGTTCACACGATCGAAATCGTGATAGGCGCCGGGATAGATGACGATGCGGGTCAGCGCGCTGCGGCCGCGCGCGCCATCGATCATCTGCCGGCACGCGGGCGGCGAATAGACGTCGTCCAGGCCGCCGATCAGCACCAATGTCGGGACGCGCGTGCTCCAGCCGAGGCCGGACGAGGCGCGGCAATCCGGATAGAACGCCACCGCCGAGCGAAAATCCGGCGAGACATGCTCGGGCAATTGCGGGCGCACCGCCCACAACAGCGCGCTCGCGCCGGCCGCCCAGCCGACCAGGCTGACCCGGTCGGGCATCGCCCAGGCTTGCTCGGCCAACCATTTCTGCGCGATCACGATGTCGGCGACACGCTCGCGCCGGCCGCTGATACGACGCTCCTTGACGCGGCATTGCGGGCCCAGCCCGCGCGAGCCGTAGCTGTCCGGCAGCAGGACGGCCTTGCCGTCCCTGACGAGTTCCTCGGCCCAGTCGCGATAGCGCGGCAGCACCGGCTCCGAGCGGCCGGAAAGCCCGCCGCAGCCGTGGAGCGCGACGACGACCGGAAACGGGCCGGCCCCCTTCGGCCGGTAGAGCTGGGCGTGCAGCACATAGCTTCCCGAGGGGATCTCGACCGCGACGGGCGCTGGCAACGGCTCTGCCAAGGCTGGAAACGCCGTGGCGCAGAGCAGTGAGACGACGATGGCGACGAGGGAGCGCATCAAACCAGCCGGGCGGGACAAGCGGCGGATATCGCAATCTAGCTAGCACGGAGTTTCGAGCAGAAGCATCACAAATCAGTGGGTTTGCGCGGGGGGACAGCGTCCCCCATCTATGCTAGGAAATCATCGAAATTCGGCCTGTCGTGTGCGCGCGGCGCCCGCGTAGGGGGACTTCACGTCAAGGAATTGGAGATCGCGGACGTGCTCAACAAGTTTGGTCCCTCGGGCCAGGGCGAGGCGCAGGTGCAGTATCTGGATGGCGATTTCCGGGTGATCTCACCGGGAAGCTATGTGCGCTGCGCGGTCACCGATGTGCGGATTCCGCTGGACGAGCTGAAGTATTGGAGTGTCGATCTGCAGGAAGCCTACGCCCTGCCGAGCGCCGTGCTGCAGCGGCATTATCCTGGCGCATTGAAGGCCAACGGCTGATCTTTGCGCTTCGCTGACAGCCGTTGCACAACCAGCGCGCGCAACGCGGCGAGATCGTCGAACTGCAGTGTGACCGGGAATGCCATGACATCGGGCGCGGCCTCGTGGCCGCGGAACCGCACGAGATCTTTTTCCGTGGTCACCAGGGCAAATCCATCACGCCTGGCTTCGTTGGCGAGGGCCACGACGTCGCCCGCCGTGAACGGGTGGTGGTCCGGAAAGGCACGCTCGCGCCTGACGTCGAGACCAGCGCCGCGAAGGGTGCGGAAGAAGCGGGCGGGGTCGCCGATCCCGGCAAACGCCAGCAACGGCCTGCCCCGCAGCGCCGCAACGATCTGCGGATCTGGCCGCAACGCGGCTGAAAACACCGGCTTGCCGGCCGCCAACACATGTGAGGCGACCGCCTCGCTGGCTCCGCCGCTGCCGATCACGACCAATGCGTCGGTGCGCGCCAGTTGCGGCGGCAGCGGCGCGCGCAACGGTCCGGCGGGAAACACCTCGGCATTGCCGAGGCCGCGCGCGCCGTCGATCACGATCAGCGCGAGATCCTTCGTGATCGACGGATTCTGGAAGCCATCGTCCATCAGGATGACGGTGGCGCCTTGCGCCTTGACGAGACCGATGCCGTCGGCGCGATTGCGCGCCACGACGACCGGCACCCGCGCCGCCATCATCAGCGGCTCGTCGCCGACATCGGCAGCCTCATGGACCGCAGGATCGACGACGACGGGACCGCCCAGCCGGCCGCCATAGCCACGGCTCAGCACCACCGGCCGCTCGCCGAGGTCACGCAGAATATCGGTCAGCGCCAGCACGGTTGGCGTCTTGCCGGCTCCGCCGACGTGGAAATTGCCGACGCAGATCACCGGCAGGCCGGCATCGACGCCGCCTTGCGCCATCCGGCGTGCGGCAACGGCGCCGTAGAGTGTCGAGAGCGGAGACAGCAGACGCGATTGCCAGGAGGCCGGCCGATGCCAGAAGGCCGGCTCACGCATCGCCGGCGGCCCCCATCTCGAGCCTGACCTGCAACAGATACGGCTCGAGCGCTGACAGCGTCCGCTCCAGCGCGCCACCGAGCTGATCGACCACCCGCGTTCCTGCCGCAACCAGGCTGTTGCCGGCTGCGGGATCAGCGAGCAGTTGCCGGAGTTGGCGGATCAGCGCCTCCTGATCGTGGGCGAGCCTGGCTCCCCCGGCTTTGTCCAGCGACTCATAGACGTCGGTGAAGTTGAACACGTGCGGCCCGTGCACGATGGCCGCACCCAGCTTGACGGCCTCGATCGGATTCTGGCCGCCATGCTCGACCAGCGAGCCGCCCATGAACACGACCGGCGCCAGCCGGTAGAACAGGCCGAGCTCACCCATCGTGTCGGCGACGTAGATGTCGGTGCCGGCGAGCGGCTGTTCCTCCCGCGACCGCAAGGCGCCCCGCAGGCCGGCACTTGCGACGAGCTCGGCGACCGCCGGGCCACGATGCGGATGGCGCGGCACGATCACGGTGAGCAGCGACGGATAGGACACCGACAAGGCCTTGTGGGCCGCAATCAGGATCTCGTCCTCGCCGGGATGCGTGGAGGCGGCGACGACGACCGGACGGCCGCGCGTCATCGCCGTGAGCCGATCGAGCTTCGCCGGATCGGCGGGCGGCGCCGGCACGTCGAGCTTGAGATTGCCGGTGGTGATGACGTTGCGCGCGCCGAGCGCGGCGAACCGGTCGGCATCCGCCTGCGACTGCGTCAGGAAGAGATCAAAGCGTCCGAGCAAGGCGGAGATGGTGCCGGACATGCGGCGCCAGCGCGGGAACGAGCGCGGCGACATGCGGCCGTTGATCACCACCATCGGCACCCGCCGCGAGGCGCCGGCGAGGATGAGATTCGGCCAGAGGTCCGACTCGATGAACAGCCCGAGCGAGGGACGCCAATGATCGAGAAACCGCTCCACGAAGCGCGGCGTGTCATAGGGCACGTATTGGTGGATCACGTCGGGCGGGAAGCGCTTGGCCACGATGGCGGCCGACGTCACGGTGCCGGACGTGATGAGGATGCGGATATTGAGCTCACGCAGCCGCTCGATCAGCGCCGCCGCCGCCAGCACCTCGCCGACGCTGGCACCGTGAATCCAGACCAGCGGACCCAGCGGGCGCGTGTCATGGCTCAGGCCGCGCCGCTCGTCGGTCCGCTCGGGATCCTCCTTGCCGTGCTTGAGCCGCTGTCTGATCAGTGCCGGCGCAAGCGGCACCGCCGCCGAGGACAACCCGCGGTAGACACGCAGGGCCATCGGCAGGGGGCTAGGCACTCGATGCTCCCGACGCGACCGGCGGAGGACAGGCCTCGGGACGGCCGACGATCTCATAGGCGCGGCGCATGCATTCGTTCAGCGTCGCCTCGAGGTCGAGACGTGCCTCTTCCATCATCGCGGCGTCGGCATCGCGCGGCACGTTGATTTCCTTGATTCCCACCAATGCGCCGCGGCCGAATGGCAAATTGATGGTGGTGCTGTCCCAGTTCTTCAGGCGGATGAAGCGGCTCGTGACCATTGCGAACGGCATGATCGGACGTCCTGATTCGCGCGCGAGCATGATGATGCCGAGACCCGCAATCCGCGCCCGCTTCGGCACATCGGCGGTCGATGCAACATTATAGTTGTCTTCGAGCGCCCGCACCATCTCCTTGAACGCCCCCACCCCGCCTTTCCGGTGGAAGGAGGAGCCATGATCGCCGGAGCCGCGGATGGTTCCGATGCCGAGCCGCTCGGCGGCGATCGCGTTGAACTCGCCGTCGCGATGCCGGGAGATCAGCACCTTGGCGCGATAGCTCGGCTTGTTCTTGATGAAGGGGGTCAGCAGATGCTGGCCGTGCCAGAACGCGAAGATCGCCGGCATCTGCGGCTCGACGATGTCGTAGACCTCCGGCGGCTCATAGGTGAAGCGGTTGGTCAGCCACACCAGCCGCAGGTACTCGGCCGCGAGAAACCCGACGGCGCGCTGGAACCAGCCGCTACGCAGCGTATTACGGATCAGATGTTTCAAGTCGCGAGCTTTGCGTCTTACTTCGTATCCTGACCGGGATCGAGCAGCCGGTGCAGGTGAACGATGAAATAGCGCATGTGGGCGTTGTCGACCGTCATCTGCGCCTTGGCTCGCCAGGCGGCGTGGGCCGCCGCGTAGTTCGGATAGACGCCGACGATATCGACCTTGTCGAGATCCTTGAATTCGTTCTTGTCGAGGTTGATGAGCTCGCCGCCGATCACGAGGTGAAGGAGCTGCTGCGAGGCGCTATCTGTCATCGGTATCGTTTCCTAGTCAACGCCTTGCAGGCGACGTGGAGGGTGCGATCCAGGGCGTTCAGTCCGGCGGTAACCTGCGATACTGCGCGACGATGTCGGCATGTCGGTCGCGGCCCGCCGCCACCAGCACCCCGTGCACCACCTCCGGACGATTATAGAGGATCGCCTCGCCGGACAACGCGGTCATTTTACCCCCCGCTTCCTGCACGATCAAATGAGCCGCCGCAAGATCCCAATCGCGGCTTTGCCCGCCTGCAAAAGCGGCATCGAGCCCGCCATGCGCGACACGGCAAAGGCGCAGCGCCAATGATCCGATTCGCGGATGGAGTTCAATCCGCGCAGAATTCGGAGCCAACCGCTCAACCAACGGTTTTGGACCGGCCACGCGCGAGAATTCGAGCTCTCGTCCGGGCGCCACCCGAACCGGCTGTTCGTTCAACGTGGTGCCGCTACCGCGGGCGGCGAAGAAGAACTCCTCGCTGACCGGGACATGCACGGCGGCGAGTATCGGCGCACCGTGCTCGACCAGCGCAACGCTCACGCACCAGTCGTTGCGGCCGCCGAGATAGGACCGCGTGCCGTCGATCGGATCGACGATCCAGACCCGCGACCGGCCGAGTCTTTCCCGATCATCCGCGCTTTCCTCGGACAGCCAGCCGTAGTCCGGCGTTGCGGATCGCAGCCTGCGTTCGAGCAGTGCATTGACCGCCATGTCGGCTTCGGAGACGGGCGACGACGCCCCCTTGGTCCATTTGCGCAGCTCCGTTCCGAACATCGAACGTGCGAGCTCGCCGGCTTCGCGGACCGCCTCCTTCAGGAGCCTGGCGTCTGCCGCGAGGCTGGTCTCGTTCGGTTTCTCGATCTCATCGTCCGCCAAGCGTCAATCCTTCGATGCGCACCGTCGGCGCATTGACGCCATAGCGGAATTCCAGATCGCTGGCGGGCGTCATCGACTTGAAGATCTCGAACAGATGCCCGGCGATCGTCACCTCGCTCACGGCATAGCCGATCTCGCCATTCTCGATCCAGAAGCCGGACGCGCCGCGGCTGTAGTCCCCGGTGACGCCGTTGACGCCCGAGCCGATCAGGTCGGTGACGTAGAAGCCCTGCTTGATGTCCGAGATCAGCTCCTTGGCTGTCACGACACCGGCTTCGAGATGCAGATTGAACGGACCGGGCGAAGGCGACGACGACACGCCGCGATGGGCGTGGCCGGTCGTCACCATGCCGAGCTCGCGCGCGGTGCCCGAATCCAAGAGCCACGTCGTCAGCACGCCATCGTCGACCAGCGCGGTCTGCTTCACCTTCACGCCCTCGGCGTCGAACGGCTGCGACCGCAGTCCGCGCTTGCGCAGCGGGTCATCGATGATGCGGATGCCCTTGGCGAAGAGCTGCGCGCCGAGCTTGTCCTTGAGGAAGCTGGTCTTGCGCGCGATCGAGGCGCCGTTGATGGCGCCGACCAGATGTCCGACCAGCGAGCCGGACACGCGGGGATCGAACACCACCGGCACCTGGCACGTCGCAACCTTGCGCGGATTGGCGCGCGCCACCGCGCGTTCGCCAGCGCTGCGCCCGACGGCCGCGGGCGCCAGCAGGTCGGCGCCGTGCGGAGCCGCCGTGTAGTCGTAGTCGCGCTCCATCCCGGTGCCTTCGCCGGAAATGGCGGTCGTCGAGATGCTCTGGCTCGAGCGCAGATAGGCGCCGTGAAAACCGTCGCTCGTGACCAGCACCATGCCGCCGATGCCGGTCGAGGCCGACGCACCACCGGACTTCGTCACGCCCTTCACGCCGAGCGCGGCGGCCTCCGCCTCCTGGGCACGGCGCTCCAGCTCTGCGGTCGAGGGAATCTGCGGATCGAGCAGGTCGAGCTCGGGAATATCGCGCGCCAGCAGCGCCGGATCGGCGAGGCCGACATATTGGTCGTCAGGCGCCACCCGCGCCATCGCCACGGCCCGCTCGGCCAGCCGCGCCACGCCGTCCCCGCCGACGTCGTTGGTCGACACCACGGCCTGGCGCTTGCCGACGAGAACGCGCAGGCCGACATCGTCGCCTTCCGAGCGCTCGGATTCCTCGACGCGCCCGTCACGGACCTCGACGCCTTGCGAGATGCCGCGCACCGCGATGGCATCGGCGGCATCGGCGCCGGCCTTCCTCGCGGCTTCCACCAGCCGCTCGGCGAGCGTTCGCAGGGCGGACTGGTCGAGCAGATCTGATTGGGCTGATGTCGACGATGAGGCTGGGGAAGAGGTCACGAACACGATCCGATCGATGTCAGGTGGGCGGCGAAGACGGCTCAATCCAAACGAAATGTGGCCTGTTCACGCCGACTTCAAGCAGGACGGCAGACGGCACATCGGATTGTCGGCAAATCGGCAAGGTCTCGTCAATCATGCGGGGCAAGCGCTTGTCAATCATGACGGTAGGAGGATCATGCGTGAGATCTGATTAACCAGGCTTGTTAAGCCGATACGGGCGATCCGCGTGGCAAGGTCACACGCATCGACCGGGAGCATAATCCCGGCGGGGAGACCAAGCCGTGAGGCGTCAAACAGCAACAGGCGGAAGCAATTCCGCTGGGTCGGGCCGCGTCCTGCGGCTCGACCCTCTTTCCCTGCCCGTCTCGTACAGCGCGCACGATACCCGTGCCGATGGCGGGATCCGGCAGATCGAATTGCACCGGGAGCGCGTGGTCCTGCGGCGTGCCGTCAGCGGCATGCGCATGGCCCTGAACCTCCGCGTCAGCGACTTCCTCGGCATCGGCGTGCGCGAAATCGACGCCACGCAGGTGATGCTGGTGCTCGTCCACCGCGACCCCTCCCTGACCATCCCGCTCTGCGTCAGCGACGACCAGAACGAGATCGTTGCTGCGTGGGCGATGTGGAGCGAGACGTTCGCGCTGCCGCAGTTGCAGGACGCGCGCCGCGAGGCGACGCCGCGCCGCCGCCGCCGCAACGCGATCCGCTCGCGCCGCCCGCGCTTCCTGATGCACCGCCGTGTCGGCTACCAGCTCAATCCGGCCTCGGTCCATCGCGGCGAGCGCGAGATCATCGCGCGCAACTGATCAGGTTGCGCGCAGCACGGCATCGACCAGCAGCGCTGCGAACAGCAGCAGCCCAGCATCGCGGTTCGACTTGAACACCCGCAGGCACAGCGCCGGATCGGCGATATCCAGACGCCAGATCTGCCAGCCGAGATGCGCGGCAAAACCCGCGAGCCCGAGCCACGCCGCGACATGCACATGGGCAGTCGCGAAGGCGGCCCCTATCAGCATCACGGCCAAACTGTAGAAGACGACCAGCGCCAGATGTGTCCGCTCGGCAAACAGGCGCGCGGTCGACTTGATGCCGATCAGCGCGTCATCCTCGGCGTCCTGATGCGCGTAGATCGTGTCATAGGCGATCACCCACGAGATCGACCCGGCGTAGAGCAGCAGCGCGGTTGCATCGATGCGGCCGAACGCAACCGCAAATCCCATCAGCGCGCCCCACGAGAAGGCGAGACCCAGCACGATCTGCGGCCACCAGGTGACACGCTTCATGAACGGATAGATCGCGACGATCAGCAACGAGGCGATGCCGGTGGCGATTGCGAACCGGTTGAACTGTAGCAGTACCGCCAAGCCGATCAGGGCCTGCGCCACCAGGAAGGCGAGCGCCTGCTTCACGCCGACCTGCCCGGCCGGAATCGGTCGCGAACGGGTGCGCTCCACCTTGGCGTCGAGATCGCGGTCGGTGATGTCGTTCCAGGTGCAGCCGGCGCCACGCATGACGAACGCGCCGACGAAATAGAGCCCGATCCACGCCGGCAGCATGGACAGATTCCCGCCGATCCCGGCCGCCAGAGCGGCCGACCACCAGCACGGCATCAGCAGCAGCCAGGATCCGATCGGGCGATCGAAGCGGGCGAGCCGCAGGTAAGGCCGGCTCCACACCGGCGCCAGCGTGTCGACCCAGTTGCCGGTCGCGTCAGCAACGCGGACGGCGGTCGTGCTCATCGGGTGAGAACGTTGCCAGTCATGGTGTCGAAGGCGGAACCGCCCTTCTTCGTCGTGTTGGCCTCAGGCAGCGCAGCCGACGAGCCCAGCACGTCGCTCAGGCTCGGAGCCGCGGGCCTTCCGGCCCCCGACTGCATCTGCGCCGCCACGGCACAGACCTTCTTTTCCAGCGCGTCGGTGTTCTTGTGACCGGCCTTCAGCTGATCGGAGATCTGCTGGGGAATGCCGCAGCTCGCCGCATGCGCCTCGACATATTTGATCATCTTCACTTCGGCCTTGCCGAAATTGGCGATCAGCTTGCAGGCCTCGTCAGGCGAGGCCTTGCGGTCGCTCGCGGCCTTGATCAGCTTGCCGCGACGCTCGGCTTCCTCGCGCAGCGGCATGAACTCCTTCATGCAGCTCTCCGGCGGGCCACCCTGCGGCGCGGCTCCCATCGGGGCCGGCTGGAAGCCGCCACCGCCACCGCCGCCGAACGCCGAGGCGCCTGGACTGGGGAACGGACTTGCCGGGGCTGCAGCCCGGGTCGGCGCCGCACCGTTGATGGGTGGAAACGGCGAATTGCTGGTCTGGGCCTGGCCAGGCATCGGCGCGGGAAACGAGCTCTGCGCGAAGACCTGCCCCGTGGAGAGCACCAGGGCGGCAACGGCGAGCGGCATGAAAGACTGGCGGACGATCAAGGCTGGTTCTCCGGCAAGACCAAGAATCCTCAACACTTCCGGATGAAAGCACGATCCGATCCGGGGCTTTTACGATTCTCGCCCGTCCAGCACAACCGCGGATTTGATCACATCCGCGGCGCAGAGACGCAGCCGGGTTCCAACCGGCGCGGAGGCCCAAAACGAGGCCCTTCCCGAACGTCGGAGCCCAAAAATCCGTTCACTCCGCGCCCTCGCCCACCTGGTCAAGCCGGAGTCGCCAGTTCGGCGGCCGGCGGGACGGTTCACGTCGCCGTGCACACCTTGCGCATCACGGCCAGGGTGTTTTCGTGATTCGCCTTCAGCTGATCGGTGATCTTGGCGGGGATTCCACATAGCGAGGCATGCGCGACCGCGTAGTCGATCATCTTGGTCTGGGCGAGCTCGTAGTCATGCACCAGCTGACAGGCCTCGCCGGGCGCAAAGCGCCGCTCGGTCGCCGCCTTGAGCAGCTTGGCCCGGCGGGCGGTCTCGTCCCGCAGCGGGGTGAACTCCTTCAGGCAGGTCTCGGGCGGGCGAAAGCCAGCCACGCCGGCACCGCCCGGAACCGCGGGGGCCGCCCGTTGCGGCGGCGCGGCGACCGCCTTGTCATCGGCCCGGGACGGCGCGGCGACCATCACCGCGATGATCGCGACCAGCGCCCAGATCGCAAGCGCCGAAGTCGAATGTCTCAAGATCAAGGCCGTTCTCCGCATCGAGGCTTACGGAATCGTCGGATGTCCGTCCCGGGGGACGACCGGCGCGATCGAAACGGTAAAATCTGTCGACAGCACGGCCGAAAGGCGCCATCGCCGATGTCCGATACAACACCACGTGACGGCCCTTCCGGCTTTGCGGCTGGCGCGTGGGTCCGGTAAGCAACGTCCATCATCGGCTCCGCTTCGCTCCATGCCCGCATACGACTTCAACGCCCCGCGCCTGTTCGTCGACGCGCCCCTGCAGGAGGGAGGCTCGGTCGCGCTCGACCGCAACCAGGGAAATTATCTCGGCAACGTCCTGCGCCTTGGCGCCGGCGATCACGTGCTGGCCTTCAACGGCCGCGACGGCGAATGGCGGGCCGTGATCGAGGGCCGCAAGCGGCCAGATGGCCTGACGATCCAGCAGCAGAGCCGGCCGCAGGATCACCTGCCGGACATCGCCTACGTCTTCGCACCGCTCAAGCACGCGCGGCTGGACTACATGGTGCAGAAGGCGGTCGAGATGGGCGCCGCGCGGCTGGAGCCGGTGATCACCCGTCGCACCCAGGTGTCGCGCGTGAATAGCGAGCGCATGCGCGCCAACGTGGTCGAGGCCGCCGAACAATGCGGCATCCTCAGCCTCGCCGACGTCAAGGACCCGGTGCCGCTGGAGCGCTTCCTCGCGCAGCGGCAACCCGAGCGGCTGCTGGTGTTCTGCGACGAGGCGGCCGAACTGGCCGATCCGCTGCAGGCCCTGCGCGGCGGCCAGAATGCGGCCGGCATCGACCTGCTGATCGGACCGGAGGGCGGTTTCGCCGACGATGAACGGACGCTGCTGCTGCGCCAGCCGCATGTGATCAGGTTGCCCCTGGGCCCACGCATCCTGCGCGCGGATACGGCCGGCGTTGCCGCCCTCGCCGTAATTCAGGCGACGCTCGGAGACTGGGCCGGAGCCCGCGGTTAAGGCATCCGACCAATTGTGGCGCGCCGCGGCCATTCCCAGTCGAAACCGTCAAACGGCCATGCTAAGGGGCAGCCGCCGCTTCCAGCGGGCGCCCAAGCCACTTTGGAACTCGAATCGACATGACCGGACCCGCTCCGACCGGACCCGCCGCGTGGGCGGACACGCTGCTGCAATCCTTCGCCCAGGCCGGCTATGAGCGAGCCGAGCCGGCGATCCTGCAGCCGGCCGAGCCGTTCCTCGACCTCTCCGGGGAGGACATCCGCAAGAGCCTCTATCTGACCAGCGACGCCGCTGGCGAAGAGCTGTGCCTGCGCCCCGACCTGACCATTCCCGTCGCCCGTGACTACCTCGCCTCGGCCCGCGCCGGGCAGCCGGCCGGCTTCAGCTACCTTGGTCCAGTATTTCGCTACCGTGAGGGCCGCCCGAGCGAGTTCCTGCAGGCCGGGATCGAATCGTTCGGCCGCCAGGACCGGCCCGCTGCCGATGCCGAGATGCTGGCGCTGGCGATCGAGGCGACCGCCGCCGCCGGCCTTGCCGCGGTGGATATCCGCACCGGCGACGTCGCGCTGTTCACGGCCTTGATCGACGCCCTCGATCTCTATCCGGTCTGGCGGCGGCGGCTGATCAAGGACTTCAACCGCAAGCGCACCCTGGCGCAGGACCTCGAGCGGCTGGCAATCGCTTCGGTGGCACCGCGCAACGAGTATGAGGGCGTGCTCGCCGCTCTGGCCGGCTCCGACCGCAAGGCGGCGCTCGCTCTGGTCACCGACCTGATGTCGATTGCCGGCGCAACCGCCGTCGGCGGCCGCACGGTGGCGGAGATCGCCGACCGCTTCCTCGAGCAGTCCACCCTCAAGAGCGGGGCGCTGCCGCGTGACGCGCTGGACCGCATCAAGCGCTTCCTCGCCATCAGCGGCAGCCCGACCGAAGCCGTCCAGCAGCTTCGCGCCCTCGCCGCCGATGCCAAGCTCGACATCTCGGCCGCGATCGACGCGCTGGAGGCCCGCGCCGGCTTCATGGCCCAGCGCGGCATCGACATCGCCAAGGTGCGCTTCGCCACGTCGTTCGGCCGCGGCCTCGACTACTACACCGGTTTCGAGTTCGAGCTGCATCATCCTGACAATGGCGACGAGCCGCTGGTCGCCGGCGGCCGTTATGACGGCCTGCTGAGCCAGCTCGGCGCCGCCGAGTCGATTCCGGCCGTCGGCTTCTCGATCTGGATCGAGCGCCTGGCCCAGAGCAGCGCCGTGGGCAAGTCCCCGGTCGGGAGAGCATCATGAGCGGCCCCCTCGTCCTCGCCGTTCCCTCCAAGGGACGTCTGCAGGAGAATGCCGAAGCCTTCTTCGGCCGCGCCGGGCTGAACCTGTCCAAGCCCGGCGGCGCGCGCGACTATCGCGGCACCATCGCAGGTCTCGACAATGTCGAGATCGCCTATCTCTCTGCGAGTGAGATCGCCTCGCAACTGGCGCGCGGCAGCGTGCATCTCGGCGTCACCGGCGAGGACCTCGTGCGCGAGAGCATCACCGATGCCGACAAGCGCGTGCTGCTGATCGATACGCTCGGCTTCGGCGGCGCCAACGTGGTCGTCGCGGTGCCGCAGGCCTGGATCGACGTTCGGACCATGGCCGATCTCGACGACGTCACCACCGGTTTTCGCGCCCAGCACAATCGCCGGATGCGCGTCGCCACCAAGTACATCAACCTGACGCGCAGCTTCTTCGCCGCCCACGGCATCGTCGATTACCGCATCGTCGAGAGCGCCGGCGCCACCGAGGGCGCGCCCGCGGTCGGCACGGCCGAGCTGATCGTCGACATCACCAGCACCGGCTCGACGCTCGCCGCCAACGGGCTGAAGGTGCTGGACGACGGCGTGATCCTGCGCAGCCAGGCCAACCTGGTCGCCTCGCGCGACGCCGAGTGGTCGGAGGGTCCGCGCGAGAGCGCCCGGATCATTCTCGACCACATCCATGCCCGCGCCCGCGCCAGCAAATACCGCGAGGTCCGCACCCGCTTCAAAGGGTGCGACGCAGCAATGCTGACCGAGGCGCACAACCGTTTCGGCGTCGTGGCGCCGTTCGGCGGCCCGACCTCGTCCGGCATGCTCACCCTGCACTGCCCGCCGGCGCAGATCTACGCGCTCGGCAGCTTTCTGCGCACGCATGGTGCCGAGACCGTCTCGGTCGCCTCGCTCGACTACGTGCTCGACCGCGAGAATCCGCTGTTTGCCCGCCTCGAGGCCTTCCTGCGATCATAAATCGCCGTTCATCGTAGCGACAGGTGAGCGCGACTACCATATGTTGGTAGGAGAACGAGGACTCTGAGCGATGCTGGGAACTGACGTGTCCGACCTGACCACGACCGCGGCCGACGCCGCGTCGCAGGGGCTGTCGATCGTTATCCCCGTCTATAACGAGGGCGCGGGACTGACGGCGCTGCACGAGCGGCTGAACAATCTCGCACGCACCCTGCGTCAGCGCTTCGGTCTCGCCTGTGAGCTCGTTTATGTCGACGATGGCAGCCGCGACAACACGCTCGCGATTGCCCGCACCCTGCAGGCCGATGCGCTCGATGTGCAGGTCGTGTCGCTGTCGCGCAATTTCGGCAAGGAGGCCGCGCTGATGGCCGGCCTCGATCATGCCCGGCGCGGCGCGGTGCTGTTCATGGACGGCGACGGCCAGCATCCGCCGGCCCTGGTCGAGCAACTCGTCACGCACTGGATCAAGGACGGCTACGACGTCGTCTATACCGCCAAGGCGCATCGCGACAACGAGCCGTTCCTGCGCCGGGTCGCCGTTCACGGCTTCTACGCGCTCATCAACTGGGGGGCGCGGCAGAAGATTCCGGAGGATGCCGGCGACTTCCGCCTGCTCTCGCCGCGCGCGGTGGCCGCGCTACGGCAGCTGCCCGAGCGCAACCGCTTCTTCAAGGGCCTGGCGAGCTGGATCGGCTTCCGTCAGATCCGCGTCGACTACGAGCCAGCGGCCCGCGCCCATGGCGTCACGACCTTCAACCTGACCGGCCTGCTAGGCCTGTCGATCGAAGGTCTCACCTCGTTCTCGGTCGCGCCCTTGCGCTTCGCCAGTCTGCTCGGAATCCTGCTGGCCTCGGCCGCGTTCCTGTTCGGCCTCTCGATCCTCTGGGAGACTTTCACAACCGGCAAATCGGTGCCTGGCTATCCCTCGCTGATGGTCGGCCTGATGACGATCGGCGGCGTGCAGCTGATCATGATCGGCATCATGGGCGAGTATATCGGCAAGATCCTGTCCGAGCTGAAGGCGCGTCCGATCTACTTCGTCGCCGAGCACAGCGAGAAGCGTGCAGCGCTCGATGCACGGAGCGACGGCGCCGAGAGGAACGCCGCCGAATGAGCGCCACGCCGCACCGGCGCATCTGGCTGTGCGCCGATGACTATGGCATCAGCCCCGGGGTCAACAGCGCCATCCGCGACCTGATCGCGCGCGGTCGGCTGAACGCTACTTCGGTGATGACCGTGGGCGCCGCGATCGGGCGCGACGAGGTGACGGAGCTGACCAAGGTCGCGTCCGACAGCCCGCGCTGCGCCATCGGCCTGCATGTCACGCTGACCGCGCCATTCCGGCCCCTCACCATGCACTTCCGCCCGTCGGAGGGCGGCATGTTCCTGCCCTTTCCCAAGCTGCTGCGCGCCGGAATGTCCCGCCGGCTCGATCCCGAGCTGATCCGCGCCGAGGTGCTGGTGCAGCTTGCGGCGTTCGGCGAGCTGTTCGGCCGCGCCCCGGATTTCGTCGACGGCCATCAGCATGCCCAGCTCTACCCGCAGGTGCGCGAGGGCTTCCTCGCCGCGGTCAAGGAAGCCGCGCCGGCGGCCTGGGTGCGTCAGGGGGGGCGGAACGTGCCGCTGATGCAGCGGCTGACGGCACCGAAGGCGCTGCTGCTGGACGTCCTGAGCGCCCAATTCCGCCGTCATGCCAAGCGGGCCGAGATCGCCTTCAATCCTGCCTTCGCCGGCGCCTACGACTTCAGCAAGACCTCGGATTTCGCCACGTTGATGGACGGCTTCCTGGAGGAGCTGCCCGAGGACGGGCTGGTGATGTGCCACCCCGGCTTCGTCGACGACGTCCTGATCGAGCTCGATCCCTTGACCGTCCAGCGCGAGCATGAGCACGCCTATCTCGCCGGCGAGCATTTTCCAGCGCTGCTCGACCGCCGGCGGATGACGCTGGCCTGAACGGATCTTGCGGGTCTGCGACGAACAAAAGGCCGCCCGGCTGCGTTCCTCCTGTAGTGCGGGCAACATCGAGGTCCAAAGCGCTGCGCAAGCCCGAGAGACGCTGTGTCGCATACGGAAATTTAATCCGCGCCCCGGCTGGCCGGGCCACAAAGTCCCCCTAAATCTTGGCCGCGCTTGGCCGGAACAAGGCAAGCGGCAGGAGAACGACATGACACCGCAAGAACGCCAACTCATCGACGATCTGTTCGACCGGCTTGCCAAGTTGGAGAGTGCACCGCGTGATCCGGAGGCCGCCGCCGCCATCGCCCAGGCGCTGCAGCGTGCTCCCAATGCCGTCTACGCGCTGGTGCAGACGGTGCTGGTGCAGGACGAAGCCTTGAAGCGCGCCAATGCCCGCATCGAGGAGCTGCAGCACGCCCAGGCCCCGCAGCAGGCCCAGTCCGGCGGCTTCCTCGATTCGATGCGCGACAGCATCTTCGGCTCGGGCAGCCGCGGTTCGGTCCCCAACGTGCCGCCGCCGTCGCAGAGCCGACCGGTCTGGAACAGCGGTCAGGCGATGCCCCCGGGCTACCAGGGCCAGCCCGGCTATCCCGGTCAGCCCGGCCCTTACGATCAGGGCGGCTTCGGCCAGCCGCGTGGCGGCATGTTCGGCGGTGGAGGCGGCTCGTTCCTCGGCACGGCGGCGGCCGCTGCGGCGGGCATGGTCGGCGGCTCGCTGCTGCTCGGCGGCATCCGCTCGATGATGGGCGGCGGGTCGCATCAGGCGTTCGGTGACACCACGATCATCGAGGAGCGCGGCGGTGGTGCCGGCCCGTGGAGCGGCGACCAGTCCAGCGGCTCGCTGGCGCGCGACGCCGGTCTCGACGACATCGGCCGTTCGGGCGGCGACGGCGGCCGTGCCGGCCTGTTCGACCAGGCGAACTATGACGACAGCGGCAATGACAACGACGCGGCCGACTTCGATGCCGATGACGGCTATGGCGACGACGACGGTGGCAGCGACTACGCTTGATGCTTCCGGGTCGCAGCGAACTGAAGAATGCGAAAGGCCGCCCCCACGGGCGGCCTTTTTCAGTTGCGGATGTCGTGCAGCGGCGGTCGTCAGAGGACGATGACCCGAGCACCGACGTTCACGCGGCCATAGAGGTCGATGACATCCTCGTTGCGCATCCGGATACAGCCTGACGAAACGTTGGTGCCGATCGTCCATGGCTCGTTCGAACCGTGGATCCGATACAGCGACGAGCCGAGATACATCGCGCGTGCGCCGAGCGGGTTCTGCGGTCCGCCCTCCATGTGCCGCGGCAGGTCGGGCCGGCGCGCGAGCATTTCCGGCGGCGGCGTCCAGTCCGGCCATTCGCGCTTGGCCGAGATCGTCTTCACGCCCGACCAGGTGAAGCCGGGGCGGCCGACGCCGATGCCATAGCGGAGCGCCCTGCCCTCGCCCTGAACCAGATAGAGGAACTTGTTCGGCGTATCGATGACGATCGTGCCCGGCCGTTCTTTGCCGTCGTAGTCAACGATCTGTTTCTCGTATTTCGGATCGAGCGGCCGCTGCGTCTGCTCATAGGCCTCCTCATCCGGTACGCCCTGCTGCGGGACCATGCCCGGCGCCAGCCGCTGCGGCTCGTAGTAGGACGGCTGCTGCTGGTACATCGGCTGTCCCGGCGGAGGCGCGCCGCGGCCGCCTTGCGGATCCCCGAACAGGAATTCGATGAAGCCGCCACCCATGCGCGAGCGTTCGACATAGGCGGTGCGCACCGGCGCGGACTGCTGCGGCGGCCCGCTGTAAATCACGGTCGGCTGCTGAAATCCCTGAGCCGCAGCCCGATCCAGACCTGAATGGAATGCGCATGCGCCGGCCAGCAGCGCTATGGAGAATGATTTGAACATCGACGTACTCTGTACTGTTTCGTCTGGAGACTGTTCGTCGCGCGAGGCGGCAACGCCGCCGCGTATCGTCAATAAAGAGCAAAACCCGATCGCTTTGGTAAACGCGGGAGGCGCCGGGATTCACCATCGCTGCATACGTCGGCGGTTTTGATCGCTAGCGTTTATTTTGCGTGAAGGCCGGCGGAGCATGGTTAATAGTTGACGCACGATGCACGCCAGCGTTGCCCAACGGCGGTTCCTGGCGTGAACGCGATGTTAAATAGCCTCTGCGTAGAACTGATCCGAGCAAAAGGTCAGGGATACTATCATGGCTGTTCGCAAGCGTTTCCGTATCGAAGAAGCAATCGTCGGCCATATGCCGGAGCCTGAATTCGTGGGCGGCGAGATCGGCCCCAACCACAAGGAAATCATGGACGAGCTGCGCGCGATCCGCTCCCAGATGGCCAATGCAATCCGCAGCGGCGGCAGCAACACGGCGAACGCCGCCATCGAAGAGTCCGCCGCACGCGAGGTCGCCGAAGCGCGCGCGCTGCTCGAGACCTATCGCGCCCAGATCGAGCAGTGCGAAAAGCTCAAGGTCGAGCTCGACCTGATCCACGACGCGATCAACCGCACCAAGGGCGAGATCGCGACCCTCCATGCCAAGAGCTTCAACGGCGAGGAGATGGCCAAGGTCAACGGCGAGCTCGGCGCGGTCGTCGGCGGCACCGAGCAGGCGACGCAGCAGATCCTCGAAGCCGCGGAGGCGATCGACCAGGCCGCCAGCGCGCTCTCCAAGGTGGACTCGGCCGACCAGCAGAAGATCCTGAGCGAAGAGATCCAGGAGCGCGTGGTCTCGATCTTCGAGGCCTGCAACTTCCAGGACCTGACCGGTCAGCGCATCAACAAGGTCATGACCACGATGAAGTTCATCGAGCACCACATCGTGGTGATGATGGACATCTGGGGCGGCGTCGACGCCATCAAGGCGCATACGCCGCCGATCGTCGACCACCGCGAGGGCGACGCCCGGCTGCTGAACGGCCCGAAGGCGGAAGGCGACGTCGGCCACGCTTCGCAGGACGACATCGACGCGATGTTCAACTGACCTCGTCGGCCAGTCCCAGCGACCGCTCCAGGCAACGTCACCATACAGGAACGCCGGCGCTATCGCCGGCGTTTTTCGTTCGACTCTCGACCTTTGCGGGATGTTCGCCCGGATCTCAGGCGCGCGGTCCGCAGCGGACGTAGACCATCGTCTGGTAACGGGTCGCCGCATCCTTGTCGACGAAGCGGGTGATCAGCACACGGCCGTCGAAGGAGACGACCTCGCGGTCCTGCTCGCCGCCGGGCGGTCCGGCCGGGCCGATGTAGTTCTTGCCGCTGGCCGATCCCTTCAAGCGCAGTTCCTGGGGAGTCGCCTGGTCGGCCAGGTGCATCACGACACCACCGGACGTGCCTGCCCCGATGACGTAGGGCTGTTTGCACTGCGCCAAAGCCATCTTTTCGGTGCGCGGGCGGTCATTCGGGTTGTTGTAGGCGGCAAGCCCCCATTTGCCCACGAGATCCTCGGCGCGAATCGTGGCCGGCACCTCGGGCTCGACCGGCGCCTCGGTCTGCTGCATGGGGGTCGATGGCGACAGGCTGAAGCCCGTGCACGCTCCCAGAAGCATCGTGAGCGCTGACGCGATCGCGAGATTGGCAACCGGCCGCGCGCACCGTGAACTCGTCATGGCATCCCCTTAGGAACAAGATCATGGCTGCCCCGTCCGGCAACCAAGCGCAAAACGCTCGTCAGAGCAATGACGTCGGATGACGACGCCGCTCCACTAACATGTCTGGCCCGGGACAACATCCCCTAACAGCCTCAAGAACGGCTTAACGGCTGGCCGTTGCTTGACAGGAACAGCCGCAAGCCATATTTCCCCGGGCGGTCTTTAGCACTCGGAGGGCGGGATTGCTAAGGCTGCGAGCCAGTTGGCGCCAAGTGGGCGTTCAATGTGGCCGCATTCAGATTTCCTCCGACAGCAACACTTATCCAAGCACCCCAAAAGGGATCCGTCATGGCCAAATCGAAGTTTCGTCCCCTGCACGACCGCGTCGTGGTTAAGCGCATCGACGCCGAAGAGAAGACCAAGGGCGGCATCATCATTCCCGACAGCGCCAAGGAAAAGCCCTCGCAGGGCGAAGTCGTCGCCGTCGGCCCGGGCGGCCGCGACGAGAGCGGCAAGCTGATCCCGATCGACGTCAAGGTCGGCGACCGCGTGCTGTTCGGCAAGTGGTCCGGCACCGAGGTCAAGCTGGACGGCGAGGAACTCCTGATCATGAAGGAGTCCGACATCATGGGCGTCGTCGCCTGATCCCGACCTGTCGGGGGCGGCGATCAGCCGCCCCGGGCGAAAATGCTCTGCAACCTCGTTCCGGCGACAGACGGGCGATCACGCCCCTCGCCGTCGAGGTCTACTCCAGGAGAATTTTGAAATGGCAGCCAAGGACGTCAAATTCGCCGGCGACGCACGCGACCGCATGCTGCGCGGCGTCGACATTCTCGCCAACGCCGTCAAGGTGACGCTCGGCCCGAAGGGCCGCAATGTCGTCATCGAGAAGAGCTTCGGCGCTCCGCGCATCACCAAGGACGGCGTCACCGTCGCCAAGGAGATCGAGCTGGAGGACAAGTTCGAGAACATGGGCGCGCAGATGCTGCGCGAGGTCGCCTCCAAGACCAACGACACCGCCGGTGACGGCACCACCACCGCGACCGTGCTGGCCCAGGCCATCGTGCGCGAGGGCGCCAAGGCGGTTGCCGCCGGCATGAACCCGATGGACCTCAAGCGCGGCATCGACATCGCGGTGGCCGCCGTGATCAAGGACATCGAGAAGCGCGCCAAGCCGGTCGCCTCGTCCTCCGAGGTCGCCCAGGTCGGCACCATCTCCGCCAACGGCGACGCCGCGATCGGCAAGATGATCGCCCAGGCGATGCAGAAGGTCGGCAACGAGGGCGTCATCACGGTCGAGGAGAACAAGTCGCTCGATACCGAGGTCGACATCGTCGAAGGCATGAAGTTCGACCGGGGCTATCTCTCGCCCTACTTCGTCACCAATGCCGAGAAGATGACCGCCGAGCTGGACGACGTCTACGTGCTCCTGCACGAGAAGAAGCTGTCGGGCCTGCAGGCCATGCTGCCGGTGCTCGAAGCCGTGGTGCAGTCGGGCCGCCCGCTGCTGATCATCGCCGAGGACGTCGAGGGCGAAGCGCTGGCGACGCTGGTCGTCAACCGCCTGCGCGGCGGCCTCAAGGTCGCCGCCGTCAAGGCGCCGGGCTTCGGTGATCGCCGCAAGGCCATGCTCGAGGACATCGCGATCCTGACCGGCGGTCAGCTGATCTCGGAAGATCTCGGCATGAAGCTCGAGAACGTCACGATCAAGATGCTCGGCCGCGCCAAGAAGGTCGTGATTGACAAGGAGAACACCACGATCGTCAACGGCGCCGGCAAGAAGGCCGACATCGAGTCGCGCGTCGGCCAGATCAAGGCGCAGATCGAGGAGACCACCTCGGACTACGACCGTGAGAAGCTGCAGGAGCGTCTGGCCAAGCTCGCGGGCGGCGTCGCGGTGATCCGCGTCGGCGGCGCGACCGAGATCGAGGTCAAGGAGAAGAAGGACCGCGTCGAGGACGCCCTCAACGCGACCCGCGCTGCGGTGCAGGAAGGCATCGTCCCCGGCGGCGGCGTGGCGCTGCTGCGCGCCAAGAAGGCGGTCGGCCGCATCACCAACGCCAATTCGGACGTCCAGGCCGGCATCAACATCGTGCTGAAGGCGCTCGAGGCTCCGATTCGCCAGATCTCCGAGAACGCCGGCGTCGAAGGCTCGATCGTGGTCGGCAAGATCCTGGACGAGAAGTCCGAGACCTTCGGCTTCGACGCGCAGACCGAGGATTATGTCGATATGGTCGCCAAGGGCATCATCGACCCGGCCAAGGTGGTCCGCACCGCGCTGCAGGACGCCTCGTCGGTCGCAGGCCTCCTGGTCACCACCGAGGCCATGGTCGCCGAGCTGCCGAAGGATGCTGCTCCGGCGATGCCGGCCGGCGGCGGCATGGGTGGCATGGGCGGCATGGGCTTCTGAGCCCTGCTTTCGACATCTCACATTCAGGAAGGCCGCCTCCGGGCGGCCTTCTTTTTGGCCGAGTGTCCGCACCGGGGGTGCAGCGACCGCAAATCGGCGCTACAGCTTAAAGCCGATTCTGCCCCCACAAGGATTTTCAGATGCGCGCGATTTTGCTTGCGCTGGCCGTGATTGCAGCGGCCGCGCCGGAACTCGGTTGGGCCCAGAGCAAGAGCGGGACCAAGGCCCCCGCCAACGAGACTCGGTATTTCACCGCGATCGACGGCCTGATGGACGGCAATGCCGACGTGATCCTGAAGGAGACGCGCCAGGGCAAGACCGTCACCGCCGCCACGCTCGACGTCTGCTATCCCGTCGCAAAGAATTCGGATCGCAAGGACCGCTTCGTGGTCAGCCTCACCGTCAATGGCCAGACCTTGACCGGCGCGACCCAGAGCAACGGCGCCAAGGAGCCGGTCACGGTGAAGCTGAATCGCAAGCCGACCGGCGACACGTTCGAGTTCCGCGGCCAGATCACGATCGGCAAGAGCGTCACCGAGGTGGCGTCGACCGACAATTCCGACGTCAGCGAGAAGGAGTTCCAGGAGAGCCAGTCGAGCGACGACGGCATCAGCGCCCAGCCGAAGGACTTCACTGACGTCTCGCCCGAGGCGATCTCGGTCCGGCTCAAGCTCGACGCGGTGACCGACTTCCTCAAGAGCTTGAAGGGCGAGAACGTCGAAGTCTCGCTGTCGAGCCTGATCGTGAGCTGCGATGCCTTGCGCGCGGGCGAGCAGACCATCAGCATGACGGTCGACCCTGACCGCGCCGGCGCGCTGATCGCGAAAGCGCGGAGCATGAACGGCGTCGTGACGGCCGGCTGGACCGCAGGCACCATCGAGATGGACCGCACCATCCGCTTTGCGGCGGCCGACTGGCGCGACGGTGACAAGATCAACCGCGACAAGCTGGCGGGCGCCATCTCCGACGTCCTGGCCAGGACCTACAATGCCAAGCCGACGAGCGCGGCGTGGAATCCGGTCAGCGGCAAGCTGAAATTGACGTTGAAGCGGCCGAGCCAGCTGATGCCGGCCCTGGAGCTCACCGACGTCATCGAGGTCACCGGCCTCGTCTCGGCGGACAAGCCGGGCGGCGCGGACGCGCTGATGCTCTGGATCAGCAGCCCGACGACGACCACCATCGATGAGGCCTCGAGCGCCAAGCTGATCCTGTCGGACGAATCCTCGGGCGACGAGGAAGGCGACACGCGGGATGATGGCGGCGCCATCGACGAGCTGGCGAAGGCCTTCAAGGCCAAGCGCTGGGATGCGGACAACTCGGTCTGGAAGTAAGGCGAGCCATGACGGCATGGCGCCGCGATCTCAGATGCCACCCTCCCCTGGAGGGGGAGGGTCGATCGCGCGCGAAGCGGGCGAGCGGGGTAGGGTGACGCCGCGGGCACCGGTGCACGTGGAGAGATCACCCCACCCCGCCTCCCATTCGCTGCGCTCATGAGAGGCGACCCTCCCCCTCCAGGGGAGGGTGAAAGACGGGGCTCCACTTGGATCAGTGTGGCTGGGAATTTAGAAACGACCGTCCCGACTCAATTCGTGTTCAGCCGGAAGCGCAGCGTCTTCGGTCCGATGAAGATGATCAGGTCGCCCTGACGCTTCCAGTTCGTCACCGCGCTCAGCGCCGCGATCAGTTCGTCGTCGGCCTGCGCGCGCGCCGCCGGGCAGTTGCGGTCCTCGATCTTGCCGGCGATGAACACGATGGTGTTGCCGGCGACCGAGAACTGCCCCTTGCCGCCCTTGCACCACAGCTCGAGCACAGCATCACCGTTGTCGCCGATGTCGAGATCCGGCACCCGCTTCGAGCCCGGCTGCGGCAGCGCATCCAGCGTCATCTCCATGCCGAAGGGAAATTCCTCCGCCGAGGCGGCGGCAAGGGGCACGGCCGACATCAACAGGGCCGCAGCCAGTTTGGCGCAAGCTCGCTTCACTACTCGCATCGTTCCTCTCGACACATCATCACGTGCAGGGCTCGCCTCTTAAGCGATCGGCCCGGCGACCGCCAGCCCGGCTCCCGCACAAATGTGTTCCAAACATAGCAAGCCCCGCGCCGCAGCTACGGCGCGGGGCTTTTGTCGCTGCCGGTGTTGCTACTTCAGCACCATCGCCGTGAACGGATAGACATAGGCCTGCAAGGTGACGAACAGGCCGACCAGACAGGCCAGCACGATCGAATGCAGGAAGACGTAGCGCAGGATCGAGCTCTCGTGGCCGTACCAGTTGGTGGCGGTCGAGGCGACGACGATCGACTGCGCATCGATCATCTTGCCCATGACACCGCCGGAGGAGTTGGCGGCCGCCATCAGGACAGGGGACAGGCCGAGCTGCTCGGAGGTGATCTTCTGCAGGTTTCCGAACAGCACGTTCGAGGCCGTATCCGATCCCGTCAGCGCCACGCCCAACCAGCCGAGCAAGGTGCCGAAGAACGGATAGAGCACGCCTGTCGCAGCGAAGGCCAAGCCGAGCGTGGCATCGACGCCGGACAGCCGGGTCAGCGTGCCGATCGCGAGCATCGCCGAGATCGTGATCAGCGAGATCGCGCAGAGACGGATGGTGCGGCCGTATTCCGCGATCAGTCTGCCCGGTCCGACACCCATCAGGAAGCCGGAGATGATCGCGGCGATCAGCATGCCGGTGCCGGTGAAGGTCAGGTAGGTGAACGAGAACACCGCGCCTTCCGGCGTCGGCTTCGCAGCCACCGGCGGCATCTTGTTGATCAGCTTGTCGAGCTCGGGCACCGGATAGTTCCAGGTGAAGATCGAGTTCGCCCAGGCCTTGAAGGCGCCGTTGCCCCAGATCAGCATGATGACGCAGACGATGATCCAGGGCAGCAGCGCGCCCCAGAGCTCGGCTTGCGTCAGCGGCGTGCGGTCCAGCGGCTTCGCCGCCGTCATCGTGGCGGCCGATTCGTCACGCCCGCGCAACGCTGGCGACAGCCACAGCTGCCTTGGCTGCCAGACCTTGAGGAACAGGATCAGCGCGCCCATCGAGATCAGCGAGGCGCCGATGTCGACGATCCACGGATTGATGTAGTTCGAGATCAGGAATTGCGGCACCGCGAAGGAGACGCCGGTGACCAGGATCGCCGGCCAGATGTCCTTCATGCCCTTCCAGCCCGCGAACGCCCAGATCACCCAGAACGGCACGATCAGCGAGAACACCGGCAGCTGCCGGCCGACCATCGCGCCGAGGATGTAAGGGTCGAGACCGGTGACCGAGGCGAGGCCCTGGATCGGCGTGCCAAGCGCGCCATAGGCGACCGGGGCGGTGTTGGCGATCAGCGACAGGCCGGAGGCCGCGAGCGGCGAGAAGCCGAGACCGATCAGCACGGCACCGGTGATCGCCACCGGGGTGCCGAAGCCGGACGCGCCCTCGAAGAACGCGCCGAAGGAGAAGGCGACCAGCAACAGTTGCAGCCGCCGGTCCTCCGTGACGCCACCGATGGCGCGCTTCAGAAGCTCGAACCGTCCGGTGGAAACCGTGACCTGGTAGAGGAAGATGACGTTCAGGACGATCCAGCCGATCGGAAAGAACCCGGTGATGACGCCCAGAAACGTCGCGCGCAGCGACATGTTGGCCGGCATCGTGAAGACGAAGATCGTGATCAGGTTGGTCAGGATCACGGCGATGATCGCCGCGATGTGTGCCTTGACCTTGCCACTGGCGATCAGCACCAGCAGCGTCACCACCGGGACGGCCGCGGCCAGCGTCGACAGCGCCGGGCTCCCCAACGGGTCGTAGATTTGATTCCACATCGTGACTTCTCCCCCCACGTTCTTGTTGTTGGACCTGAGGCCGGCGGGACGGATCAGGTCTGCTCGCCCAGGCCCCCAAGCCTGGCACAGGTCGGAAAAGCAGATCACAAAACCGGCAACGCCCAACTCTGCTCAAATTCTCGCGAAATCTGGCGGCGGTCGCAGTCCCTCTCCCCTGCCCCATGCTACGGTTTGTCACACGCGACCGACAAGCCGGCGGCCACCCGCCAGATTACGACTTTAGTCTAGGCAGGCGGTGCCAACCGCGATTTTCTCGTTTTTCGCCAGCCTGTTAAGACCTTTTCTCAGGAGCAGCCCCTCTGTGAACAATCTGCGCTCGACCGTCGCCACCGTCTGGCGGATCGCCATTCCCTACTTCCGCTCCGAGGACAAGGTCGCCGGGCGCGTCCTGCTCGCCGCCGTCATTGCGATCGAACTGTCGCTCGTTGCGATCCAGGTGCTGGTGAACCAGTGGCAGAACAGGTTCTTCAACGCGCTGCAGCAGTATGATTGGAACAGCTTCATCTGGGAAATCGGCGTATTCGCCGTACTGGCGACCATCTTCATCATCCTGGCCGTGTACCAGCTCTATCTCAATCAATGGCTGCAGATCCGCTGGCGGCGGTGGATGACCGACCTCTACCTGCGCCGCTGGCTGGACAACGCCACGCACTATCGCATGCAGCTCAAGGGCGACATCGCCGACAACCCGGACCAGCGCATTGCCGACGACGTGCAGCTGTTCGTCGACAAGACGCTGAACATCACCATCGGCCTGCTCAGCTCGATCGTCTCGCTCGCATCGTTCATGGTGGTGCTCTGGGGGCTGTCGACCGATGCCCCGCTGCAGCTGTTCGGCACCGACATCGCGATCCCCGGCTACCTGGTCTGGATCGCGC
Source organism: Bradyrhizobium sp. SZCCHNR1017 (assembly GCF_032381375.1). Lineage (NCBI taxonomy): Bacteria > Pseudomonadati > Pseudomonadota > Alphaproteobacteria > Hyphomicrobiales > Nitrobacteraceae > Bradyrhizobium > Bradyrhizobium sp. SZCCHNR1017. Next base: position 170,732 of record NZ_JAUHIR010000013.1, on the reverse strand, counting down.
TGATCTATGCGATCTTCGGGACCATCCTGACGCATTGGATCGGCTCGCCGCTCGTCAATCTCAACTTCGAGCAGCAGCGCTACGAGGCCGACTTCCGCTTCAACCTGGTGCGGGTGCGCGAAAGCTCCGAGCAGATCGCGCTGCTGCGCGGCGAAGGCGCCGAGCAAGGTCAGCTCGGAACCCGCTTCGGCCGGGTCGTGCAGAACTGGTACCAGATCATGAGCCGGACCAAGCGGCTGACGGCCTTCACGGCGGGCTATTCGCAGGCGGCCGTGATCTTTCCCTATGTGCTCGTTGCGCCTGCCTACTTCGCCAAGTCGATCCAGATGGGCGGCATCATGCAGACGGCGTCCGCGTTCTCGACGGTGCAGGGCGCGCTGTCGTTCTTCGTGACGACTTACCGGACGCTTGCCGACTGGCGCTCGACCGTCGCCCGCCTCGACGGCTTCGACATGTCCATCGAGAGCGCGCACAAGCTCTCGGGCGAGCCGCAGACGATCGATGTCGTCGACCATGCCGGCGACAGCATCGATCTCGCCCAGCTGCTGCTGAAGCTGCCCAATGGCCTGCCGCTGGTCGCGGCCGACGGGTTCAGCATCGGCAACAACGAGCGCACGCTGCTGACCGGGCCCTCCGGCGCCGGCAAATCGACGCTGTTCCGCGCCATCGCCGGCGTCTGGCCGTTCGGCAGCGGCGCCATCAGCGTGCCCTCGCATGCCAAGCTGATGATGCTGCCGCAACGGCCCTACTTCCCGATCGGCGCGCTCAAGGCGGCGATCGTCTATCCGGCGGCGGCGGACGCTTTCAGCGTCGAGCAGGTCAGGGAGGCGCTGGTGGCCGTCGGTCTGCCGCAACTGGCGGACCGCCTGGACGAGGACTCGCACTGGAACCGGATGCTGTCGCTCGGCGAGCAGCAGCGGCTCGGAATTGCCCGCGCGCTGCTGCACGCGCCCCAATATCTCTTCCTCGATGAGGCCACGGCCTCGCTCGACGAGCCGAGCGAAGCCAGGCTCTATCGGGTCATCGCCGAACGGCTGCCGCAGACCACCGTCGTCTCGATCGGCCACCGCTCGACCCTGCACGAGTTTCACGATCGGAAGGTCGAGCTGATTCGGGATGGCGACCGGTTCTCGCTGCGGCCGGCCGGACAGGCGGCCGACGCGACCGCGGATGGAGGCAGCTGACGCGAGCGCCGCTGCGCTAGCAAAGCAGAAGGGCGGCAGATTGCTCTGCCGCCCTTCGTGATGAGTTCGATCCGCCTTGCGGTGATTACTTCAGGTTGGTCATCGCCGTCAGGTCGACCGAGAGCTTGGCGATGCCGGTCGCGCCGCACCACTTCGAGCCGACGCCGGTCGGGTTGATCGCGGTCACGTTGGTCGTGCCGCTGCCGGTGAAGTCGCTGGTGAAGGCGTTGCAATCACCCTTGGAGAGGTTGGTGTCGGAGTAGCGCAGGTCCAGCGTGAACACCTTGTAGGTGAAGCCGACACCGATGTTCCAGGTGTTGTAGTCGGCATACTTGATACCATTCGGGAAGGCGGCCGTGCCGTAGAACGAGTCGGAGGTGCCGAACCACTGGCGGCCGAACTCACCCGACACATACATGCCGACGCCGCTGGAGCCGAAGGTGGTGCTGGGCGCGGTCCACTTGCCGGTGACCGATGCGTAGTTGCCCCAGGCGCCGGTGTTCAGGAAGCTCGGCGAGTAGAACTCGGTGATGCCGAACGTCCAGTTATCGTTCACCGTGTAGTTCATCTTGCCGTAGACTTCGAAGAACGAGACGTCCTTCTTCATCACGTTGAGGTTGGTCAGGGTGTTGGCCTGGCACTCGGCGCTCAGGGCGCGGCCGGCGAAGTCCGTCGTGGCGCCACCGCCGTAATAGCAGGTCCCGCCCGGATACAGATAGCCCCAGACGCCGATGTCGAAGGCGAAGGCGCCGAAGGTCGGGCGGACACCGCCGTAGATGTCGATCTCGGCAGCAGCGCGGTTCGGGAAGGAAATGCTCTCGCCGGCGACGCCGACGTAGAACTGCAGGTCCTTGTTGACGTTGAAGCGCGGCTCGAAATAGGCGGCCACCGACGGCTTGTGGTTCGACTGGGTGACGCCACGGAACACGTAGTCGTTCATGATCGCCGCGCCGAACGCGATATCCCAGGGATCGAACGCGACCGGAGGCGGAGCCTTGTAGGCCTTGACCGCCATGTCCGCCGCCGAAGCCGATCCCGAAACCATTGCCAGCGCCGTTGCCAGCAAAGCCCACTTCTTCATGACGATCCCCATTACCTATTTCGAAAAGCCTGCCCCACCTTGGCCCCCCAGGGCGCAAACAAGACCGGCTGCGTCATCCAGACGCAATTTGTGCCAGGGTCTCGCCGCACGTGAAGCAAAAAAGCGCGGCATCTGCCGCCTTTTTGGGCGTTTTGACAATTCTACGGCAGGTAGTCAGCGCGTGTTGCATTTGAACAACAAATCTCCGTGTCCGAACGCACGCCAGGACGCACATTCGGTTGTGCCGACGCGCTGGAATCGTGGTGTCCCAAGCAAAACGACACGGCGTAGCGAGGTCGGATTCGCCCGGCCGTAGATCTGCGGGGGCGACGGCTCCGACGAACAGATCCATCGGCAATTAGGAGCCGACGCAGACGCCAGAAGCCAGACGACAGGCGCCGGCAACAAACGAGAAGGCCGCAGCGTTGCCGCCGCGGCCTCCCGATGTGAATTCGTCTGGTGGTGAGAACGATCCGGACCGGAAAGATCAGTTTCCGGGGGCGGTCCCCTCGCCGTCTTCGTGCTCCTCGGGTGCCGCGCTCGGCATCGCCCAGCTGGTCTCGGCAGCCGATTCGGTCTCGTTCACCGCCGGGATCTCGACCAGCGGAGCCATCTTGGGAGCCCGCTTCTTGGCGGCCTTCTTCTTCGGCGCGGCAGGAGCCTTTGCGGCCGACGTCTTGGCCTTCTTGGCGGGAGCCTTCTTCGCAGCAGCCTTCTTGGCAGGCGCCTTGGCCGCCTTCTTCGCCGCGGCCTTCACGGTCTTCTTCGCCTTCTTGGCGGGCGCCTTGGCAGCCTTCTTGGCGGCCTTTTTCGCGGACTTCGGTGCAGACTTCTTCGCAGCCTTCTTGGCGGACTTCTTCGTCGCCTTCTTCGCTGACTTGGCCTGCGCCATCAGCTTCTTCTTTTCTTTCTTGTCCTTCTTCGCCTTCTTGTCCTTCGCCATCAGAAACCCTCCAGTTGCCGCCGTTCGATCAGCTCGTCCGGCGGGACGGGCCGGCAGTCAGCACGCGCCCATCCGTCAAATCATTCCTGGCCGCGGACCGCCCGTCGCCCAGTCGAGAAGCTCAACGGTGTGCACGACGGGGACAGAGGTGCCGCTGGCAATCTGCATCATGCAGCCGATATTGCCCGCCGCGATCACATTCGGCTTGACGGTCGCGATGTTGGCGACCTTGCGATCGCGCAGCTTCATCGCGATGTCAGGCTGGAGAATGTTGTAGGTCCCCGCCGAACCGCAACACAAATGACTCTCCGGTATATCTTTCACCACGAATCCGGACTTGGAAAGCAATTCTTTCGGAATGCTCGTGATTTTCTGCCCATGTTGCAGTGAGCAGGCCGAGTGATAGGCCACGACGATGTCGTCGCGCCGAGAGGCGGAGGCCAGTTCGAGACCGGCGAGATACTCGGTGATGTCCTTCGCCATCGCCGACACGGCGGCCGCGGCCGCCGCATATTGCGGGTCTTCGCGCAGCATGTGTCCGTAGTCCTTGACGACGGTGCCGCAGCCCGAGGTCGTCACCAGGATGGCGTCGAGACCGCCGCGTTTCATCTCCGCGGTCCACGCGTCGACATTGGCGCGCGCCCGCGCCAGCGCGTCGGCATCCTGCCCCATGTGGTGGGTCAGCGCACCGCAGCATTGCTCGTCCCTGACCAGCACGACCTCGACGCCGTGCCGTGTCAGGACGCTGATCGCAGCCTGGTTGATGCGTGGCGCCAGCGCCGCTTGCGCGCAGCCCTGCAGCAGCGCCACGCGGCCGCGCCGCGCGCCCTGCGCGGCAAACACGCTGCCGCCCGCCGGCCCCGGCGGCGGCAGCGCCGCGGCAGGCGCCAGGTCGAGCATCGCCCTGACGCGCCGCAGCAGGCCCGGCGCAGGTGTTCGCGACGCGGAGGACGCCGGCAGCAGCGCCTTCAACGGCCGGCCGAGCCGCGCCAGGGTCATCGCCAGCCGAAACTCGCGCGGCCGCGGCAGCACATAGGCGAGCACGGCGCGCAGCCACCGGTCGGTCAGCGGGCGCTGGTAGCGCTGCTCGATTCGCACCCGCGCCTGATCGACCAGATGCATGTAGTGGACGCCCGACGGGCAGGTCGTCATGCAGGACAGGCACGACAGGCAGCGGTCGATGTGCTTGACCACGTCGGCGGTCGGTGCCTGATCCTTCTCGAGCATCTGCTTGATCAGGTAGATGCGCCCGCGCGGGCTGTCGAGCTCGTCGCCGAGCAGCACGTAGGTCGGGCAGGTCGCGGTGCAGAAGCCGCAATGCACGCAGGCGCGCAGGATCTTGTCGGCGACCGCGATGTCGGGATCGGCGAGCTGCGCCAAGGTGAACTCGGTCTTCATGGCGCAACGCTCCGCCTGATACGGCCGCGGTTGAGAATGGTCTTGGGATCGAAGGAGACGCGCACCCGCTCCTCCAGCGCGGCGACACCCGGCGGCTGCGGGTGGAAGACGTCGACCGCGAGACGCATCTCGTCCCACGCCCGCAGCAGGGTGGCGTGGCCGCCGACGGCCTCGGCCTGCTTGCGCACCAGCCCCGCGGACGCATCGGGCTGCGGCGGCAGCGCGGCCCAGATCAGCCCCCCGCCCCAGTCATAGATCACCTCGCCGCCGGTCTGGCGCGTCAAGGCCTGCCCGATGGCCCCGCCCGACACCGGCGGGCAGACGATCCGCCACACCGTCCAGGCCCCGAGCGGGCCGTTGGCGGCGAACGGCAGCACGTCGCGCACGGCGCTCCAGACATCGGCGGAGGCGTCGTCCGCGATGATCTCGGCCGCACCGTAGGTCGCGAGCTGCCTGGCGAGCGACGCCGCCCGATGCGCGGCGGAGGCCGTGATGCCCTCCAGCCTGATCACCGTGACCGCCTCGCGCGGCGAGCCGATCGGGCTTAGGCCTTCGACCTCCGGCCGCAAGGTCGAGGCCGGCAGATGCGCGGCTCCGGATACATCGAACGGCGAACCGAGCGCCGCCGTCATGGCCCGGTTGGCCTTGAGGTCGTCGAGCCCGCGCAGCACCAGGCTGCGCTCCGACTCCGGCCGCGGCATCACCTTCAGGGTCGCCTCGGTCATGACCGCCAGCGTGCCCCAGGAGCCCGCCAGCAGCTTGCAGAGATCGTAGCCGGTGACGTTCTTGACCACCTTGCCGCCGGTCTTGAAGCTCTCGCCGAAGCCGGAGACGGCATGCGCCCCGAGCAGATGGTCGCGCACCCCGCCGGCCCTGATACGCCGCGGGCCGGCCAGCCCCGCCGCGATCATCCCGCCCAGCGTGCCCCGGCCCGTCGTGCCGAGCAGCGGCCCCGTGTCCATCGGCTCGAACGCGAATTGCTGGCTCTTCGAATCGATCAGCGACAAGAGGTCGGCGAGCGGCGCCCCGGCCTGCGCGGTGATGATGAGCTCGTTCGGCTCGTAGGCGACGACCGCGCTCAGCGCCGACAGGTCGAGCACGGCATTGGTCGCGGTGACCTGGCCGATCCCACGCTTCGAGCCATGGCCGATCACGTCGAGCGGCTGCTCATTGGCGATGGCCGAGCGGACCACCTCCTCCACGTCGGCTGCGTTGCGTACTTTCAGGGCGTCCACCACTGCTCGCCTTGCTCGTTGATGATGACCGGCGGCCCAGCGCAACGCGCGGCCACCAGCGTTGCAGCCCTTCTAAAGCGTTGCGGGCCGGACACAAGGGCGGCCACGACGGAACGTTCACGCGCGATCTGCATGGTCCCGCCGTCGTGCTCTGCGGCATCGACCTCGCTGCCTGCAGGACTGTCGCATATGACGCCGTCAGAGTCCGGCCGAGCTGTTTCAACGTCGTCATGGCCGGGCTTGTCCCGGCCTGCGCGGCCGAAGCCGCTTCGGCGCGGCGAAGGCCCGGCCATCCACGTCGTCGAACCCGGAGAAGGAAAGACGTCGATGCCGGGCCTTCGCCCCGCGAGGCGCCGGGCCGCGCAGGTGGAACAAGCCCGGGCATCGCGTGCTCCCCAGCCCGTAGGGCGGGTAAGCGAAGCGTAACCCGCCGCCTTCCGAGACACATGGCGGATGACGCCTTCGGCTAATCCGCCCTACGCCCTCATGTGCACATCCATCCTTCGTCCGCCATCGAAGGATCGGATGCAGGAACTGCGGTATCGTTGCCCTTGCAGCACTTCAACGAAAGGACCGATCACGATGACCGGATATGCCATCGAGACGAAAACCGTGAACGAGGCCGTCAGCGGCGGCGGCCTGCTGGTGGTGGCGCAATGGGAGGCCAGGGCCGGCGAGGCCGACCGCGTCGCGGAGATCCTGTCGCGCTTCCTGCCCGAGGCGCAGCGCGAGCCCGGCGCAAAACTGTTCCTGATCTCCCGCGCCAAGGACAACCCGGCGCAGTTCCTGTTCTACGAGCTGTTCCGCGACGAAGCCGCGTTCAAGGCCCACCAGGAGAGCGACCACTTCAAGACCTATATCGCCAGCCAGGCCCTGCCGCTGCTGGCACGACGCGAGCGGATGCAGTACGGGCTGATTTAGACAACTCTGTCTTGAAATCGGCTCTCGTGGATGGGTTGAACTCTCGCCATCCCCAAGCTGTCATGCTCCGCCCTCGGGTCTCGCCTTCGCCGCGCCAGGGGGCAGGCTCCGGCGGAGCATCCGGTCCTCCACGCGAGACGAGATCGAACACAGACCTCATGGCGCATTGCAGGTCGTATGGCCTCCGTCGTATGGCCGGACGCAGCTCACCTACGGCATTCCTTTCGGCTTCCAAGTCACCCTTGCCTGCCCTCGATATCCTATTTTCTCGTCGTGCGAGATCGCCCCACTTATGCTAATGTTCTGTCATGGCCCCGAAGAAACCTTCTTCGAAAAAGACCAAAGCCGGTGGCTTCGTGATCGGCAGCGCCCGGTTTCGCAAGATCAGCGCCGTCGAGGGGATCGAGTATTCTCCCAAGATGAAGGGCGCTTCGTCGTCGACGGGTAAGGCCCTTTCCCCCGTGGAACGCCGGAAGTCGATCATCGACGCTTACCGCAAGGCTTAGGCCGCCATGTACGACGCGGTCGCCAACGAGTATTGCTATCTCCGCACGACCGTCCTGAAGAACAAGCTCGACATCCGAGACGCTGAGCACCTGAATGCCTTCGAGGCTGAGGTCAGCGATGCCAGGGCCGACGAGGAAATCCCGGCCGGCGATCTCGATTTCGAGCATTTGAACCGCCCGAGAACTTTGCCGAAGCGCACTGTCACCCTAATACAGAATCAGATGCTCGTTGGGTTACAGTCGCCTGACATCAGGGGGCGCAAGTACGCCTTGCCCGATTCGCTAGCTGCCATCACGGGGAGGGGTAAGCGCACAGAATTGATGCCAGTCAAGCTCTGCACACTGGACGAGGCGCGGGGATCTTCCGCGTGACAAACGGGTTTTCGCCGAATTTATCACCGACGAGCCATTTTACCGGGTGATCGAACGCGCAAAACTGTTTACAGATCAAGACATTCTACAACTTTAGGCGGTAATTTCATGCTCCTCCAACCCGAAAGGCGAACAGACCCGCCAGTATGATATTTGCGCGGGACGCTCCGAGGCGTCCGAGTTCGCGAGAGTACAGGCACCAACACTATCAGGAAAACCGTGACCTCAACATGCTCATGCACCTGAGCGGACGGCCCAGCCTTTCGATGGTCTTGCGCTATGCACACGTGAACGTCGCGCACGCCGTCCCCTCAATTAACAAAATGCCCTTGATCGGGGCCAGCAAAACGCAAGCGCGCGCCGCAAGAAGGTGCAGGCAAGATGACCGGAAACCGCGATAGGTTAGAAGAATATCTGACAAACAGCCATCGTGTCGAATACAAAGACAAGGCTGTCCGCATCAACGTAGAAGACTCAGATTGGTCCAACCTTCAATTAGTACGGTTGGTAGCCATAAGAAAGCGATTCAAAAAGGTCGATTTTTCCAACTCGACATTCGATTCCTGCTATCTCCCGAGCTGCTCGTTCGATAGCTGCAACTTTACGGGGGTAAAGTTCGCCTCGACCAACCTGCATGGGGCAACCTTTACGGGCTGCATTTTCGATTACGCAACGTTCGAGCGCACCATCATCGACGATGCAATATTGACGGACAACTGCCCTTCTTATGAGAATCAGAAGATGCGGTTTGCACGCAGCTTGCGCACTAATTACCAACAACTCGGAGATGCAGCGGCCGCGAATCACGCAATCCGCGTCGAACTTGACGCGACCGAAATCCATCTGCACAAGGCATGGTACTCAAACGATCGCTATTATCGGGCCAAATATCCAGGCCCATTCAACCGTATCCTACGATTCCTACTTTGGGTTAAATTCAAATTATTGGACTACGTGTGGGGAAACGGCGAGAACATTCTCGCGCTCTTGAGAACGGTCTTTTTTCTTATCGGGGCTATAGTGATCCTCGATACATCGACAGATCCAAGTTCAATCACCGCTGCAAGTTTGGTGGAAGCCATCTGGCGCGCACCACAGATTTTCTTTGGGGTTTCGCCTCCTGCACATATCAGCCCCACATGGCTCACCTTGATTACAGTAGCGCGACTCATTGCGCTTGGTTTTTTCATGTCAATTCTTATCAAGCGCTTCAATCGCCGATGACCCACCTACTCCACATCTATGTCTTTGGTTCGCTCTGCAGAGGCGAGATATCTCCGGGATCGGATGTTGATCTATTGGCGATCACTACCGGCGGCACGAATGAGCTGTCGCGCTCGATGTTTTCAATTTATTCCCACTCTAAAGTTAAGCGCATATGGAATGAAGGCAATCCGTTTGCGTGGCACCTTCACCTAGAAGCCAAGATGGTTTATAGTAGGGATGGAAGCGATTTCGTCCAGGCCCTTGGGACGCCAGCTAGCTACACCAAAGCAATCGATGACTGCGAACGCTTCCTCGCTATCTTTCGACAATCACGATCTTCGGTAGCGAGCGATCGCAGCAGCATCGTTTTTGACCTATCGGCCGCATTCCTCGGTCTACGCAATTTCTGCAGCTGCTACATGCTTGGACTTGGTGTTCCAGATTTTTCGCGTGGAGTAGCGCTCCGTCTTATGGGCGACATGCCCCCGGTGGACTTGGCGCATTATCGGATTCTCGAAAGGGCTCGCCTGCTCAGCACCCGCGGACATGGAGCACCACTTGCCGCCACAGAAGAGGATCGAGCACTTGAGGCACTCCCCCTTCTCGAAAATTGGATGGCGGAACTACTTCAAAGGAAGAAAGATGGACGATAGTTTCTCAAATCGGATGAATGCTCAACGAGCGATTCTGAAAGAGATCAACCAAATCGCATGGCCGGCGGAGGAACTCTTTGCCCTTTCCGAAGCAGCTATCGGACGTTGGGCCTCCGTAAACCGACTCGGACCCGACGACGCGGTTGTCCGGCTTGCCAGGGAGGCCGGCGATGCCTTGCTGTTCTTGGCAAACGCTAGCCAAGAGCAGATCTCGCCCGAATACGCTTCGCGTTCCGCTAACGTTGCGGCGATCCTTCCGCTTCTGAAGAGAGCGCTAGCTCGCAGGGCGGATAGCCCCCCATCGTTATGAGGCGCCAAGATTAAATCGCCCGCTTTTGATGTAGCCTTTCTACTGGTTAATTTATCAGGATGATCTAATGGCTCGCGCTACACAACCACCCCCGCCTCCTCCCCGGCCTTCTCTATCGATCGAGCAGAAGCGACGGTGCATGGATCGATTGCGCCAGCGTATTGCCGATCTTGAAGCCTTCGATCCACAGCAAGTTCAAGGCCGCCGTGACCCTAGTGCGCTGGCACTTCAAACCGCTATCGACGAAACGCTGTCCTCGACATTTGGGCACGACACAATCGAATACAGGCGCTACAGCAATGCCGGCCGACTGGATGGAGGCCCAATGGGTGCGATGTTTGTCAGCGGCCGGCGCCCGCCGAGTTACGACGCGTCGCTACTGAACGATGTGCGACAGTATCTAACCCGTGAAAAGGCAAAATCTGTCGCACTTCTCGGTCAGGCCATCCGCTTCCTCGAAGAAGAAATTGCAGATCAGCAAGAACTCCCGCCGCCGAATGTCAAAGAATTGCAGCCGTCTCAGAAAAATGAAGTCTTTGTCGTGCACGGCCATGACGAGGCTGCTCTGCAGGCAGTTGCTCGCTTCCTCGAACGGCTAGAATTGCCGACGATCGTCCTGCGTGAGCAGCCCGACCAGGGACGCACGATTATCGAGAAATTCGAAGATTGCGCGAGCCGCGTCGGTTTCACGGTTGTGCTCCTGACCCCCGACGATGTCGCCGGTACTTCATCGGCCCCAGCGGCGCGCGCCCGTCAGAATGTAATCTTCGAGTTGGGCTATTTTGCCGGCAAGCTCGGTCGCGGACGCACGTGTCTTTTGCGTAGAGGCGAGGTCGAGATCCCATCGGACCTTTACGGGGTCATCTATACAGAACTCGACCCAGCGGAGGGCTGGAAAATAAAACTCGTGAAGGAGCTGAAGGCGGCCGGCATGGATTTCGATGCAAACAAGGCATGGGGATAAGACACGGCAGAGCATCGCCTTATGGGAGTCAGGACGATCAGATGACGAGTCCTAACGAGCATCTCCGCTTTCTCGAATTGGCGGAAGAATTCTATCAGGCATTCCGAGACCTCCCGGAAAAGGCGCCCTCCGGGCTTCCCATCTCGTGGCCACGTTACTTTATGCTCTGCCATGCGGTCGAACTGGCCCTAAAGGCTTTTCTCCTCGCTCAAGGCGTGCCGCTCAAGGACCTCGAAAACAATCGGATATTCGGGCACAGAATCGACGCGCTGCTAAAAGAGGCGCATGAGCACGGATTGGCGATTGGACCGCTAGAGCGATCCGAGTTGGAACAACTGCACGCAGCCCATGCAGGCTACTGGCCACGGTATCCTATGAAGAAAGCCGGCCCGGTCTTTCGGATCGAGCCGTTCGAGCCATACGTCGTCAAGCTGCTCGAAGCCGTCCGGGCGGCGGTACGCGGCGGCTTTGCCCTGCACGTCCAATATGGCACCGCTTCGGCGCCCAAATCCGCCAGACGCCGCAGCGCCAGAAAAAAGCAAAGTAGTTAGAAAGAGATAGGACAGGTCATCCCCCACCTTCACACGGAAAGTTCAAGGTCGATTCTTTGGGGCGTCCACAATTTCGAACCCGACAGATACAGAGCCTGTTCGGGTCGTCGGGCAAATCAGCTTTGCTGATCTCACAGCGAAAGAACGGCCGGCCGCAGCAAATCGCTCGCGGGGAAAAACTCATTTCGCGAGCGATTGCAACGCCGAACGGCCAGCCGGCCTCAAGCACCGAAATTTTCCGCTTTCGCTTTTACAGAAACCGTGCCATCCTCCGCCCATCCCGCCTCACCGAGAGGGGCGTACGCGCGGTCGTCACGATATGCGAGGTGGGATGCGGTGGCCGTGTCGGGTCGCAGCGTGGCTTCGGTCATGCCGACGAACGACTGTGATGCGGACGTGAAATCGTGTGGGCCTGGCCTCCCGGTGCTGAGGCCAAGCGGGTCGTGCCCTTTGCGGGGCGGGCCAGCGACGGGGACAAGAACGCCGATCCCCGGGGCGAGCACGTATAAGCGTTAAGACCGCCGCGCAGGGAATGCCGGTTGATCGGCTGAACCTGTGGTACCTGCCGCCTGCATTTTTTTCGCAGGCGGGCCATGGGTGAGGCCTTCACCCGGCATTCCCTGCGCCCTCTCGACCGTTTCGAAGGGCGATGTCGATGGCATCACTCGGGCGGAGAACGCCGCGGGAGCGCGGACGTGCGCCTGCGAGCAAAGGTGGATGCGATGAGGACGACTCTCTCCACGTCATTCCGGGGCATCGCGCAGCGATGAACCCGGAATCCATAACCACAGGCGGATGTTGGTCGAGCGGGATGGAGCTGCCCGCGTGCCTCACGTATCGGCCCGTGGCTATGGATTCCGGGCTCGCCCTGCGGGCGCCCCGGAATGACGCGGGGAGAGAGCGGGGCGCCACATGACGGTGCCCTGCCCTGCGGCGCCGGTCTCAGAACCTCGGCAGATCCGGAAACGCCAGCTTGCCGCCATGCACGTGCATGCGCCCAAGCTCGGCGCAGCGGTGCAGGGTCGGGAACACCTTGCCGGGATTGAGCAGGCCCAAATGATCGAAGGCGCACTTCACCCGCTGCTGCTGGTTGAGGTCGATCTCGGTGAACATCTCCGGCATCAGGTCGCGCTTCTCGATGCCGACGCCGTGCTCGCCGGTCAGGACGCCGCCGAGCTCGACGCAGCAGCGCAGGATGTCGGCGCCGAACGCCTCGGCGCGCTCCATCTCGCCCGGCTTGTTGGCATCGTAGAGGATCAGCGGATGCAGATTGCCGTCGCCGGCATGGAACACGTTGGCGCAGCCGAGCTGGTACTTCTCCGAGAGCTCGCGGATGCGCGCCAGCGCCTTCGGCAGCGCGCCGCGCGGGATGGTGCCGTCCATGCAGAGATAGTCCGGCGAGATGCGCCCGACGGCCGGAAACGCCGCCTTGCGGCCGGCCCAGAACAGGTTGCGCTCGGCCTCCGAGGTGGAGATGCGGCAGGTGGTCGAGCCGCAGGCGTTTGCAATCGCCTCGACGCGGCCGATCAGCTCGTCGACCTCGACGCCGGGGCCGTCGAGCTCGATGATCAGGAGCGCCTCGACGTCGAGCGGATAGCCGGCATGGACGAAGGCCTCGGCGGCGTGGATCGCCGGCTTGTCCATCATCTCCATGCCGCCGGGGATGATGCCGGCGCCGATGATGCGGGCGACGCATTCCCCGGCCGCCTCCACTTCGGCGAAACCGACCATCAGGGCGCGGGCCGTCTCCGGCTTCTGCAGGATGCGCACCGTCACCTCGGTGACCACGCCGAGCAGCCCTTCCGAGCCGGTGATCAGGCCCATCAGGTCATAGCCGGCGTTCTCGGTGCACTTGCCGCCGATGCGCAGGACCTCGCCGGTCATCAGCACGAACTCGCAGCCGAGCACGTTGTTGGTGGTCATGCCGTATTTCAGGCAGTGCACGCCGCCGGAATTCTCGGCGACATTGCCGCCGATCGAGCAGGCGATCTGCGACGACGGATCCGGCGCATAGTAGAAGCCGGCATGCGCCACCGCCTGGCTGATGGCGAGGTTGGTGACCCCTGGCTCGGTGACGACGACGCGGTTGTCGAAGTCGATGTCGCGGATGCGCTTGAACTTGCCGAGCCCGAGCAGCACGCCGTCGGCGAGCGGCAGCGCGCCGCCGGACAGCGAGGTGCCCGAGCCGCGCGGAACCACCTTGATGCCCTGCCCGTGGCAATATTTCAGGACCTGCGAGACCTGCGCGGTGGTCTCCGGCAGCACCACGACCATCGGCGGCTGGCGGTAGGCCATCAACCCGTCGGACTCGTAGGGCAGCATCTCGGCGGCGCTGTCGATGACGCCTTCGCCCGGCACGATCGCGCGCAGTGCAGCAACGATCTCGTCGCGGCGCGCCAGCACCGCCCGATCAGCTTCCGGCATCATGATCGCCATCGCGTTCCTCCGGCCCTCGATTTGTGCTGGCATATCAATCACAACGGAAACGGTTTGGATAGGCAGCGGATCCGCATCGAAGTTTGCGGCAGAGCAACAAGCTCCGCCATTATGCTGATTTGCCTCAGTGCTTCCCCGCTTGTGCGTCGCCTGAGGCCATGCCACAACCTGCGCGCAAACTCGTCTCGTAACCCACAGAGCCTGATCCATGAAGAAAATGACTTTGAGCGCGCTCGTCGTCCTCGCCTCGTCGTCGCTGGCATCTGCCGCGCTGGCGCAGGATGCCGCCGCCGGCAAGACGTCCTTCAACAAGTGCCTGCCCTGCCACGCGATCGGCGAGGGCGCGAAGAACAAGGTCGGCCCGGAACTCAACGGCCTCGACGGCCGCAAGTCGGGCAGCGCGCCGGACTACAACTATTCGGAAGCCAACAAGAACTCGGGCATCACCTGGAACGAGGCGGTCTTCAAGGAATACATCAAGGACCCGAAGGCCAAGATCCCCGGCACCAAGATGACCTTCGCCGGCATCAAGAACGAGACCGAGATCAACAACCTCTGGGCCTATGTCTCGTCGTTCGACAAGGACGGCAAGCAGAAGCAGTAAGCGGCCGCCGGCCGACACGTCACCTCGACTGCAAAGCCCCGGCGGACCGCCGGGGCTTTTTCACATCACGGCGCCACGGCGTCGGCCAGGGTCACCGCGGCGACGATCCGGTCGACCTCGCCGGCCACCAGCTCCGGCACCGCGTTCTGGACCATGTGCCCGAGGTCGGGCAGCACGATCAGGCGGCTCTGTGGCACGACCCGCGCGAGCGGGCGGGAATGGATGTCGGTATAGACCGTCCGGTCGGCCCCGCCCGCCACGATCGTGACCGGGACCTTGATCTCGCCATAGCGCGGCGCCTGCTCGATCACCGCCTGCTTCAGGGTGACGAGATCGCGGGCATTGGCCATGAACTCGCGCGGGCGCAGCAGCAGCGGCGTCGCGGTCCGGTCGACGAAATCGTCCGGCATCGCCTGCGGCGCGAACACGCCGCGGGCGCCGGGCGCCATCAGCGCCAGGCCGAGCGGCAGCGTGATCGTATGCGCCAGCAACGGCCCGACCACCGGCGTCGTGACGGCCTCGTTGTAGCGCCCGACCCCGCCCCGCCAGGGATAGGCGACCGGCGCCAGCATCACGAGCCCCGCAACCCGGTCGGGGAAGTCGAGCGCCATGCGCAGGCCGAGCGCGCCGCTCCAGGAATGCACCACCAGGACGACCTGGCCGACGCCGAGCCGCGCCAGCACCTCGTCCAGCATCCGGGCCTGAGCCGCGGGCGTGGAATCCTCAGGCCGCGCGCGCGGGCTCCAGCCGTGGCCGGGACGGTCGACCAGGAGCACCCGGTGGCGCTGCGCCAGGAGATCACCCAGCGGACGGCGCATGGCTTCGAGGTTCGAGCTCGCCCCATGGAGCAGCAGGAGCGGCGGTCCGGACGCGTTGCGCGGCCCGATATCCACAAGATTGATGGTCGCACCGGCCACCGGGATCGCCTGCCCCTGCTGCGGATAGCGCTTTTCGACGATCGCAATACCGGCCCGCGTGGCCAGTGCGAGCCCACCGAGAACGACCGCAATAGTGATTGAAATCATTGATATTTTTCTACGTGTCACGCTGACAGATACGGAGCAGAACGAAGGCGGTTGCGCGGGAAAGCGCGCAATTCCACGTCCCGTCAAGCCAATCCTGTCATCATGGCGTCGTCGGCCATTTTATAACCATGGTCGGGACATTTCCTCGCAATCGGCTGATGGCCGTGAATTACTTGCGGTCAGATCATTGCGTCGTTTGAACACGATGACCGGCCCTGCGTTTTGTTTGGTGTTTTGGGAGGGGGTTACCGATGAGTTTTCGTTCGAGCGAGGCTGCGATCGACGAGATCGTCGCAAGTTGCAATGGCGATCTCCGCGGCGCGCTGAAGGCCCTGCTGCTGGTCAACGAGCATCTCGAGGCCGAGATCGCGCAGCTGTATGCCGCAGCCGCGCAGTACGGCATGCCGGACCGCCGCAGCACCGCATTTCACTGAGTCGGCTGACCGGGCCGGATTGCGCCGATCAGTCCTCGGACGTGATGTCCTTGTTCGGACACGCGTTGATCGTCGATCGCGCCAGCTTGGCGTCGTCTTTCGACTTGAACGGCCCGGACGCGAACCAGATGTCGCCCATGGTGGGGGTGACGATCGGATTGCTGGTCACGATCTCGCAGCGATTGGTGGCGCGGTTGCCGACCACCCAGAACAGATCCGGATCCTCGGCCCAGGCGGCCGTCGCCGTCATTCCGATGAGCGCTGCCGTCAGCACTGCACGCCTCATTGCGCCACCTCCTCGCCGGATGTCCTCCGATCAACGGCAGGTGGGATGGCGCAGATCGGCCGGCAAGGACGGCCGTCCTGACATGGTTAATCGATCGCCAAGGCTAGATGTCGCGGCCTTCGACCTTCTCGGTCAGCGTCTTGACCAGCTCCGGCACCTTGTCCAGGTGCGGATTGACCTCGAGCGCCTTGCGGAACGCGTCCAGGGCCCGCTTCTCCTCGCCGAGATCCTGCATGATCATGCCGAGACCCGCGAGCGCGCCGAAGTGCCGCGGCTCACGCAGCAGGACCTGCTGGATGTCGGCAAGCGAGCGACCGTAATCGTTCTGGAGGTAATAGATCGTCGCGCGACGGTTCCAGGCCTCGACGTAGTCGGGCCGGAGCTTGATGACCGAATCGAGCAGCTTGAGCGCAACCTCGTTCTGCTTCGCGTCCATCGCCGCCTTGGACCGCGCCATCAGCAGGGCGACGGTGTCACTGGGGGTCTGCAGCCAGATCGCCCAGATCCGCGCCTCGACGTGCTTGGCGCTGATCTCGTCGGGCGCCGCCTTCAGGGCGCCGAACAGGAAATCGAGGCCCTTGGTCTTGTCGGCTCCGACCTTGGGCAGCTTGGCCGGAGCCTCGGGCGGCTTTGGCTTGACGCCGGCCCGCGGCTCCCCCTGCGCAAAGGCAAGATGCGGTACCGAAATGACGACAACGGCGAGAAGAATCGCCCGCAAGGATCGCTTGGCCATGCCCCAAGTCTAAACGCAGTCGGCGCGTCCTGCAAAGCAGCACGCGCCTCAAAGACCTGTGAGAAGGCCCCTCTTCTCGAGGGGAGATCTACGGGATCAACCCTGGCGGGCCTTGAAGCGGCGCTGGACCTTGTTGATCACGTAGACGCGGCCCTTGCGGCGGACCAGACGGTTGGCGCGATGGCGGCCACGCAGCGACTTCAGCGAGTTACGGACCTTCATGGGACATCCTGATACGTTGAAAGGCCGTGTTGGACAGGCCGGAAGTGGCAAATACAAAGGGAGTTCCGCAAGCGACCAAGTCGCCCGGATTGGCGGGTTTCTAACCACCAGCCCGCCGGATGTCAATCATGGCGGGCCCCGGCTTCAACAGGACCGGCCGGCGACGGGCCCCTCGATCCAACTTGGCGATTGCCAAATTTGTTATATCCTATAATCAATTTTCCAAAGCCAAGAACCAACCGCCGGGAACGCCCATGCCCAAGCTCGCTCTGCCCAAGATCGACGATGTCGTCGCCATCGACATCCACACCCATGCCGAGGAGCCCTGCGGCATGCATGCGGATGACGGCTACGACGATTTCCAGGCCCAGATGGCCGACTACTTCAAGTCGCCGCACAAGCACCCGCCGACGGTGCCGGAGACGGCGGCCTATTACCGCTCCAAGAACATCGCCGCCGTGATCTTCCCGGTCGACGCCGAGCGCGAGACCGGCTTCCGCCGCTACAACAATTACGAGATGCTCGAGGTCGCCTCCGACCATCTCGATGTGCTGATCCCCTTCGTCAGCATCGATCCGCACAAGGGCAAGCTCGGCGTCCGCGAGGCGCGCAAGCTGATCGAGGAGTATGGCGTCCGCGGCTTCAAGTTCCACCCGACCATGCAGGGCTTCTACGCCAACGACCGGCTGGCCTATCCGCTGTATGAGGCGATCAACGACGGCGGCGCGATCGCGCTGTTCCACACCGGCCAGACCGGCGTCGGCTCGGGCATGCCGGGCGGCATGGGGATGCGGCTGAAGTACTCGAACCCGATGTACATGGACGACGTCGCGGCCGACTTCCCCGACCTCAAGATCATTCTCGCCCACCCCTCCTTCCCCTGGCAGGAGGAGGCGCTGTCGGTCGCGACCCACAAGCCGAACGTGTACATCGACCTCTCCGGCTGGTCGCCAAAGTACTTCCCGCCGATCCTGGTGCGCTACATCAACTCGATCCTGCAGGACAAGATGCTGTTCGGCTCCGACTGGCCGGTGATCACGCCCGACCGCTGGCTCGCCGATTTCGCCAAGCTCGACATCCGCGAGGAGATCCGGCCGAAAGTGTTGAAGGCCAACGCGCGCAGGCTGCTCGGGATCTGAGGCCGTCCGACGGCTCGTATCGTCGAGGATCGTGCTATCATCCGCGGGCGCGGCGGCCATCGGCCATCGCGCCTGCCTCTCTCGATGAGGTGAGCGCCGTGCCCTTCAAAGCCGTGGTCTTCGATGCCTATGGCACGCTGTACGACATCCAGTCAGTAGCGGCGGTCACCGAGCAGGCCTTTCCCGGCCACGGCGACATCATCACCCAGATCTGGCGCATCAAGCAGCTCGAATACACCTGGCTGCGCTCGCTGATGCAGCGTATGGCGGCCGCCTGCATCGAGACCGATCTCGTGTCCCCGCTCACGATGTTCAAGGCGCTGCGGACCCAGATGGACGAGTTGGGTTTTGCGCCCGATCATCGTATTGCTGCGCTCTCCGAATTGCCTGAGATCGTCAACACGCATGAGCCTTGAATCCGTCCGCGCCTTCTTCGCTGAAAAAGCCCCCGACATCGACGTTCTCGTCTCCAGCCAGAGCTCCGCAACCGTGGCGCTCGCGGCGGAAGCCTATGGCGTGGAGCCGGCCCGCATCGCCAAGACGCTGTCGTTGCGCGTCGGCGAGCGCGTCATCCTGATCGTCGCCGCAGGCCACGCGCGCATGGACAACAAGAAGGTGAAGGCGCTGTTCGGCGGCAAGCCGAAGATGCTCGGCCTCGACGAGGTCGCCGACATCACCGGACACGAGGTCGGCGGCGTCTGCCCGTTCGGCTTGAAGTCGCCGCTACCGGTGTATTGCGACGTCTCGCTGAAGGCCTTCGACATCGTGGTGCCCGCCGCGGGCTCGACCCACAGCGCGGTGAAGATCACGCCGGATCGCTTGGCCGAGCTGACGGGAGCCGCATGGGTCGATGTATGCGAGGTGCAGTCCTGATCGGCTGGGATCGGCGGCCGCGATCATCGCTTCTTCCCCTTCGCGAGTTCCTTCACTAGAAACTCCGTCAGCACCTCGACCCGCGCGGGGCGCGGGCCGCCGGGCGGCATCACCAGATGCATTGCGCCTTCGGGCTGGCTCCAGCCCTTCAGCACCACCTCGACCTCGCCAGACGCGATCGCGTCGCCAACGATGAAATCCGGCAGGTCCGCGATGCCGAGCCCCGCGAGCACCGCCGGCAACAGCGCCTCGCCATTGTTGACGCGCAGCTGTCCCGCCGGCCGTACGCTGGCCTGCTCGCCGGCCGCATTGGTGTAGTGCCAGACGCCGGCGGTGGAGAGATAGGCGTAGCCGAAGCATTTGTGCTCGGCGAGATGCATCGGATGCGTCGGCCGTCCGTGGCGCTTCAGATAGGACGGCGCCGCCACCGTGTAGCGCGGCATGGGGCAAAGGCGGCGCGCGACCAGCGACGAGTCCGGAAGCCGCGCGATCCGCAGCGCGAGGTCGAACCCTTCGCCGATCAGATCGACGGTGGCGTCGCTCATGTGGAGGTCGATCGAGACCTCCGGATATTGCTCTAGGAACGCCGGCAGCAGCGGCGCGATCTTCTTGACGCCGAACGTCATCGGCACCGCGAAGCGCACCAGGCCGCGCGGCGTCAGCGACTGCGCGAGCGCCTCGGTCTCGGCAGCCTCGCCATCGGCGAGCAGCTGCGCGGCACGCTCGGACAGGCGCTGGCCGGCGTCTGTCAGCGCCAAGCGCCGCGAGGTGCGGTTGAACAGCCGCGTACCCAGACGCTCCTCCAGCCGGCTCACCGCCTTGGAGACGGAGGCCTTGGAGAGGCCCAGCTCCTGCGCGGCGCCCGCGAAGGAGCGCAGCTCGACGACCTTGGCGAAGATCGCCATCGCCTCGAAATCCGGAAGTCGCGCCATCGCCTCAAATCTCGTTTTTGGAAACAATAGGTTTCAATAGTTTCTATTTCTATACTCCGGTCGCTTCCTTATTCCAATGCCCAACAGCACGGCGGCCCCGGCCGGCCGTTGCAACCACAGGAGCAGACCCATGATCGAATTGAAGCCCTTTGCGGCGCTGGGCGGCGCCGACCACGGCTGGCTGAAGGCCAAGCACCATTTCTCGTTCGCGAGCTACTACGACCCCAGCAACATGGGCCACGGCGCCCTGCGCGTCTGGAACGACGACGAGATCGCGCCGAACACCGGCTTCCCGGCGCATCCGCACCGGAACATGGAGATCATCACCTATGTCCGCGAGGGTGCGATCACCCATCAGGACAGCCTCGGCAACAAGGGCCGCACCGAGGCCGGCGACGTCCAGGTGATGAGTGCGGGCAGCGGCATCCGCCACTCCGAGTACAATCTGCAGCCGACCACGACGCGGATCTTCCAGATCTGGATCGAGCCGACCACCGATGGCGGCCAACCGACCTGGGGTGCCAAGCCGTTCCCGAAGTCCGACCGCTCCGGCAAGCTGGTCACACTGGCGAGCGGCTTCGCAGATGACGACGACGCGTTGCCGATCCGTGCCAAGGCGCGCGTACTCGGCACCACGCTGAAGGCCGGCGAGACCGCCGAGTACAGCGCCGACAAGGCCCGCCACATCTATCTGGTGCCCGCAGCCGGCAGCGTCGAAGTGAACGGCGTCCGAGTCAACGCCCGTGACGGCGCCGCCATCCGCGACGAGGCCACGCTCAAGATCACCGCGCTCGAAGATTCCGAGCTGGTGCTCGTCGACGCCGCCTGACCTCTCACGCGATCCCGGCCGGGCATCCGGCCGGGACGCTCTCCCCGATCATCCTCGTCCCCACGGAGACTGCCATGACCAAGGTTCTCGTTCTCTACTACTCCGCATACGGCCACATCGAAGCGATGGCCAACGCGGTGGCCGAAGGCGCCCGCGAGACCGGCGCCACCGTCGACGTCAAGCGCGTGCCCGAACTGGTGCCGGCCGACGTCGCCAAGGCCTCCTACTACAAGCTCGACCAGACTGCCCCGATCGCCAAGGTCGAGGAGCTCGCCGATTACGACGCGATCATCGTCGGCACCGGCACCCGCTTCGGCCGCATGGCCTCGCAGATGGCCAACTTCCTCGACCAGGCCGGCGGCCTGTGGGCCAAGGGCGCGCTCCACGGCAAGGTCGGCGGCGCCTTCACCTCGACCGCGACCCAGCACGGCGGCCAGGAGGTCACGCTGTTCTCGATCATCACCAACCTCTTGCATTTCGGCATGACCATCGTCGGCCTCAACTACGGCTTCGCCGGCCAGATGAAGCTCGACGAGGTGACCGGCGGCTCGCCCTATGGCGCCACCACCATCACCGGCGGTGACGGCAGCCGGCAGCCGAGCGCGAACGAGCTGGCGGGGGCGCGCTATCAGGGCCGCGTCATCGCCGAGACCGCAAAGAAGCTGCATGGCTGATGCGACTGGGGCGGCACTTCCGCAAACGAAGTGCCGCCCCATCTCGCAAAAGTCGGAAGGATGCCAAGGAGTCTGCAATGCCCGCCATGCTCGAACTGGTGACGCTGGCCCGGCTGGCCCGCCATCCCCTGCAGATCATGGCGCGCCGCTGGTACTGCAAGAGCCTGTATCGCGCGAGCCGCGGCCAGCGCCGCTGCCCGGAATGCGCGGCCGCTACAGCGGCTTGATCTGCACCTTCCTGAACTTCACGACGCCCGAGCCGTACTGCAGGGCGATCGGTCCCGCCGCGTGCTTGCTGTCGTCGACATCGGCGGTCTTCTCGCCGTTGAGGATCACGGTCAGCCGCGTGCCCTTGGCGGTGATCTCATAGGTATTCCACTTGCCGCCGGCCTTCGGCATCGGATCGACCTTGGACACGTCGACGATCGCGCCGGTGCCGTATTTCGGATCGGGCCGCTTGTCGAAGATGTTGACCTCGTAGCAGATGTTGGAGTCGATCTTCGCAGATTGGTCGCAGCGGATGAAGATGCCACTGTTGGCGGCGTCATCGACCCAGAACTCGGCCTTGATCTGGAAATCCTTGTAGCTGGTCTTGGTCACCAGATACGATGGATCCTTGCCGTCGAGCTTGTCGGCCGACAGCGCGCCGTCCCTCACCTCCCAATTGGCCTTGCCGACCTCGGCGAATTCGACCTTTTTGTCGCCGTCGACCAGGGTCACCCAGCCGTCATCGGCCAATGCCGCTCCCGTCATGCCTGCGCCCGCAATCAACAGTCCGGCCGCGAGCCCTCTCAAGCGATACCGCATCGAAACTCCTCCCTGATTTCTGTTTCGTTCGTCGCCACGATAGCAAAGCGCCGGACAATGCAAACGGGTTTCGATGCTGCACCTGCTCTATCGTCTCCTCCAACTACACCGCCGTGGCGCGCGCAAAATCGACATAGATCTCGCGCAGCCGCGCCGCCACCGGTCCCGGCTTGCCGTCGCCGACCGGCTTGCCGTCGATCGTGACCACCGGCTGCACGAACGAGCTCGCGCTGGTGATGAAGGCTTCCTTCGCCCCGAGCGCCTCCTCCACCGTGAACAGCCGCTCCTCGACCTTGAGCTGGCGCTCCTCGGCGAGCTTCACCACGGCCTTGCGGGTGCAGCCCGGCAGGATCGCGTTCGAGTTCGGCCGCGTCACGATGACGTCGTCCTTGGTCAGGATGAAGGCCGAGGACGAGCCGCCCTCGGTGACATGACCGTCCTCGACCATCCACGCCTCGCCGGCCCCGGCCGCGGCGGCCGCCTGCTTCGCGAGCACCTGCGCGAGCAGCGCCACGCTCTTGATGTCGCGGCGCGCCCAGCGGATGTCGGGCACGGTGATGACGCCAATTCCCGTCTTCGCCGAGGGCGCATTGATGATGTCCTTGGCGGTGACGAACATCACCAAGGTCGGCTTGACGTCGCCCTTGGGAAACGGGAAGTCGCGGCCCTTGTCGGCACCGCGCGTCACCTGCAGATAGACCATGCCCTGATCGAGCCGGTTGCGTGCGACCAGCTCCTTCTGCAGCTCCTCGATCCGCGCCAGGCTCTCCGGCAGCGCCAGCCCGATCTCGCCGACCGAGCGCTCCAGGCGGGCAAGATGCGGGGCACTGTCGACCAGCTTGCCATCGAGCACCGCCGCCACTTCGTAGATGCCGTCGGCAAACAGGAAGCCGCGATCGAGGACCGAGACCTTGGCCTCGGACAGGGGCACGAAGGCGCCGTTGACGTAAGCGATCGGGTCCAAGGACGTGTCTCCATTCTCATCTGCGCACGCAAAGCCATCTGCGTACACCAATTGTTACTCTCGCCGTCATTCCGGGGCGATGCGCAGCATCGAACCCGGAATCTCGAGATTCCGGGTTCGCCCTGCGGGCGCCTCGGAATGACGGACGCAACTAATGCGACAGGATCTTCGACAGGAACTGCTGCGCCCGCTCGCTGCGCGGCTGGCCGAAGAAATCCTCCTTCTTGGCGTCCTCGACGATCTCGCCGCGGTCCATGAAGATGACGCGGTGCGCGACCTTCCGGGCGAAGCCCATCTCGTGGGTCACGACCATCATGGTCATGCCCTCGCGGGCGAGATCGACCATGACGTCGAGCACCTCGCTGATCATCTCCGGATCGAGCGCCGAGGTCGGCTCGTCGAACAGCATCGCGATCGGGTCCATGGCTAGCGCACGTGCGATCGCCACGCGCTGCTGCTGGCCGCCGGAGAGCTGCGCCGGAAACTTCTGCGCCTGCTCCTTCAGCCCGACGCGCTCCAAAAGCTTCATGCCCTTGGCGGTCGCCTCCTCCTGGCCGCGTCCCAGCACCTTCTGCTGGGCGAGGCAGAGATTTTCGATGATCTTCAGATGCGGAAACAGCTCGAAATGCTGGAATACCATGCCGACGCGCGAGCGCAGCTTCGGCAGGTTGGTCTTCGGATCATTGACCTTGAGCCCGTCGATCGTGATCGTGCCGTCCTGGAACGGCTCCAGCGCGTTGACGCATTTGATGAGGGTCGACTTGCCGGAGCCGGACGGACCGCAGACCACCACCACCTCGCCCTTGGCGACCGAGGTCGTGCAGTCCTTCAGCACCTGGAAGCTCGGGCTGTACCATTTGTTGACGTGGCTGATTTCGATCATGGGAGCCGACTATCTGATGATGGAGATGCGCGACTGCAGGCGGCGGACGCCGTAGGACGCGACACAGGAGATGGTGAAGTAGACCAGGGCCGCGAACAGGTACATCTCGACCAGACGGCCGTCGCGCTGGGCGACCTTGGAGGCGGCACCGAGGAAGTCCGGGATCGAGAGCACGTAGACCAGCGACGTGTCCTGGAACAGCACGATGGTCTGCGTCAGCAGCACCGGCAGCATGTTGCGGAACGCCTGCGGCAGCACGACGTAGCGCATGGTCTGCGCGTAGGTCAGGCCGAGCGCCGAGGCCGCGGCCGGCTGGCCGCGCGAGATCGACTGGATGCCGGCGCGCATGATCTCCGAGAAATACGCCGCCTCGAACAGGATGAAGGTGATCAGCGACGAGGCGAACGCGCCGACCTTGATCGGCCGGGACGAGCCGGTGATCCACTGCCCGATATAGGGCACCAGGAAGTAGAACCAGAAGATCACCAGCACCAGCGGCAGCGAGCGCATGAAGTCGACATAGAGCCCGGCGATCCAGCCCATCACGCGATAGCCGGAGAGCCGCATCAGCGCGATCAGGGTGCCGAACACCAGACCGCCCGTCGCCGACAGTGCCGTCAGCATCAAGGTGAAGGTCATGCCGTCGATGAACAGGTAGCTCAGCGAACGGCGGATGACATCGAAATCGAAATTGGCCAGCATCTCATTTGCCCGTGATGTAGCCAGGGATCGCCACCGCGCGCTCCAGGAGGCGCATGCCGATCACGACGATGACGTTGATGACGAGATACATCAGGGTGGCGGCGCTGAACGCCTCGAACACCTGGAAGGAGAATTCCTGCATGGCGCGCGCAGCGCCCGTCAGCTCGATCAGGCCGATCGTGATCGCGACCGCGCTGTTCTTGACGGTGTTGAGAAATTCGGACGTCAGGGGCGGCAGGATGATGCGGAAGGCCATCGGCAGCAGCACGTAGCGATAGGCCTGCAAGGTGGTGAGGCCGAGCGCGGTCGCCGCCATCATCTGGCCGCGCGGCAGCGAGCCGATGCCGGCCGCGAGCTGCACCGCGACGCGCGCCGACATGAACAGCCCGATGCCGACCGCAGCCGTATAGAACGGCGCATTCGGCATCTGTTTCAGCCACAGGCCGGCGGTTCGCGGCAGCAGTTCCGGCAGCACGAAGAACCACAGGAACAGCTGCACCAGCAGCGGCATGTTGCGGAAGAACTCGACATAGGCGAAGCCGATCCAGGTCGCCAATTTCGAGGGCAGACTGCGCAGGATGCCGACGATCGTGCCGCAGATCAGCGCGATCACCCAGGCCGACAGCGAGGTCACGATGGTGACCTTCAGCCCCGACAGCAGCATGTCGAAATAGGTGCCGGCCCCGGTCGGGTTCGGCTCCAGGAAGATGTGCCAGTTCCAGGTGTAGTTCACGGGGACATCCTGAGAGGGAATTAGCTCGCAAGTCGCATTAAACAGTCTTTGACAAGAACTCGCTGCGCTCCCTCCCCCCTTGCGGGGGAGGGTCGGGGTGGGGGGTCCACACGGGCAGTCTTTCCTGAGACCCCCACCCCCGACCCCTCCCCGCAAGGGGGAGGGGGGGCGCATCGAATTCGGCGCGAGAGCTGCGACCTCACCTTACGGCTTGTACGAATCCGGATCCGGCGAGTCCGACGGCTTGGCGAACTCGGCCTTCAGTTCGGCCGACATCGGGGTGTTCAGGTTCAGGCCCTTCGGCGGGACCTTCTGCATGAACCACTTGTCATACAGCTTGGCGCCCTCGCCGCTGGTGTAGATCTTGGCGGTCGCGGCATCGACGACCTTCTTGAACTGCGGGTCGTCCTTGCGCAGCATGATGCCGTAGGGCTCAGGCTTCGAGAACGCGTCCTTGGAAACGACGTAGGCGGCCGGATCCTTGGAGCCGGCGACGAGGCTCGCAAGAAGAATGTCGTCCATCACGAAGGCGACGGCGCGATCGGTCTCCACCATCAGGAAGGCCTCGGCATGATCCTTGGCCGGGATGATGTTGATGCCGAGGTTGCGCGCCGCGTTGGCTTCGGTGAGCTGCTTGATGTTGGTGGTGCCGGCGGTCGACACGACCGATTTACCCTTCAGATCGTCGATCGCGTTGATCTTGCTCGACTTCTTCGAGACGTAGCGGCTCGCCGTCAGGAAGTGGGTGTTGGTGAAGGAGATCTGCTTCTGGCGCTCGGCATTGTTGGTGGTCGAGCCGCATTCCAGATCGATGGTGCCGTTGGCGAGCAGCGGGATGCGGGTCGATGACGTCACCGGGTTGAGCTTCACGTCGAGCTTGTCGAGCTTGAGCTCCTTCTTCACGGCATCGACGATGCCCATGCAGATGTCGATGGCAAAGCCGATCGGCTTCTGATTGTCGTCGAGATAGGAGAACGGGATCGAGGAGTCGCGGACGCCGAGCGTAATGGTGCCGGTCTCCTTGATGTTCTTCAGGGTCCCCGTCAGGTCCTCGGCCTGCACCTGGCCGGCGCAGAGCGCGGCGGCGACGGCAAGACCGAATAGGCGAAGCTGCTTCATAACTGATCTCCTCAATCCGGCTGATCGCCGGATGCTTGCATAAACCACAGCGAACTCAAAATGGCCCCCGCCCCCGGACGATCTCCGGCCGGACGAGCGCGGGCACCATAGACCGCCCCGCGGCGGGACGTCCTCGGACGATTGCGACAAATTGCCTGTCCCGCGTCCCCTTCGACAAGACGTCCGGGCTGAAACGGCAGCGCCGAACGTCGGGATGGTAAACTACGAGGGGCTCGCAGGCCCCGCGACCAGACGAAAGTTGCAGGCGGGCGGTTCCCGCGCGCGGCAATGCAACCGCACGGCACACGGGCCTCATGGTTCGAGACGCGCCGCGCGCAGCAACCCCGCCTTCCGTCTTCCTGGCCGGCGCGGCGCTCCTCACCAGACGCCAGGCGATGTGTGCTCATGCCTCCTTCTCGGCTCACAGCGGCTTCCGCAATTCACCAAGATCCCAGAACAGCCCGGCCATCAGGCCGAGCGCCTCGTCCGTGACATCCAGCAGGATGTGCTCATCCGGCGCGTGCTGCGAGCAGCCCGGATAGGAATGCGGCACCCACATGGTCGGCATCTTCAACACGTCGGCAAACACGTCATTGGGCAGCGAGCCGCCGAAGTTCGGCAGCACGGCGGGCGCTTTGCCGGTGCTCATCTTGATGGACTCCGCGGCCCATTTGATCCAGGGGCTGTCGATGTCGGCGCGCGAGGCCATGAAGCTCTGCGCCATGCTGACCTCGATCATCGGGAAGCCATGCGCGGCGAGATGGTTCTTCACGTCGGCCACGATGCTGTCGACCTTGGTGCCGACGACGAAACGCAGCTGCAGCACGGCGCGGGCGCGGCCGGGGATCGCATTCGCCGGCTTGTCGATATTGCCGGAGGAGATCGCGAGCACCTCGAGCGTATTCCAGGCATAGAGCCGCTCCGCCGGCGTCAGCCCCTCCTCGCCCCAATGGTCCGACAGCGCCGGCTCGTCGGCGGTCGGCTCCACCTTCACGTCGGCGAGGATGGCGCGGATCGCATTGGTGAGGCGCGGCGGCTTCAAGGTATCGAGCTTGATACGGCCATGGCCGTCGACCAGCGTGGAAATGGCATTGGCAAGGATGGTCGCGGGATTGGCGAGCACGCCGCCCCAATTGCCGGAATGATTGCCGCCCTCGCGCAGGTTGACGTCGAGATGCAACCGGATGCCGCCACGGCAGCCGAGAAAGATGGTGGGGCGCGCCGTCGACAGCCGGGGGCCGTCCGAGCCGATGAAGACGTCGGCCTTCAGCGCCTCACGATGCAGATCGGCCACCACTGCGAGATCGGGCGAGCCGATCTCCTCGCCCATCTCCATGATGAACTTGGCATTGAAGCCGAGCTTGCCGCCGCGGGCCTCGCGCACCGCGCGCAGCGCCGCCATGTTGATGCTGTGCTGGCCCTTGTTGTCGGCGGTGCCGCGGCCATAGAGACGATTGCCCGCTGGCGTCACCGCCCAGGGATCGCGGCTGTCGCGCCATTCGCCGGCCATGCCGTCGACGGTGTCGCCGTGGCCATAGCTGAGCATCGTCGGGGCGCTGTCGCTCTCGTGGTAGGTCGCGATCAAGAACGGCGACTTGCCGCTCGGCGAGGGCACGATCTCGGAGGAAAAGCCGAGCGCGGCAAAGGACGGCGTCAGCTCGTTGGTCAGATACGCCGCGAGGTCGTCCTTGCGCTCGGGATTGAGGCTCTCGGTGCGATAGGCGACCCGGCGGCCGAGCTCGGCCAAGAAGTCACCGCTCGTCAGGCTCTGACGGGCACGGGCGATTGCATCAATCCTGGTCATGGCGCTTTTCCAGTCACAACGAAGGCGGCGTCATATCGGGATCGCGCGACGAGCGGAAGGGGCTGGGTTTGAATTCAATGCTGACATCAAGCAAGTCTCGGATTTCGGAACTTGTCGCAGAGATCGATGATGGGCGTGTGTCGGGATGCGCGCTTCCGTTCTCGCGGCGCCAGGAGCGTCCGAGGTTTGCCGGTGCGGTGCCCTCGCAAGGCGGAGGGCGCGGGGATGCCCGGCGCAGGCCTCACCCATGGCTCGCCCGCAGAAGAAAAGCAGGCGGCAGTCACCACAGGTTCGGCCGGACGTCCGGCATCCTCCGCGCGACGGGAGTAACGCTCAGTTCACCGCATTGCTGACCATCACCTCGATCAGCTTGGCGCCGGGGCGGCGGAACGCCGCCGAGAGCGTCGGCTGCAATTCACGGGGATCGCTGATGCGCATTGCCTCGCAGCCGAGCGAGCGGGCGAGCCCGGCAAAATCCACCTGCGGATCGACAAAATCCATGCCGATATAGTTGTCGTCACCGTGGAACGACAGCAGCCGCTGCTTGATGATGCGGTAGCCGCCATTGTTGACGATGACCACCGACAGCGGCAGCTTGTGATGCGCTGCGGTCCACAGCGCCTGGATCGAATACATCGCGCTGCCGTCGCCGGAGTAGCAGACCACGGGGCGATCGGGATTGGCGAGGCTGACGCCGACCGAGGCCGGCAGGCCCCAGCCGATGCCCCCCGAGGCGAGCGCGTGATAGTTGTAGCGGTCGCGATACGGCCACAGCGCCGTCATGTAGCGCGCCGAGGTCAGGCCTTCGTCGACCAGGATGCCGTGCTCCGGCATGGCCTCGGCGACCTGCAGCGCCAGGTAGTCCGGATCGATCGGCGTCCGCTCGCGCGCCGCTTCGATCTGCGCGGCCAGCTTGCGCCGCCGCGCGCTCCAGTTCTTCGAGGACAATTCGGCCAGGCGTTCCTGCGCACGCGCCTGCAGGGCCGCGCCGCCGAGCTCGCGCAAGAGCGGCGTGAGCTGAAGCAGCGTCTCGCGAACGTCGGCCTTCAGCGCGATCTCGGCACCGAAATTCTTTCCCAGCTCCCAATCGACGAGGCCGATCTGCACGATCGGCAAGCCCTCGGGCAGGGGCTCGATGTCGCTATGCACGGACATCCGCAAGGGATCGGCGCCGAGCACGATGAGAAGATCGTGTGGCGCGAGCAGGTCGCGGACCTGCTGCTGCGCGCGCGACAATGAGCCGATGTAGCAGGGATGCTCGGACAGGAAATGCGCGCCATAGGGCGCGGACTGCTGATGCACGGGAGCGCCGATCGCCGACGCGAACTCGGCCGCCTGCCGCAGCGCATCGCTCTTGACGATCTCGTCGCCGGTGATGATCACCGGCCGCTGCGCCCTGAGAATGCGCTGCGCCAGCGCCTGCAACGCGTCCGCGGCCGGCAACACGCGCGCATCGACCCGGGTGGAACGGCCGAGCTCGATGCCGGCTTCGGCATTGAGGATATCGCCGGGCAGCGAGATGAAGACGGGACCGGTCGGCGGCGTGGTCGCCACCTTGGCGGCGCGCCTGATGATGCGCGGCAGGTCCTCCAGCCTCGTCACCTCGACCGCCCATTTCACCAGCGGCTCGGCCATCCGCACCAGCGGGCCGTAGAGCAGCGGCTCCATCAGGCCGTGGCCCTGCTCCTGCTGGCCGGCGGTGAGGATCATCGGCGTTCCGGTGAACTGCGCATTGTAGAGCGCGCCCATGGCGTTGCCGAGACCCGGCGCGACGTGGACGTTGCAGGCGACGAGGCGTCCCGAGGCGCGGCTGAAGCCGTCGGCGATCGCCACCACCAGACTCTCCTGCATCGCCATGACGTAGCTGAGATCGGGATGATCCTTCAGGGCATGCATGATCGGCAATTCGGTGGTGCCGGGATTGCCGAACAGATGGGTGATGCCCTCGTCCTTGAGCAGCGCGAGGAAGGCCGAGCGTCCGGTCGTGCGGTTCTTCATGGGGCGGTGTCCTCCCGGGCTCAGGCTTATTGGTTGACGCGAACTCTCGCTCCACCGTCGTTGCGAGCGAAGCGAAGCAATCCAGGGTGGCGCACGCGAGTCTGGATTGCTTCGTCGCTACGCTCCTCGCAATGACGGCGGAGAGAGCGCGGACTACACCTTCGCCATCTCCTGATACACCGGATAGTCCGTGTAGCCCTTCTCCTCGCCGCCATAGAAGGTCGGGCGGTGATAGGGCGTCAGCGGCCAGCCGTGCTGCAGCCGGGCGGGCAGGTCCGGGTTGGAGATGAAGGTGCGGCCGAAGGCGATGGCGTCGGCGAGGCCGGCCCGGATCGCGGCGTCGGCCGGCTCGCCCGTGAAGCCGCCGGCGCCGATCAGGACGCCCTTCCACACCGGCCGGAACAGAGCGATGGCCGACGGCACGTTCTGCCAGTTGACGTCGGCGCGGCCGGCGCCGGAGGAGCGCGGCTCGATCAGGTGCAGATAGGCGATGCCGAGCTTGTTGAGCGCCTCGATCGCGTAGGTATAGAGCGGCATCGGCTCGGCCTCGCCGGAGCCGTTGGCGATGCCATAGGGCGACAGCCGCACGCCCACCTTGTCGGCGCCGCAGGCGTCGATTACCGCCTGCGTGACCTCGAGCAGGAAGCGGCAGCGGTTCGCGATTCCGCCGCCATAGCGGTCGGTGCGCTGGTTGCTGCGGGTCTGCAGGAACTGCTCGATGAGATAGCCGTTCGCGCCATGCACCTCGACGCCGTCGAAGCCCGCCGCGATCGCGTTGCGCGCGGCCTGGCCATAGGCCGCGACGAGCGCGGGGATCTCGTCCGTCTCCAGCGCGCGCGGCGTCTCGTAGGCCGCCGGCTTGCCGTCCGCCGTCATCGCCTTGAGATCGTCGCCGATCGCGATCGCCGACGGCGCCACCGGCAGCGCGCCGCCCGGCTGGAACGAGGAATGCGAGACGCGGCCGACGTGCCAGAGCTGCAGGAAGATGACTCCGCCCTTGGCATGCACCGCATCGACGACCTGCTTCCAGCCGGCGATCTGCGCCGCGCTGTAGATGCCCGGCACGTTCGGGCTGCCGGTGCCGGTCGGCAGCACCGGCGAGGCCTCGGCGATGATCAGCCCGCCCGGCGTCGCGCGCTGCGCATAATACTCGACGTTGAGCGGCCGCGGCGCGAGCGTCTCCCTTGCGGCGCGCATGCGGGTCAACGGCGCCATCACGACGCGGTGCTTGAGGCGATAAGGACCGATCGTGAGCGGTGAAAACAGCGCAGGCAGCATTTCGTCCCCAGATGTCGTTGCGATTGTCGATTGGGATCATCTTGTTCGCAAAACATGATGGTGGCAATGTCCGCCCCACGTCAGTACGAGCAGACCCTCCATGCCGAAAGCGAACGCCCTGCCCTCGCTCAGCCTGCGCATCGATCTCGATGACGGCGGCCGGATCGGACCGGGCAAGATCGCGCTTCTGGAGAACATCGCGCGGCACGGCTCGATCTCTGCGGCCGGGCGCGCGATGGACATGTCCTACAAGCGGGCCTGGGACCTCGTCGACGAGATCAACCGGGTATGCCGGCAGCCCGCGGTCGCGCGGCAGACCGGCGGCCGCAATGGCGGTGGCGCGGTGCTGACGACGTTCGGCGCGCAGTTGGTCGAACGTTACCGGCGCATCGAGCGTGACGCAGCTGACGCCGTGAAGAAGGATCTCGCCGCGCTGCGCAGCGACATCGAGAAGCCAAGGAAGACCCGCGGGCCCAGGGCCGCGTCGTAAGTCGTTTCCAGCCGACGCGATGCATCCGCGACCGGACTGATGCGCCTCGCGTTGCCGCCGCAAAAAACCGTCTTGCCGTCAGCCGGATGATCTTGCGGCCGCGCCAAGACGTCATACACCAGCATCTCGTCGTCATGCCGGAGAACCTGCCGTGTCTCACCCTGCCTTGTCCGCCGACCACACCGCCGTCGTCACCGGAGGCGCCTCCGGCATCGGGCTCGCCGCCGCCATGCGCTTCGCAGAGCGCGGCATGAACGTCTGCATCGCCGATGTCGACGAAGCCCGGCTGCGCGACGCCGCCGCCAGGCTCGCGGCTGCGGCCAAGCGTGGCGAGGCTGCGGTCATGACCGCCACGGTCGATGTGAGCAACCGGGACAGCGTGGTCGCGCTCGAAACGGCGGTGCGGCAGCGCTTCGGCGCGATCGACGTGCTGATGAACAATGCCGGCATCCAGCCGGGCAGCAAGCTGCTCACCGAGGCCAATTGGCAGCGCATCCTCGGCGTCAATCTGTGGGGCATCATCCACGGCGCGCAGGTGTTCGCAGCCAACATGATCGCGCAGAGCAAGCCGGCATTGATCATCAATACCGGCTCCAAGCAGGGCATCACCACGCCGCCCGGCGATCCCGCCTACAACGTCTCGAAGGCCGGCGTGAAGGCGTTCACCGAGGCGCTGCAGCACGAGCTGCGCAACACGCCCGGCTGCCAGGTGACGGCGCATCTGTTCATTCCGGGCTTCGTGTTCACGCCGCTGACGGCGAATGGCCGCGTCGAGAAGCCGGCCGCCGCCTGGACGCCGGAGCAGACGGTCGACTTCATGCTGGAGCGCGTCGCGGCCGGCGACTTCTACGTGCTGTGCCCAGACAACGACGTGCCGCGCGCGCTGGACGAGCGGCGCATCCTGTGGGCGGCCGGCGACATCGTCGAGAACCGGCCGCCACTGTCGCGCTGGCATGCCGACTACGCCGACGCATTCGCCGCGTTCGTAAAGAAATCGCCATGATCCGGCCACATCGGAGCGGCGGCGCGTAGCTGCTCCCGGTCTCATCACAAGTTACCGGACGCGTCGGATCGTCGCAAGGCGGTCCGCGTGCGCTCGGAACGTCTACCATCGACCGAATCGCTACGGTCGAACGCTCTTGCAACTCACTGATTTGCCGCGGGCGCGACATCGTCGCTGAGAGCCGGCTCCCGAAGCGCGCCTCGACCGTCAAGCGGTGAGATGTCGCAGCTCTGCGGGAGCGCCACCCGTACGCCGCACGACAATCTGACGCAGACGCATTCCACAATCCCTGCGCGAAGCAGCCACGAAGCAGGCAGCAGATGGCCCTCATCATCCGCACCCGCGTCAGCC
The DNA here is from genome assembly GCF_032381375.1 of Bradyrhizobium sp. SZCCHNR1017. Classification (NCBI taxonomy): domain Bacteria; kingdom Pseudomonadati; phylum Pseudomonadota; class Alphaproteobacteria; order Hyphomicrobiales; family Nitrobacteraceae; genus Bradyrhizobium; species Bradyrhizobium sp. SZCCHNR1017. The sequence continues at coordinate 137,089 of NZ_JAUHIR010000013.1, read as the reverse complement.
GCGCCGCATTGCTTCGGCTCATCCGCAGTGGTGCGCAGCTTTGGGGAGTACGTCGGACATGTCGCGCCATCACCGTCACCATCACGACAGTCACCACGGTCACCATCATCACAGCGACCACCACCACCACCACCATCATCATCACGATCATCACTGCCAGCCGGCGCCTGCGCCGATGCCTCCGACGCCGCCCGCACCCACGCCGCCGACGCCCGCGCTCGGCTTTGCCGACCTCGGCGTCGTCTTCAACGACGCGACGCGCTTTCTCGAAGGCGGGCTGTGGCGCAACGTGGTCGAGGAAGGCGGCCAGGGCCTTGGCAGCGTCTACAACTACACCGGCGATCTCACCGTGATTCAGGATGGTCTGAAGGCGATGGTTGCCGCCGGCCAGTTCACCGGGCAGACGCTCACCAACATCAACAAGATCCTCGCCGACATCACGGTCGCGCAGGATGCCGCGATGGCTTCGGTGACCGGCGGCGGCGCGTTCGGCAGCATCGCCGCCGCGGAGACCGCGCTGCGCAACGCGCACCTCGACATCCTCAACGTCGTCAACAACGATCCGAACCTTGCGGGCAATGCGACCAACGCCGACGGCGTCACCGGCTTCCTGCAGGCGCCGGCGCTGCTGCCCGAAGGCGTGACGGCCGCAACCGCCGCCAAGGGCACGCTGGCCGAGCTCGGCCTGATCTTCAACGACGCCGCCAACCGGCTGATCGGCGGTGTCAACGAGAGCAACGTCGACGTCATCCAGGACGATGTCGACGCGCTGATCGCCGGCCTCAATGCGCTGGTCGCCGCCAATCCGCTGCAGTTCGGCGGCCTGACCGGCGTGCACGCGCTCGCCATCATCGACCAGCTCGCGCTCGTCAACACCCACATCAACGGCGCGGCCGGCAATGTCGACATCGGCCGCGCGCTGAACGACGACTTCCTCGACATCATCGACATCGTCGCCGGCGACACCAATCTCGCCAACATGGCGCAGCAGAACGGCCTGAACGGCTGGAGCGGCTTCGGCGACTTCCTCAACCCGACGCCGGCCTATCAGGACAACCAGGCACAGACCGATTTCTGGGCCATGTTCATCGCCCAGTCGAACGCGCTCGGCAAGGCTGCGATCGCGGCCGTCAATTCCGGCGACGCCGCCGCGATGGCGCAGGTCACCGCCGACCTGATGACCTTCAAGAAGGACGTCACCGATTTCGACGCGGCGCAGGGCGGCATCTTCCAGGCCCGCTTCGACAACGAGCTGCTCGGCGACCAGAGCACGCTCGGCGCCGAGATCGCCAAGATCCTCGAGGGCTTCCAGGCCGGCAACAAGGCGCTGGTCGCCGCGGCCGCCGACCAGATGCACCAGAACGCAGCCGATGTCGGCGGCAACAACATCCCGGTCAATGGCGGCGCCTACAATGTCGACGGCACCACGATCGGCCAGGTGCTGGCGACCACCGGCGGCGGCAACAGTGCCGACACCGCCGCGCTGCTGGCCGCGGTCACCAGCGCGCCGGCCTCGAACGTGATCATGCTTCCCAGCGCCGCGCCGGCAGCACACGCCAGCGCCGCTCCGCCAACCCTGGTCATGGACGGTCCGATGATGGAGGGGCCGATGATGGAGATGTCACAGCATCAGCATCATCACATGTGGGCGTGATCACCTGTCGCTCAGGCGCCTGCACCAGCAGGCGCCTGACGAGCGCGAGCGCGGTTTCCGTGGCCGGATCGGCCGAGATCACGGAGACCGCGAGCACGATGAGGTCGACCGGCTGGTGCGACAGCACGATCACATGCGTCGCATGCCGCGCATCCATCAGCGCCACCATGCGCTCGACGGCGGGGTCGGTGACCGCCCGCCGCCACGGCGCATCGGCCCGGCGCAGCACGCGGCTTGACGCGAGAAAGTCGCGCAGCAGCGGCGGATCATAGGCGGTCAGCTCAGCCTCGCGACAGCGGCGTGCGCTTTCGAAGACCGGCTGGCGCGTGAGCTCGGCGATCAGTTCGTCGGGCGTCGCCGCGATCGACGCCCCGATCGAGTCGAGTACGCCCGGCTCGCGCGCTTGCAGCATCGCGCGCAAGGCATCGCCGATCAGCCCGATCGTGAGCACGCCGGCCACCGCGACCGCGCAGAAGCGCATCAGTTGCGCCGCATCGACGTCCGGCGACAGCGCGGCCGCGGCAGCGCCGAGCAGGGCGGCGCCGAGGATCCGCAACAATGTCAGCAGCCCGCCCTGACGCTGCGTCTCCGCGCTGGCGCCGGCGATCAGGATCGCGGTCACCGCCAGCAGCGCGCCCAATGCGCCGAGCCGCACCGGCATGCTCGGCGCCAGTACGCGAAAATCGGTGATGATGAAGGGGATGACGATGATGGCGCCGAACGCGACGCGATCGATGGCGCGGTTCTCCCAGGCCAGCAGGCGCGCGCGGTCGCGGCGAAGCAGCAGCCAGGCGCAGGTCGCAAAGCCCGCGAGCTGAAAGGCCGACAGCATGACCGTGTGGTGGCTTTCGAACTCGGCCGGACCGAGCGCGCCGGCGAGCGCGAGCACCACGCCGCCGGCCAGCGCGATCGCCTTGAGCGCGCGATGCGCGTGTCGGCGCAGCAGACCTTCCGTCACCACCAGCGCGCCGAGCGGGATCAGCGCCGCCGGAACCAGCGAGATGCGGTCGAGAAAAGCATTGTCCGTCCACCAGGCGACGCCGCGCAGCAGGAACAGCGAGGCGACGGTCCCGAGCAGAACGACGAGCCGCGCCGTCAGCGGTCCCCTCGGGTCGCGCCGGTGCAGCATGGCGGCGGCCACCGCGAGGCCGATCGCGCCGCAGAGGTTGACGACGGAGTCCGCAACGATGCCGGCCGTCATGGCGCGGGCTCGCCGGGCGGCAGGCGCGGACGCAGCGTGCCGAACGTCCTGGTGTCGTCGAGCCAATGTACCAGCGGCAGGATCATCCGCTGCAGCGCCAGCACGCCCGAGGTCGCCAGCAGCGCCGGCAGCGAGCCCGAGGGGATTTCGCGCAGCAGATAGCGCCGGGCGGCGGCGAGATCGATCCGGCCGAGCTGCAGCAGGTCGTCGCCCCTGGTGTAGTCCAGCTCGCGCGCGCAGAAGCCGTTGTAGACGGCGTCGCGATGCTTCGGCGCATCGTCATACGTCTTCTTGAGCGCGTCGGAGCCGCCGGTATAGGCGTTGGTGATGACAAAGCGCTGTTCGTCGAACCCGGCCTCGTCGCCGACACCGAACACCGCGCGATGCGCCCGCATGATGCCGCGCGCGAGCTGAAGATGCGCAAAGCTCTGTCGGGCCTGCGGCAGCGGCGACGGATAGACGTCGGAGAAGGTCTCGCAGACCATGCCGGCCACCGCCGGCACCTGCGTGACGTTGGAGATCCATTTCGGCCGCAGCCCGTCGCGGACGAACAGCAGCAGCGTCGTGAGGCCGTAGAGCACGCCGGACAGGCCTTTGCCGCGCGCTTCCGGATCGACCATGACCAATCCGAGATGGATCACCTGCTGGCTGTCGCCATCGCGCTCGACCTGCATCACCGCGAGCGCATTGAAGGCGATCGGCCGGCCGCCCGCCTCCTCCGACACCACCGTGATGATGGCGCGCGCGAGCGGCTCGCGCGCTCCGGAGAAGATGCCGTAGGTGAGCTCGCCGGCGGGCAGCGTCTTGCCGGCAATGGTGCGGAGATCGGCCACGAGCGCCGCCAGCGCCGCATCGTCCAGGGTCGTGCCCGGGCTCTCGACGATGCGCGTGCGCAACTCCGCATGGGTGCGTAGCGACAGGTCCATCGCCTCCTGGCCGAGCGCGGTCAGCCAGAAGCCGATGCTGCGTCGGATACGCCCCACTGCTGCGACGATGTTCATGCCTCAACCTAGCACGGCGTGATCAGGAAGCGGCGCAGCCGAGATCACGGCCGCCCTGGCCGCCTTATGCCCTGGTGCTGTTAATTCACGATAACGACGCGGGACGGAGCGTGAGCGAGGGTAAACGCAGGTTGAACGACGTGAGCGGCGGACGCCTTCGCGCCCACCGCCTGCCGGCGCTGTCTCGCCGAAGTCGGAGCTTGCCCCGCAAACTTCCCCTCACCCGGATTGCATCTTCGATGCAATCCGGCCTCTCCCCGCATCCGCCTTCGCTCGTCGAGCTACGGTGGACAAGAGCGGGGAGAGGCCAAGAGAGCGAGACGACTGCGGCCGCCCTAAGCTGCCTTCGACACCTCCATCAGCAGGCGCTCGGCGCGAGCGTCTTCGATGCGATTGACGAGCTTGCCGCTCTCGTGGCGGTCGCGCAGCGTCTTGGTCAGGGTGACGCAGGTCTGCACCAGCATGACAATGCCCATCGTCAGATAGCCCTTCATCCAGAGATCGATCGGCATGAAGAAGACGCCGAGAGCGACGAGGAAGGCGGAGGCGGCGAACGAGGCGTAGGAGAAGGTGATGAAGGCGCTGCTGTGCGGCTGGGTGTTCTGGTTCATGGTCGGCTCCTATGATGACGTGGTTGTTGATGCGTTCGATCGGTCGTGACGAAAATCAGTTGGCCGGTGCGGCGCGGCCGGCCTTCAGCCGCGCCAGCACGTCGTCGGCAGTGGTCTTGATGCGTGGGCCAAAGCCCTGCTCGGCGAGCTTCTCGGCCGTGGTGATCGGCCCCGTCGCGGCATCGAGCTCCATGAGCGCCTCGTCGGCGGCCTGCGCCTCGATCTGCCGCTCCCGCAGCCGTTTCAGCGTCGCTTCGGCCTCGGGCAGCGTGCACTCGTAAGGACGCGCCGCCTCGATGCCGCCGCGGCGCAGATTGCGCACGGCCTCGGAGGCGCGCGCAATCCGCCGGCCGCGATCGAGCTCGGCAATGCGCGCCTCGGCGTTGGCGACATGTTTCTTCAGCCTGGTGATCTCGGTCGCGAACAGCGCCCGCGCCGTCCGCGCCGCGTCACACTCGGCCTCGAGGCCGGCGATCGCCTGCGCCGCCTCGCGGGCCAGATCCTCGCGGCCGCCGTCGAGCGCTGCGGTGGCGCGCACCTCGAGATCGGTGATCCGTGCCAAGGTCGCCTCGAGCCGCTTGCCCTCCTGCTGGTCCTGCGCAATGGCCAGCGCCAGCGCGCGCTTGCTGCGATCGACGGCGGCGGCGGCGTCACGCAGCTGCTGATCCAGGATCACCAGCGCGGTCCGGTCCTGCAGCTCCTCCTCCGCGACGGCCACGGTGCCCCGAAACAGCGTGAGAACGGTCTTGAACATTGTGAACTCCCTGTTATGAGCATCGCTCATGACGTTTCTTCTAGCGCAACCATGAGCGACGCTCAAGAATTATTTTGAGCGCCGCTCAATATTTTGGTTAACAATGTCCAAGACACTGGAAAGACGTGCGAAACAGCGCGAAGCCTTGATCGAGGCCGCCGAGCGGATGATCCGGACGCGGGGTCTCGCGGGTCTGAAGACGCGCGATCTCGCCCAGGAGATCGGCGTCGCCAATGGCGCGGTCTACAATCTCGTCGCCGACGTCGACGAACTGGTGCTGATGGTCGGATCACGCACCTTGGCGCGGCTCGACGCCGACCTGTCCGCAGCCGAGAGCGCGGGCCCTCCCGGCCCCGAGGCTGCGCTGGTGCGCATCGCGATCGCCTATTGCGACTTCGCCGCCCACAATCTCGAGCTCTGGCGCGCGCTGTTCGAGCACCGCATGCCGCCCGAGAAGCCGCTGCCCGACTGGGCGATCGCCGACCAGATGCACCTGTTCCGTCACATCCACCAGCCACTGGCGGCGTTGTTTCCACGGCGCTCTTTCGACGACATCAGCGTCACCGCGCGCAGCCTGTTCTCGGCCGTCCACGGCATGGTCGCGCTCGGCTTGGAGCAGAAGCTGATCGCTGTGCCGCTCGCGGCCTTGCGCGCGCAGATCGCGACCATGGTGAAGGCGATGGTGACGGGACTGGTGGCGGAGGAGACGACCGGCCGGTGACGAGGAGCTCGGCGTCGGGGGCGCAGCGTCATCGGATGCTGATGCCAACAACAAGTCCGACTGCTTCACGGCACTTCTCTCCTGCTTGCTGTCAGAGCCAATTTGCTGCCATGGCGGCGCGGCTCCCTCCTTGTTCAGCTGGAATTGACGGCGAGAACAAACAACCGCCCCATTGCTTCGCAGTATCATGCCGACGTTCGGACTTGTTCCAGACAACATGTCTGGAACTGCCGTTCCACCGACGCTCGACGACGAGTGTTAGTTCGTGTGACATGTGCAGATCTCGGCGCATGGCCACGCTCATCCGGCCGGCAGAACCTGCAGCGTATGCCGCGCGATCCAGAAAAAACTCCAACGAGTCCATGACGCGCGAGCCAAGGGGAAAATCGTGAGACATCTGCGTGCGCCCAATGACGACCGCGATCCGCCATTCCCGTCCGGCTACGACGACGGCCGGCGTCCGCTGTATGAACAACCGTGGCGCGACGAGCACGATCGGCCTACCCCTGCTGAATTCGCGTCCCGTTACGGCGTGCAGGAGGTTCCTCCGCCGCCACGGGAACGGCGTCTCCTCGGCGCGTTGAGCGTGATGGGGCTCGTGGCTGTTGCCGCGGGCGTGGCCGGCTTTGCAGCGACGAGACTTCCGACGCGGTGGACCGCTGCGCTCTCCGCCAAGAGCAGCGCGGCGGCGACAACGACGGCAACAGTCCCATCGCCGCCGGTCCAAGCCGCGCAGACCGTTGCGCCAGTCCAGGATACTCTCCGGACCGGAGCGCTCGCGAGCGCCGCTCCGGCGGTCGCGCCGGACCAGAACATGCCGCTGAGGGAGGACGACCGTGTGCCGAAGTTCGACACGCGAGTGGCCAATGCCGCGTCGGCGCAGCCGACCAGCACGCGCGCCCCGGTCCAGGGCGTGACCGATACCGAAATCAGCTTCGGAATGGCGGCGCCGTTTTCCGGGCCGGCCAGGGAGATGGGCCATCAGCTCAAGCTCGGCATCGACCTCGCATTCACTCAGGTCAACGAGGAAGGCGGTGTGCATGGCCGGCAGCTCAAGCTCTACACGGCCGATGATGCCTATGAGCCGACGCGGACGCTGAACGCGATGAAGGACCTTTACGAGCAGCACAAGGTGTTCGGATTCGTCGAGAACTACGGCAGTCCGACGGCCCTGATCTCGGTGCCGTACGCGCTCGAGCATCATGCGCTGTATTTCGGCGCCTTCACCGGGGCTCCTTCGCTTCGCCGCGATCCGCCGGACCGCTACGTCTTCAACTACCGCGCCGGCTACGCCGAGGAAGCCCATGCGCTCGTGAACTATCTCGTCAAGAGCCGCAAGCTGCGTCCGCAGGAGATCGGAGTTCTCACCCAGCAGGATGCCTATGGCGACGCGGGGTGGGAGGGCGTCAGCAGGGCGATGCACGGGCTGCGCGGCGGCGCGGGCGACGCCTTCCGCATGAGCTACAGCCGCAACACCGTCAATGTCGACGAGGCCGTCGCGCAACTGCGCCGGCAGAAGCATGCGATCAAGGCGGTGGTGCTGGTCGCCACCTTTCGCGCCGCGGCCAAGTTCATCGAGAAGACTCGCGATCTCTATCCGGACATGACCTACGCGACGATCTCCGGCGTCGGCAGCACCGGCCTCGCCAGTGAGCTGATGGTGCTCGGCCCGCGCTATGCGGACGGCGTCATCTGCACCCAGGTCACGCCGGCGGTCGACGGCTACGCCTCCGTCACCCTGAACTACAAGAAGGCGCTCGACAGATATTTTCCGGGAGAGCCGGCGGATTACTCGTCCCTGGAAGCCTATCTCACCGCCAACATCCTGATCGAAGGGCTGCGCCGCGCCGGTCCCGCGGTGGACACGGAAACGCTGGTCGATGTCCTCGAATCGATGCAGAACTACGAGCTGGGCGTCGGATCGAAGGTGAGCTTCGGCCCCTCCGACCACCAGGCGCTGCACAAGGTCTGGGGCACGCAGCTCGACAAGTCCGGCCAGTATCACGCGATTGATCTCGAATAGGCGGAATGGCTGAACTGGCCTGGGGCCGCGCTCTGCGCAGCGTGCCTGAGCGGGTTGCATTCATCGGCGGTTTCGGCCATATCGGTCGCATGATCAAGACTGAGACCTTGCACGCGAACACGTGGTGGCGCTCCATCTAGGAGCGGCACGGCCTCGTCATTCATTCGCCCGTCGCCGCCGTTCATCGGCCTGCGACGCGGTTCTTGTCATCAACAGCATCGAAGAGCTCGATCGAGCGGCGGTTCTCACTCCTGGAGAACCACGATGCCTCTCTCAATGCCAGAACGTCCCGTCATCCTGACCGGCGACAGAACCACCGGCCCCCTGCACCTCGGCCACTATGTCGGCTCGCTGCAAAACCGCATCGCGCTGCAATCGACGCATCGGCAATTCCTGCTGCTGGCCGATGCCCAGGCGCTCACGGACCACGCCCACGATCCGGCCAAGGTGAGCCGGAACGTCCTGGAGATCGCGACCGACTATCTCGCCGTCGGCATCGATCCGGAGATGACGACCATCTGCCTGCAATCGCACCTGCCGGCGCTGGCCGATCTCACGCTGCTCTACATGAACTTCGTCACGGTGGCGCGGCTCGAGCGCAACCCGACCATCAAGGACGAGATCCAGGCGCGCGGCTTCGGCCGCGATATTCCGGCCGGCTTCCTGTGCTATCCCGTTGCGCAGGCCGCCGACATCACCGCCTTCAAGGCGACCATCGTGCCGGTCGGAGACGACCAGGCGCCGCTGATCGAGCAGACCAACGAGATCGTCCGCCGCATCAACCGCCAGGCGGGCACGGAAGTGCTCCCCGAGGCACGCGCACTGATCCCGAGCGTCGGACGCCTGCCTGGCGTGGACGGCAAGGCCAAGATGAGCAAATCACAGGGCAACACGATTCCGCTCTCCGCCACCGCGGACCAGATTCGCGATGCCGTCCGCCGCATGTTCACCGATCCCGGCCACGTCAGGGCCGCCGATCCGGGCCGCGTCGAAGGCAATGTCGTCTTCACCTATCTCGACGCGTTCGACGACGATCCTGCGGCGGTCGCGGACCTGAAGGCGCGCTACGTCCGCGGCGGCCTCGGCGACAGCGTCGTGAAGCAGCGACTTGATGACGTGCTGCAGGCCGTGGTCGCGCCGATCCGCGACCGGCGGGCGGCGTTTGCGCGTGATCCCGGCCACGTTCTCGAGATCGTCAGGCGCGGCACCCAACTGGCGCGCACCGTCACCGATGCGACCTTGCGTGACGTCCGCGAGGCCCTGGGCCTGTTCGCGCTGCATGAGCGGTGCGATGCTAATGCTTGATAACATGAATTAACTAATTCTCGCTCCGCTGCGTTACTGGAACACGAAGCGGCTGTGCGTGTCCCGTTGAAATAGACGCCGCGCTGTCAAGCGTCCGCGAAAGGCGCTATGCTGTGTTAGCGCCTGCCCAACCGTGATGCCGAGATCCGGCTTCGAAGTATCCAGCACTCGCGTTTCACCCGGGAGAACACATGGCGAAGCGACCCATCGTAAAGCCGCAGACGGCCGCAAAGCCGCCGCCAAGGAAGCAGGCTTTCGATCCGGCGGTGTTCCTCAAGACCGAAGGCCCAGGCCGGACGATCGGGAAATACCGAAAGGACCAGCAGATCTTTTCTCAGGGCGGCCCCGCCGATGTGCTGTTCTATATCATCACCGGCACGGTCAAGATCGTCGTCCATTCCGAGCAGGGCAAGGAGGCGGTCATCGCGCTGCTCGGGCAGGACGACTTTTTCGGCGAAGGCTGCCTGGCCGGCCAGTCTCATCGGCTGTCGGCGGCGTCGGCCATCACGGACAGCGAAATCCTGCGGATCACCAAATCGGCCGCGCTGAGCGCCCTGCGTGAGCAGCCGGCGTTCTCCGAGATCTTCGTTTCGCACATTCTCGCCCGCACGATCCGCGTCGAGGCCGATCTCATCGATCAGCTGTTCAATTCGAGCGAGAAGCGCCCTGCGCGGGCGCTACTGCTGCTGGCCAATTTCGGCAATGACGGCAAGCCGCAGCGGGTCATCGCGAAGGTCAGCCAGGAGATGCTGGCCGACATGATCGGCACCACCCGCTCGCGCGTCAGTCACTTCATGAACAAGTTCCGCAAGCTGGGCTTCATCGACTACAACGGTCACCTCGAGATCAACAGCTCCCTGCTGAACGTCGTCCTGCACGATCAGCCGCATATCGCAGGCGACAAGTCGGTCGGAGGCAAAGGTCCGCTGAAGAGCTTGTGACCGGGCATCGCGAGATCGAGCTGGGGCCGCCCTGCTCGGCTCGATCCACGCCACCATCACATCATTGCCACCATCATATCACTGCAGCTGACTGCGCACCGCCGTCGTAGGCGGCTGGAGAAACGCATCGAACCGCTGCTTGACGATGGCGTAGCATTCGCACGAGGCTTTCTCGAGGCCGGGCCGGTCGAGTACCTGGATGGTGCCGCGACGATAGCTGATCAGGCCGGCCGCCTGCATGGATTGCGCGGCAAGCGTCACCGACTTGCGATTGGCCCCGAGAATCTGCGACAGGAACTCGTGCGTATACGGAAGCACCGCCCCTTCGGCCCGGTCGTGCATCATCAGCAGCCATCGGCAGATGCGCTCTTCCGTCGAATGCATCGCATTGCAGGCCACCGTCTGCTGAACCTGGGACAGCAGCGTCTCGGAGTAGCTGACGAGAAGATTGCGCACATGTTCGCTGGAATCGAACTCGTGCTGCAGCAGCTCGATCGGACACCGGACGGTATGCCCTTCGAGTTGAACGATGCAACGGTTGAAGGAGGCCCGGCTGTACATGGCGGCGAAGAGGCCGAAGGCGCCCTCGCGACCGATATTGGCCGTCTCGATGGCGTCGCCGTTCTCCAGCACGGTCAACAGCGACAACACCGATCCTCTCGGGAAATAGGCATGCCGGAGATGGCCGCCCGCCTCGCAGACCACGGCGCCGAGCTTGAAATCAACGGGCTCGAGGTGCGGCTCGATCCGGCCGCGGCTGTCCGGCGCCAGGGCATCGAGCAGCTGATTGCTCCGCAGATCGCGATCGGTTTGCGCCTTGATCATTCCAAAACTGACAAGCCACGATGAGGGACGGAGGCCACGGCGCAGAGGCGGCTGTCCGCGCCGTCGCCCCCGTTTCTTGGGCGCTCTCGACCGGCAAGTCCGAGCAAAATTGCTCACGAGCTCCCGCACGCAAGGCTCCCCCGCCGCGCCGCAACAACGGCCCTGCTCGCTCATCGCGCATCCGGCGATTTCACTGACTCGGATCGTCCGATTCCGCGCCGGGATTTCCGGCGGCCCGATCGGTCCAGAAGGCGGCCATCCGCAGACAATGCGCCTGCAGGTCCGGATCGACGGCATCGCGCGCAAGTTGCGTGAAATCCGCCGCCAGACGCAGGCATTCACGGATGAAATTGAGGTCGTTGACGGATTCGGACAGGACACACCCCTTCGACGGGATCCATCTGTCACACGCCCCACGGCTCGCTGTCGGTGGGCCACACCACCGAGCGGCCCAAAAGAATGGCCGCCGAATGAGCGGATCTGGCCGGCGCGCCAACCCGGCCTGCCGCCCGGCTCAAGGCTGGCCGATCGCGCATATGGCGGTTTCCGTGAGGATGGTGCCGCCCACCCTCTGACGGGCTGCAAGAGCGCGCGTCGCGCCGCGGCGCCGGTGCCCGCTCTCCGTGGAAGGTCCTCTGGATGAGCGCGCGGGCACGGCAAGCGTCAGGTGCAACTGCCAAGCGCCCCCTCGACGCGAGCCGGGGCGCCTTTCGCCTCGATCCGGCTCGCGACGAATTGCGCTGCGGCAAACTGGACCATGTCCGCTTTTGCTCAGACTCCGGCCGGTGAACGGCAACACAATAGCCCTACAATATCAAATCGTAAGGAAGAGAGCCGCGGGGAATTTGTAGTCGGGGTGCGTTCTGTTTTGGAGAATCCGCGTGTTGGGACATCAGAGCCAAGATACCGCTTTTCCGATCCTTCTCGAGCGCGCGGGCGTCCGGAATGACATGCGCAGCTACAGGCTCATCCAACAATCTGCGCTCGCCGAATTCAGTCGTGCTGCATTGCAGACCCGCGACATCCACGTCGCTCTTCAGCGCGCCGCCGCGCTCGGTGCCAAGGGCCTCAATGCACCGTTCGCGATGGTGATGGAATTCGTGGCGGACGGAAAGAGACAGCTGGTCCGCGCGGGGTACGGATGGCCGAGCTCGGTCGAACAATCATCGTTCGTCGTGGACAGTACCTCGCCTGCCGGACGCGCCTTCCAGACGGGTCAAGCCATCATCACCGGTCGCGCTCCCCCGGATGATCGCTTCGAGATACCGGGGCTTCCGGTAGACCGCGGCATCAAGACGTCGATCAGCGTCCGGATCGATCGCGGCGGACGAGGCGGCGGCTATTTCGGCGTGCTCCAGGTCGACAGTCCGGCCCCCCGCCGCTTCGACGAGGCGGACGCTGCCTTCCTCACCGAATTCGCCGACATCGTCGGGATTGCAATCGAGCGCCTGCATGAGGAGACGCGGCTCCGGGACGCCTTGGACCATCAAGCCATGCTGACGCGCGAAATGGGTCACCGCGTCAAGAACAGCCTGTCTTCCGTCGTGGCCATGCTCCGGGTGCAGGCATTCGGGACGGATTCCGTTGAGGCCAAGCTTGCCCTCGGCGAGGCCGGATCGCGCGTGGCAGCCATTGCCCAGGTTCATGATCATCTCTCGCGGGCATCACAGATCGGCTTCATCGACGTCGACGTCTTCCTCATAGACTTCTGCAAGAGGCTGCAACGCGTCGCGGGAGCGCATATCCTGAACTGTGATGCCCACCCGATACGGCTGTCGGCCGATCACGCCGTGCCTCTCGGTCTCCTGCTCAATGAGTTGGTCAGCAACGCCGTGAAACATGCCTATCCTGGCCAGGACGGACCGATCGACATCTCCGCCCGCGACATCGACGGTTGCCTGCAGCTCAGCGTGTCCGATCAGGGCGTCGGTCTGCCCGATGGTTTCGACATCGATCAACCGCGCACAAGCCTGGGGTTCCGGATGATCAAGGGGATGGTCCAGCAGCTTCGCGGCCGTCTCACCCTGAGCGCCAACCAGCCGACTGGCACGCGTGTCCTGTTCGAACTGCCGATCCTCCCCCGCAATGAAGCGGTTGTCCCGGCAGCCCTCGTCACCGCAGAGCGCCCGGTGCTGGAGAAGGCCCGGTGATCCCTTGCGCGATCATCCCACCGGCCACCGCGGCCGATGCGATCCGCTGCTGACAAGGCTGGCCGCTTGCTCGAACGGCGCCTCTTGTCAGAGCACCTCGTCCACGCTTCGCTGATGGCGATCAGCGCGCTACGCGCTCCATGGTGAGATCACCTGCGCCGGCGCGGCGGCATTTACCGGGCGGAAACCGTTGCTGTCGTTGAATGCGAGCATGGCACAGTTGCGCATGGAAGTTCGCGATTCGGCCGGCACCATCCTGCCGGGCTATGGCGACGCATTCTTCGACCTCAGGCTCCCCGGCGATCACCGCCGCGTGGCGCAGACCCTGCTCCAGATCATTCGCGGCGACGACTTCCGCTCACCGGTCCACAGCGTCCACTTCTTCCGGGGCGCTTCCGAGATCGGCTGCTGGTCGGTCGACGACGAGCGCGCGGAGATGAGCTTCGTGGACGAGTTCGCCCACACGCCGCCGGCCGCGGCGTAACAGCTTCCCCGACGAGCCTCCGGACGCGGCATCGGCCTCATGCGATCCGGGGGTGCGCGGTCTGGTGCCAGGTCCAGGCCGAGCGGATGATCGTGCCGAGATCGGACCGATGCGCCGCGAAGCCGAGCTCCTGCCGGGCAAGATGGGGATCTGCGACCAGGACCGGTGGATCGCCGGCGCGGCGCGCGCGCACCACCAGCGGGACCCGTTCGCCGGTCTCCCTGCCGATTGCATCGACGATCTCGCGCACCGAATGGCCGCGGCCGGTCCCGAGATTGTAGGTGCCACCCGAACCGGTCTGCAGCAGACGCTCCATCGCCGCGATGTGGGCTGCCGCGAGATCGTCGACGTGAACGTAATCGCGCACGGCGGTCCCGTCGGGTGTGTCATAGTCGGTGCCGAAGATCGCAAAGTCCGGCACGTGGCCGAGGATCGCCATCAGCGCGCGCGGGATCAGGTGCGTCTCAGGATCGCGCAACTCACCGATCAGGCCTGACGCGTCGGCGCCGCCGGCGTTGAAGTAGCGCAGCACGATGGCCGACAGGCCGTAGGCTGCCTGATAGTCCGCCAGGATCTGCTCGATCATGTATTTCGAGCGGCCGTATGGATTCAGGGCCGATCCCGCGGCGCTCTCGGGAATCGGATCCCGCCCGGCGTCGCCATAGACCGCGCCGGTCGAGGAGAACACCAGCCGCGCGCAGCCGGCCTCGCGCATGCCCTGCAGCAGGCCCAAGGTGCCGACGACGTTGTTCAGATAATATTTGTGCGGATCGGCGACGGATTCGCCGATCGTGCTCGGCCCGGCCAAGTGCATCACCGCGTCGACCGCGTGGGCGCGGATGGTGTCAGCCACCCTGGCGCTGTCGGCAATGTCGCCGACCACCAGCGGTCCCCATCGCACGAAGCGGCGATGGCCGGTGGACAGATTGTCGTAGCAGATCGGCACGTAGCCGGCCCCGGCGACAGCCTTGCAGCAATGAGCCCCGATGTAGCCGGCGCCGCCGGCAACCAGGATCGCTCCCTTGTGACCCATGCATGAAAGCCTTCTGATCAGCAAACGGCTGGACCCAAGTCGCGGATGAGAAATGTGACCCAGCGAGGCGACCGCTGCAACCGGGCAGCGCGCGCCGGCCGGCGTCACCGACAACCGCTGGGCGGCAGGCCGCTCCGTGCTCTTAACGCTCTCGCACCCAGCCGGTCGTCCAAATTGCGGTCAAGTGACGCCGAATAGCTGCTGTCACGCGATGACGGCACGACATCTAGCCGTGAACAGACCTCGTACCGGGCTGCGCCGCTGATTCGGACGCGGTTCGTTCAAGTCGCGTTCTGAACGTTAACGTGAGCGCGCGCGACGTCGCATTCTGGGACATCAGGCGCGGGCTGGTCGCGGCAGCGAATCCGGCGCCGATGTCGTCGGCGCGATCCCGGCGCGGCGATCGCGGGCTGTGACTGTGCTCAACCTGCTGGCCTGTTAGCTGGTTCATCACGGTCCGATCGCCCGCGGGTTCCGTTCGGCGCGCAGATGTCCATGCGCCGCGACGCATGGCTCACGATCCAGAGTCCAGGTGGCACGCGGCGCAGAATGGGGTACGAGTCGTCGGACTGATCAGCGTCGGCCGATGCAGGAGGCGTCCCTTGAGTGAAACACCGAGCAACGTCGACGCGGCGGCGCGCGCTGCATCGACGCCGCCCGCCGCGGCGCCCGGGCTCTGGGCGCGTCTCGGCATTCCACTGCTTGCGGTGATCGCAGCGCTCGCCTTCGTGGCTCTCGCGACCACGCGCTGGAACGCCTGGACCGGCAACGCAACGACCCAGTCGACCAACGATGCCTATGTGCGCGCCGACCTGACGCAGCTCTCGAGCCGCGTGGCCGGCGAGGTGACGAAGGTTGCGGTCAGCGATTTCCAGCAGGTCAAGGCCGGCGACCTGCTGGTCCAGATCGATCCGGCCGACTACGAGGCACAGGTGTCGCAGGCCGAGGCCAATGTCGAAGCGGCGCAGGCGGCGCTCGACAACCTCAGCAACCAGGTCGAGCTGCAATACGCGACCATCGCCCAGGCCGAGGCGCAGCAGGTCTCGGCCGGCGCGGCCGAGGTGCAGGCCAGGCAGGAGGAAGAGCGCCAGCAGTCGCTGTCGCAGAGCGAGGCAGGTACCAAGCAGCGGCTGGAACAGGCAACGGCCGCCTATGCCAAGGCACAGGCGGACGTGCGCGCGAGCCGCGCGGTGATCGCCGCGCAGCGTCATCAGCTCGAGGTGCTCACCGGCACCAAGAAGCAGCGCGGCGCCGATCTCGCCGGCGCCAAGGCCGCGCTCGCCGCCGCGCGGCTCAAGCTCGGCTACACCAGGATCACCGCGCCATTCGACGGCGTCGTCGGACAGCGCCAGGTGCAGGTCGGCGACTACGTCAATATCGGCAGCAGCCTGATCGCGGTGGTGCCGCTGCCGCATGTCTTCGTCATCGCCAACTACAAGGAAACGCAGCTCACCCATGTCGCGCCCGGCCAGCCGGTCGAGGTCACCGTGGACTCGTTCCCGGGCCAGAGGCTGCATGGCCGCGTCGAGCGGATCGCGCCGGCCTCCGGCTCGCAATTCGCGCTGCTGCCGCCCGACAATGCCACCGGCAACTTCACCAAGGTCGTGCAGCGCATTCCGGTCCGCATCGCCCTCGACGGCGACCAGCCGCTGCTCGCGCGGCTGCTGCCGGGCATGTCGGTCGTGACCCACATCCGCACCACCGGCCAGGCCGATGGCGCCAAGTGAGACCGATCGCGGACCGCTGTCGCGCGGCGGCCAGGCGGCGCATCCGCTGTTTGCCGTCGGCGCCGTCCTGCTCGGCTCGTTCCTGGCGAATTTCGACAGCCGGCTGACCTCAGTCGGCCTGCCCGATCTGCGCGGCGCGTTCTCGCTCGGTTTTGACGAGGGCGCCTGGCTGTCCACCGCGGCGATCGGCTCGCAGATCGTCATCGCGCCAGCCGTGGCGTGGCTCGCGACCGTGTTCGGTCTGCGCCGTGTGCTGGGTATTCCCAGCCTGATCTATGCGGTGCTGTCCCTGATCATTCCGTTCGTGCGCGACTATCCGACCTTGATCGCGCTCGCGATCCTGCACGGCATGCTGCTCGGCACCTTCGTGCCGGCCACGCTCATGATCATCTTCCGCAACCTGCCGATCCGCTGGTGGCTGCCGGCGATCTCGATCTATGCGATCCGGGTCGGCTTCGCGCTGGATACCTCGACCTCGCTGGTCGGCTTCTATGTCGAGCATCTCGGCTGGCAGTGGCTGTACTGGCAGGGCGTCGTGCTGGCGCCGCTGATGGCGCTGATGGTCTATCTCGGCACCCCGGCCGAGCCCGTCAACCGCGCGCTGCTCGAGAACGCCGACTGGGGCGGGATGCTGCTGCTCGGCAGCGCCGTGGCGATGATCTATGCCGGTCTCGACCAGGGCAACCGACTCGACTGGCTGCAATCGGGCACGGTGATGGCGCTGCTGTGCGGCGGCGCCGCGCTGTTCGTCCTGTTCCTCGTCAACGAGGCGCTCGCCCCGCAGCCATGGGCGCATTTCAACGTGCTGTTCTCGCGCAACATCGGGCTGTCGCTGGTCGTGATCCTGCTCTACACGCTGACCAGCCTCTCGAATGCGTCGCTGGTGCCGAACTTCCTCGTCACCATCACGCAGTTGCGGCCGGAGCAGAGCGGCTCGCTGCTGTTGTTCTACGGCGCGCTGCCGATGGTCGTGCTGGTGCCGCTGTCGATCGTCCTGCTTCGCCATCTCGATCCCCGCATCGTCGTCGTGCTCGGTCTCAGTGCCTTCGCGGCGGCCAATCTGCTCGGCACCCAGATCACCCATGCCTGGGCGCGCGAGGATTTCATCGTCATCGTCGTGCTGCAGTCGATCGGACAGGCCCTGACCTTGCTTCCGATCATCATCCTCGCGCTGTCGAATTCCGATCCGGCGCGGGCGACGTCCTTTGCGGCCTATATCCAGGTGATGCGGCTCGGCGGCGCCGAAATCGGCGTCGCCCTGATGGGAACGTGGCTGCGGGTGCGCGAGCAGGTGCATTCGGCCTATCTCGGCCTCAACATCCAGAGCGGCGATCTCGACGTCGCGCGCGCGCTGCAACGACTGACCGGCTATTTCGCCGCGCATGGCGGCGGCCAGGCCAAGGCCCGCGCCGTCGGGACCTTGGCCGCGCAGGTGCAGCGCGAGGCCAACGTGCTCGCTTATCTCGATGCGTTCTGGCTGTGCTTCTGGCTCGCGATCGCCGCGCTCCTGCTGGTCGCCCTGATCACGCGCGCACCGCCGGGCCCGTTCTCGCCAACACCGATCGGTCTGAGGGCGGCGTGGATGCGACGGTTCGGAACGTCGACGATGTGAGCGGGCCCGCCCCCGCATGTGGGGGCGTCGCGTTCTCTCCAACAACGCCGGCGCGCCTCTGCGCCTTTAACCTTCTGACGAAAGCCGAGCCGCACGATCAGAATCGCCGGCGCTGCATGTTGCGCGCCATCTCCGAGAGCTACGACATCTAGCCGTGAACAGATCTCAAACCGTGATTCGCAAGCGATTCGGACGCGGTTCGTTCCAGCCGCGTTCCGAACGTTAACGGCGATGCGATGATCGTCGCATTCTGGGACATCATGCTCGCGATGATTGCGGCAACTCATCGAGCGGCCATTTCGGACGCTTGATCTTCTTGTAGGGCAACGTCGTGACGTCGCGCGCGACCACGCCGGGCGCATCGACCATGATGATGTCGGCCGCGATCGGCGCAAATGCCGCGCGGAAATGCTGGGCGGATTTCACCACGACGAGCTTGCGCGTGGCAGGATCGCAGCCGAGCTGCGTGAAGAAGTCGGTGCCGAACGCCTGGCAGCGGAACGTGGTGATCACGACCTCGACGCCATTGCTCCCGATCAACGCGCAATCGCCGAGCTTGGCGGGCGTGCCGGCAAGGCCCGTCATCACCATATTCTCCTTCAGCGCCTTGATCTCCCAGGTCGCATCGACGGGATCACCCGACAGCGGCCCGATCTTGCCGCCGATCCGCAGCGGCAGCTTGGCGCCGACGCCGGCATCGAAGGCGATGCGCACCGCGATCGGATCCCAGAGCGGACCGAGGCAGGCATTGCCGATGTTGCGGTCGAGCAGCCGGCGCAGGATGAACGTGGAATCGCCGGGCGCACCGCCGCCGGGATTGTCGCTGGCATCGCCGAGCACGATGGTGCCGTCCTTCGCCAAGGCCTGGTCGAGCGCAGCATCGACGCCGGGCATGCGTTCGGTCACCGCCTCGCGCATGCCGATCAGCTCGTCCGCCAGCTTGCGCGCCAGCGCCTGCGCCTTGGCGCCATCGGGATCGACGGCGGCATCGCTATAGACCAGCACCTTGGTGCCCATGGACGGCGTGTCGCCCCAGCCGAAGCCGTGAACGATCGAGGCCGAGACGACGCCGTCCTTGCCTTCCAGCGCGGTGATGCGGTCGACGAAGCTGCGCACCGGCTCGCGCGTGGTGTGCAGGGTGACGATCATGTCGGTGTCGACCAGGGCCTTCTGCAGCTTCAGCCGCTTCTCGGCGAGCTCGGTGCAATGTTTCACCAGATCCTGGGCCCGCTCGAGAATGTCGGTGTGCGGATATTCCTTCCAGCAGATCAGAAGATCGGCGCTTCTGACCATCAGCTCGCTCATGTGAACGTGGGGGTCGAGCGTCGCACCGATGACCACATCGGGTCCGACGATCTCGCGGATGCGCGCGAGCAGCTCGCCCTCGCAATCATCATAGCCGTCGGCGATCATCGCGCCGTGCAGGCCGATCAACGCCATGTCGACCGGCAGCGCGGCTTCGAGGTCGGCGAGGATCTGGTCGCGCAGGGTTTCGAACGCGGCGCGGGTGACGAGCCCGTTCGGCACCGCTGCGGCGACCAGCCCCTCGATCAAGGTCCACCCTTTCGATGGCCCGACCTGCCGCGCCGCCCATAGTGGCCCGCCATGCATCTGCATCTTGTCCGGATGCGTTCCGGCCGGGAAGTAGGCACGCTCGTGGAAGGTCGCGAGCCCCGTCGGCATCGGCGCAAAAGTGTTGGTCTCGGTGGCAAGGGCGGCGGAGAAGACACGCATGGAGGAATTGCTCTTGGTTCGCGCGATGACAATGAGGCGGCCGCAGGGGATCGCATTGCGCCCACGAGCACAAGACTTTGCGACGGCAGAGCACCCGCCGCTCAGCGCATGATGTCGATCAGTTCGCCGCCGCCGGCGCCCTCACCGACTGATCCTCGATCGCCTTGATCGCGACGACGGCGACCTGGGATAATGCCTCGCGGTCGGCGCCTGACGACGCCATCACGCTCATGCCGGTGATCACGGCGGAAACATAGCGCGCGAGCGCAGCGGGGTCGGCGGCTTCAGCCAGATCGCCTTCGCGCTTGGCGCGCTCGAAACGGTGCCGGAGCTGCTCCTCGGTCTGTGCGCGGCGGGCCGCGAGCTCGAACGGCACGTTGGAAGAGCCGGAGCCGCAGGCGAGACCGCCCTGCACCAGCAGGCAGCCGGGCGGATTGGAGGGATCGGTCTGTTTCTCGGCGACGCCCATCAGCATCCGCGCGGTGACCTCGTGGGCGGTCGGCGCGCTCAGCACCTCGTCCATCCAGGCCTCCCGTCGCGCCGTGTAGCGGTCGAGCGCGGCCCTGAGCAGGGCCTCCTTGCTGCCGAACGCGGCATAGAGGCTGGGCGGGTTGATGCCCATGGCATCGGTGAGCTGGGCGATGGTGGCGCCCTCATAGCCATGGCGCCAAAACACCTCCATCGCCTGGTCCAGCGCGGTGTCGCGATCGAAAGTCCGGGGCCGTCCGATGCCCATCTGCAAAACTCCTGTTCCGTCTCCGCCCCGTCTGATTCTTATCTAGTTGTTCTTGAACGCGATTTCTTTGATCTGGCGCAGTCCGCCGAAAGTCGGGCTACTATTTTCGTAGCATCCGTTACATAAGTCTCTTGCGAACGGGTTGCCAGCGCCACATTTGTAGCGAGCACTACAAATCTGGAGCGCGCCAATGCCTTCGTCCGAAATTCGTTCTTCCGGCCGCCTGAAGCGGTGGCTGAGCACCGTCGCCGCCGCCGGCTTGGTGATTGCCGCCGGCTCCTATGCCGGCTCCCAATATTTCCACTTCAGTTCCGCGCCGAATGCGGCCCGCGCCGCGGCCCCCGAACAGGCCGTCCCCGTGACGGTTGCCGTCGTCGAGCCGCGCCAGGCGAGCCTGTGGGACGAGTTCTCCGGCCGGCTTGAAGCCGTCGAGCGGGTCGAGATCCGGCCGCGGGTGGCCGGTGCCATTCTCGGCACCAATTTCACCGAGGGCTCGCTGGTCAAGGCTGGCGACGTCCTGTTCAAGATCGACCCGGCGCCCTACGCCGCCGAGGTCGACCGGGCGCAGGCGCAACTGGAAGCGGCGCGCGCCCGCGCCGCCTTCGCCGCCAACGAACTGGAGCGCGGCGCGCAGCTGGTTGGCAATTCCATCGTGACCAAGCGCGATTACGACCAGCGCGACAACGGCAATCGCGAAGCGATCGCCAACGTCAAGGCCGCCGAAGCGACCTTGCAGACAGCCAAGCTCAATCTCGACTACACGCAGGTGCGCGCGCCGGTCGACGGCCGGGTCGGCCGGATCGAGGTCACGGTCGGCAACCTCGTCGCCGCCGGGTCGGCCTCGCCGGTGCTGACCTCGCTGGTGTCCGTCAACCCGATCTATGCGAGCTTCGACGCCACCGAAGAGCTGGTGTTGCGCGCATTGTCGGCGATTGCCGACGGCTCGGGCAAACGCGGCAATCTCGACCGCATCCCGGTCGAGATGACGACCTCGGGCGGCATCACGGCATCCGGCCATATCCAGTTGATCGACAATCAGGTCAACGGGCAGAGCGGCACGATCCGCGTCCGCGCCGTGTTCAAGAACGAGGACGGCCGGCTGATCCCCGGCCAGTTCGCGCGCGTGCGCATGGGCCAGCCGCAGCAGCAATCGCTGGTGCTGCTCGACGAGCGCGCCATCGGCACCGACCAGGACAAGAAATTCGTGATGGTGGTCGGCGACGACGAGCGCGCTGTCTATCGCCCGGTCAGCCTCGGCGGCAGCGTCGATGGCCTGCGCATCATCTCCGCCGGCCTCAAGCCCGGCGAGCGCGTGGTGGTCAATGGCCTCCAGCGGGTGCGGCCAGGTGCGTTGTTGAAGACGCAGGTGGCCGCGATGGGCGCACGCGATGGAGCGGCGTCTGACAACAAGCGACTAGCGCAGCGCTGATCATGATCGACAATGGCGGTCACCTACACACGCGATGCCCACCCTCCCCCGGAGGGGGAGGGTCGACGCGCGCACAGCGCGCGGCGGGGTGGGGTGACGGTCTCAGTTGGTGAAAACCTGCTCGCACCTCCTCAGCATCCGTGCGTCGCGGGTTCGTCTCAATTGAGCACCGCACGCGCGGAGGGGCCGCCACCCCACCCCGTCTCGCATGTCGCTGCGCTCATGCGAGCCGACCCTCCCCCTCCAGGGGAGGGTGAACATCGCGCCCCTCGACGACCGAAGCCAATCAGAGCCACTGACATCTCCCGACCACGGGGCCTCCCATGAACCTCTCCAAATTCTTCATCGATCGGCCGATCTTCGCAGGCGTGCTGTCGACGCTGATCTTCCTCGGCGGCTTGATCGCGCTGTTCTCCATGCCGATCTCCGAATACCCCGACGTCGTGCCGCCCTCCGTGGTGGTGCGCGCGACCTATCCCGGCGCCAATCCGAAGGTGATCGCCGAGACGGTGGCGACGCCGATCGAGGAGCAGATCAACGGCGTCGAGAACATGCTCTATATGAGCAGCCAGGCGACCACCGACGGCGCGATGACGCTCACGGTCACCTTCAAGCTCGGCACCGATCCGGACAAGGCCACGCAGCTGGTGCAGAACCGCGTACAGCAGGCCGAGCCGCGGCTGCCCAATGTCGTGCGCCAGCTCGGCGTCATCACCAAGAAGAGCTCGCCCGACCTCACCATGGTCGTGCATTTGATCTCGCCGAACGGCCGCTACGACACGACGTACCTGCGCAACTACGCGGTGCTCAACGTCAAGGACCGGCTGGCGCGCATCGACGGCGTCGGCGACGTGCAGCTGTTCGGCGCCGGCGACTATTCGATGCGGGTCTGGGTCGATCCGCAGAAGGCGGCCGAGCACGGCCTCTCCGCCAGCGACATCGTCAAGGCGATCCAGGCGCAGAACGTCGAGGCCGCCGCCGGCGTGGTCGGGGCATCACCGAGCGTCAAGGGCCTCGACCTGCAGCTCTCGGTCAATGCCGAGGGCCGGCTGTCGAACGAGGACCAGTTCGCCGACATCGTCGTCAAGACCGGCACGCATGGCGAGATCACGCGGCTGCGCGACGTCGCCCGCATCGAGCTCGGCGCCTCCGAATATGGCCTGCGCTCGCTGCTCGACAACAAGCAGGCCGTGGCGATCCCGATCTTCCAGGCGCCCGGCTCCAACGCGCTGCAGATCTCGGACAACGTCCGCGCCACCATGGCCGAGATCAAGAAGACGATGCCGGAGGGCGTCGAGTACCACATCGTCTACGACCCGACCCAGTTCGTGCGCTCCTCGATCGAGGCCGTCGTGCACACGCTGTTCGAGGCCATCGTGCTGGTCGTGATCGTCGTGATCCTCTTCCTGCAGACCTGGCGCGCCTCGATCATCCCGCTGCTGGCGGTGCCCGTCTCGATTGTCGGCACCTTTGCCGTGATGCATCTGTTCGGCTTCTCGATCAACGCGCTCAGCCTGTTCGGCCTGGTGCTCGCGATCGGCATCGTCGTCGACGACGCCATCGTCGTGGTCGAGAACGTCGAGCGCAACATCGAGAGCGGCCTGTCGCCGCGCGACGCCACCTACCAGGCGATGCGCGAGGTGTCGGGGCCGATCATCGCGATCGCGCTGGTGCTGGTCGCGGTGTTCGTGCCGCTCGCCTTCATCTCCGGCCTGACCGGGCAGTTCTACAAGCAGTTCGCCCTGACGATCGCGATCTCCACCGTGATCTCGGCGGTGAACTCGCTGACCTTGTCGCCGGCGCTGTCGGCACTGCTGCTCAAGGGCCACCACGAGCCGAAGGATCGTCTCACCCGCATCCTCGACAAGAGTCTCGGCTGGTTCTTCCGCGGCTTCAACCGCGCCTTCGTCCGCGCCTCCAACAATTACAGCGGTAGCGTGTCCAAGGTGATCACCGGCAAGGCCGCGGTGATGATCCTCTATGTCCTGCTGGTCGGCGCTACCGCCGTGCTGTTCAAGCAGGTGCCGGGCGGCTTCGTGCCGGGCCAGGACAAGCAGTATCTGGTCGGCTTCGCGCGGCTGCCGGACGGCGCCACGCTGGACCGCTCCGAGGAGGTGATCCGCAAGATGAGCGACATCGCGCTGACGCAGCCCGGGATCGAGAGCTCGGTCGCCTTCCCCGGCCTGTCGATCTCCGGCTTCACCAACTCCTCCAATGCCGGCATCGTGTTCTCGACCTTGAAGCCGTTCGACGAGCGCAAGGATCCGTCGCTGTCCGGCGGCGCGCTGGCGATGGAGCTCAACAAGAAATATGCGGGCATCCAGGACGCCTTCATCGCGATGTTCCCGCCGCCACCGGTCAACGGCTTGGGCACCATCGGCGGCTTCAAGCTGCAGATCGAGGACCGCGCCGGCCTCGGCTACGAAGCTCTGAACGACGTCACCAAGGCGTTCATGGCCGGCCTGCAGAAGTCGCCGGAGATCGCCGGCGTGTTCTCGAGCTTCCAGGTCAACGTCCCGCAACTGTTCGCCGACATCGACCGCACCAAGGCGTTGCAGCTCGGCGTCCCCGTGACGGAGGTGTTCAACACCCTGCAGATCTACCTCGGCTCCTACTACGTGAACGACTTCAACAAGTTCGGCCGCACCTATTCGGTGCGCGTGCAGGCCGACGCGCCGTTCCGCGCCCGTGCCGACGATATCCGCCAGCTCAAGGTGCGCTCCGCCTCCGGCGACATGGTGCCGCTGTCGGCGCTGCTCAACGTGCGACAGAGCGCAGGTCCCGAACGCGCCATCCGCTACAACGGCTTCCTGTCGTCGGATATCAACGCGGCAGCGGCGCCCGGCTTCTCCTCCGGCCAGGCGCAGGCGGCCGCCGAGCGGGTCGCGGCCGAGGTGCTGCCGCCCGGCTTCGCCTTCGAATGGACCGACCTGACCTACCAGGAGTTCATCGCCGGCAACTCCGGCCTGTGGGTGTTTCCGCTCGCGATTCTGCTGGTGTTCCTGGTGCTGGCCGCGCTCTATGAGAGCCTGACCCTGCCGCTGGCGATCCTGATGATCGTGCCGATGGCGCTGCTGGCGGCGATGTTCGGTGTCTACCTCTCGAAGGGCGACAACAACATCTTCACCCAGATCGGCCTGATCGTGCTCGTCGGCCTCTCCGCCAAGAACGCGATCCTGATCGTCGAATTCGCGCGCGAGCTCGAATTCGCCGGGCGCACGCCGTTGCGCGCGGCGATCGAGGCCAGCCGCCTGCGGCTGCGGCCGATCCTGATGACGTCGATGGCGTTCATCATGGGCGTGCTGCCGCTGGTGCTCTCGACCGGCGCCGGCTCGGAGATGCGGCGCGCGATGGGCGTCGCGGTGTTCTCCGGCATGATCGGCGTCACCGTGTTCGGCCTGTTCCTGACGCCCGTGTTCTACGTGCTGCTGCGGACGCTGACCGGCATGAAGCCGCTCACCCAGCACGGCGGCCACGGCACGGTGGCGGCTCAACCCGCGGAGTAAACAAGAATGTGAACGCGCGTGATGTCGAGCGCCCGGAAACGCGATCGTCTCTTGATTCGTAGAGACAAATGGCAGTCGGCGTCCCGATCACGCTCCCCGGATGATCCGTTTCACGATCAATTCTACAGGACTGTGAAACGGATCACAGACCAGCGCAGCGAGATGGAGGACGCCAACTCCAGCACGTTGCGCCGACCCGGCGGCCTGTCCCGCACCAGGCCGCCGGGTCATTTGACCACACGGAGTTGCAACATGGATTTTTTGAATCATCTTGTCGCCGCCAGACTGATGAAGACAGCAGAGGGTTTTGAACGCATCGGCGCCCACGGTGCATCGCGGCGGCTGCCGGCTCCGACCCGTGCGCGGGCGACGAGCACACCGGCGCTCGGTCTCGTCGTCGACAATTCGGCGGGGAGCGAACCGGTGCCGGCGCTTGCCTGCCCGGACGATCAAGGTTGCAGCGCCGGATTGTAGGACCGCAACGCTCCAAACACGTCCCCGGGGGCGTGACCCCCGCCGGACCAGACCATGCGCCGGCAGCGGACGATCTCAACACGCCCTGCCGCAACGCGGCCGGCGCGGCGCCTAGCGCCAAAATGGCATCATCTCACGATCAAAACTCGCGCTTGCCACGGCTGGGAACAGCCGATAGCTTTTTTGAACCTTTCAAAGCGCGACGGATCATCGAGCATGTTTTCACGGCGGACCAGCCCCACGGGTGTGAAGGTGTCGAACGGGACGCCACGCGCGGCCCTCCCCGTCTCGAAGACGGTGCTGGTGGCGGCGGCAGCCATGCTGAGCGTCGCCGCGGCGGCGCAGGCGCGCGATCTCACGGTGGTGTCTTGGGGCGGCAACTATCAGGACGCGCAGCGCAAGATCTACTTCCAGCCGTTCGCCGCCAAGCTCGGCGCCACCGTGCTCGACGAGAGCTGGGACGGCGGCTATGGCGTGCTGCAGGCCAAGGTGAAGGCCGGGGTGCCGAACTGGGATGCGGTGCAGGTCGAGGCCGAGGAGCTCGAGCTCGGCTGCAGCGACGGCATCTATGAGAAGATCGACTGGAGCAAGATCGGCGACAAGAAAGGCTTCATCCCGGCCGGCGTGAGCGATTGCGGCGTCGGCGCCATCGTGTGGTCGACGGGCATGTCCTATGACGGCGACAAGATCAAGGATGGGCCGAAGACCTGGGCGGACTTCTGGGACACGGCGAAGTTTCCGGGCAAGCGCGGCCTGCGCAAGGGCGCCAAATACACGCTCGAATTCGCGCTGATGGCCGACGGCGTGCCGGCGACCGACGTCTACAAGGTGCTGAAGACCAAGGAGGGCGTCGAGCGCGCTTTCAAGAAGCTCGACGCGCTCAAGGCCGACATCGTCTGGTGGGAGGCCGGCGCGCAGCCGCTGCAGCTCCTGTCATCCGGCCAGGTCGCGATGACCTCGGTCTATAACGGCCGCATCAGCGCCATCAACCGCACCGAGGGCAAGCATTTCGGTTTCGTGTTTCCGGGCAGCATCTACGCTGTCGACAGCTGGGTGGTGCTGAAGGGCTCGCCGAACAAGGATGCCGCGATGAACTTCATCGCGTTTGCGAGCCAGGCCGAGAACCAGGCCAAGCTGCCGGAATACATCGCCTACGGCCTGCCGAACATCGCCGCCGCCAAGCTGGTGCCGGAAAAGTTCGCCGCCGAGCTGCCGACCACGCCTGACAACCTGAAGCAGGCGATCGCGCTCGACGTCGGCTTCTGGACCGACAATTCTGAAGAGCTGTCGAAGCGCTTCAACGCCTGGCTCGCGCGCTGAGGCTCGCCGCTTCAGCAAACCGGGCGCGCGATGATCGTCGTCGCGACGCGCGCCTGCCCTCCTCGTGCATGAGTCCCGGCGAGGTCCGCGCCGAAAGCCTCCGTCATGGATACCCCCTTCATCTCGTTCCGGCATGTGGTCAAGCGCTTCGCTGCGCTGACCGTGGTCGACGATCTCGATCTCGATATCGCGCGCGGTGAGTTTGTCGCCCTGCTCGGTCCCTCCGGCTCCGGCAAGACCACGCTCTTGATGATGCTCGCCGGCTTCGAGCAGCCGACCAGCGGCACGATCGAGGTCGGCGGCGCCAGGGTCGATGGGCTGCCGCCGCACAAGCGCAACATGGGCGTGGTGTTCCAGAACTACGCGCTGTTCCCGCATATGAGCGTGCGCGACAACATCGCCTTTCCGCTCAAGATGCGCGGCACGTCCAAGCCCGAGATCGCGCAGCGCGTCGCCCGCGTGCTCGACATGGTCAAGCTGTCGGCCATGGCCGAGCGCAAACCGGCGCAGCTCTCCGGCGGCCAGCAGCAGCGCGTCGCACTCGCCCGCGCCCTGGTGTTCGAGCCGCAGGTGGTGCTGATGGACGAGCCGCTCGGTGCGCTCGACAAGAAGCTGCGCGAGCAGATGCAACTCGACATCCGCGACCTGCACCGCCGGCTCGGCCTCACCATCGTCTTCGTCACCCACGACCAGGACGAGGCGCTGACGATGTCCGACCGCATCGCCGTGTTCAACCACGGCAGGATCGAGCAGATCGGCACACCGCGCGAGATCTACGAGCTGCCGCGCACGCCATTCGTCGCCGAGTTCATCGGCGAGACCAACCTGCTGGCGTGCAAGCTCGACGAGCACGCGGGCGAGGTGATGCGGCTGACGACGGACTCGGGCCTCACGCTGTCGGCGCATGCCGGCTCCGCCCGCATCGATGGCGGCAAGGTGCAGGTTTCGATCCGTCCCGAGGCCATCCGGACCAACGATCATGCAGCGGCGACCGCGAACCGCCTGACCGCGCGCATCCTGGATGCGGTGTATTTCGGCGATCACGTGCGTCTGGTCGCCACGGTCGGCGCGCAGCGGCTGATCATCAAGGGCGATCGTGCCGGTCAGGCTGCGGAGGTCGGCAGCGAGGTCGCGCTGTCGTTCGCGGCGTCGGACGTCTGGGTGGTGGGATCATGCGACCAGTCTTCCGCCAACGGTTGACGGCATTTCTGCTGCTGGCGCCGCTTCTGGCGTTCATGCTGTCGTTCTTCGTCGTGCCGCTGGTGACGATGATGAAGTCGGCTGTATCCGATCCAGTCGCGACCGAGTCCCTGCCCCGCACCCACAAGGCGCTGGCGCGCTGGGACCGCACGAGCGTGCCTCCTGCAACCGCACAGGCCGCGTTCATTGACGACATCCGCAAGCTGACCAATGACGAGCAGTTCGGCGATCTCGTTCGCCGCCTCAACAGCGCGCAGTCCGGATTCCGCAGCCTGCTCGGCAAGACCCGCCGCGCGCTCGACGGCACCGACGCGGTCGACCTCGCAGCAATCGACTCGCGCTGGAGCGAGACCTCCTATTGGACGACCATCGCCGAGGCCGTCGCCTCGCCCTGGACCGACAAGAACCTGCTCGCTGCTGTCGACCTCGAGCGCAACGCCGCCGGCAATATCGCTGCGATGCCGGAGGGCGCCTCGGCCAACCGCCTGATCATGATCCGGACCTTCGTGACCTCGGCGCTGGTGACGCTGGCCTGCATCCTCATCGGCCTGCCGTTCGCGATGGTGGCCGCCTCGGTCGACGGCTGGCGCCGGCAGATCCTGCTCGGCGCGGTGCTGCTGCCGCTGTGGACCTCCCTCCTGGTACGCACCGCGGCCTGGTATGTCGTGCTGCAGGACAACGGCCTGATCAACGCCACCTTGAAGGGGCTCGGCCTGACGTCAGCGCCGGTGCCGCTGATGTTCAACCGGCTCGGCGTCGTCATCGCCATGACGCATGTGCTGCTGCCGTTCATGGTGCTGCCGATCTTCAGCGTGCTGATCGCGATCCCGCGCAATCTGATGCCGGCGGCGGCCTCGCTCGGCGCGCATCCGCTGCGCGCCTTCGTCCACGTCCTGCTGCCGCTGTCGATGCGCGGCGTCGTCTCCGGCGCCCTGCTCGTGTTCATGGCCGCGCTCGGCTACTACATCACGCCGGCGCTGATCGGCGGCGCCAACGATCAGATGATCAGCTCGGTGATCGCCTACTACGCCACGGGAGCCGCGAACTGGGGCATGGCCGGCGCGCTCGGCCTCGTCCTGCTCGCGATGACGATCCTGCTCTACGCCGCCTACATCCGGCTGACCTCGACCGAGGAGCAGCGCGCATGAAATGGCTGCCGCTCGTCAAGCTGCTGTTCGCGATCGCCGTCATCGTGTTCCTGCTCGGGCCGTTGATCGCGGTGCTGCCGCTATCGCTGACCGACAGCGTGTTCCTGAACTATCCCATTCCCGGCTATTCGACGCGCTGGTTTCGCGAGCTGGTCACCGCCGACTCCTGGCGGCTGTCGATCGTCAACAGCCTGCTGATCGGCGCGGGGACCACAGCCCTTGCAACGTTGCTCGGCACGCTCGCCGCGCTCGGCCTGCGCGGCAAGCCCGCCTCGCTGCTGTTCGCGACGCTTCGCACCGTGTTCCTGCTGCCGATGGTCGTGCCGGCGGTGGTGCTCGGCGTCGGCATGCAGCTGATGTTCTCGCGCTACGGGCTCACCAACACCTATCTCGGCGTCATCATCGCGCACACCGTCGTCGCCGTGCCGTTCGTGCTGGTCAACGTCTCCTCGGCCTTGCAGGGCGTCGATATCCAGCTCGAGCGGGCCGCCGCGAGTCTCGGCGCCTCGCCCGCCGTGGTGCTACGCTCGGTGACGTTTCCCATCGCGCTGCCCGGCATCATCTCCGGCGCATTGTTCGCTTTCGCGACGTCGCTGGACGAGGTGGTGCTGACGCTGTTCGTCGCCGGTCCCAATCAGCGCACCCTGGCGCGGCAGATGTTCGCCACCATCCGCGAGAACATCAGCCCGGCGATCGTCTCGGCGGCGGCCGTGTTCATCGTCGGGACGATCGTGCTGTCGCTGGCGATGCTCGCGCTCCGGCGGCGGATGGCGTGAGGGAAGGCACCGGTCCGTAGGGCGGATGAGCGCAGCGTAATCGGCCGCCCCGTGCGCGAACAGCCGCTATGCGCACAACAGCCGGAATGGCGGATTACGCTGCGCTCATCCGCCCTACGGCTGCCCTACCCCGCCTTCACGTATTTGCGCCAATTGTGCGCTTCCTTGAACCCGAGCACCTCGCGCGTCTTGCGGTTCGACAGCGGCGCCTCGTCGTCACCCATCTCGCGGGTCACCGGCACATTCGGACAATAGCGGCGCAGCAGCTCGCGCGTCGGCATCGTTGCGGTGACGGTGTCGTTGACCGCGTTGAAGACCTGGAAGCCGAGCCCGTCCTTCTGGATCGCCAGATGCACGATCTCGCCGAGGTCGCGAGCGTCGATATAGGACCAGGCATTGCGCTTGCGCGACGGCGGGTCGGCGAGGAAACGCGGGAACATGTCGTATTCATGCGGCTCGATGACGTTGCCGATGCGCAAGCAGTAGATGTCGATGCCATAGCGCATCGCAAAGGCGCGCGCGGTCTTCTCGTTCACGACCTTGGACAACCCGTAGGAATCCATCGGGTCGGTGTCGTAGTCCTCCTCGAGCGGAAAGCTCCTGAAGTCCTTGTCGCCCTCCGCGAAGCATACGCCATAGGTGGTCTCGCTGGAGGCGATGATGATCTTGCGCACGCCGAGCTTCGCCGCGGCCTCGATGACGTTGTAGGTGCTGATCGTATTCACGCGAAAGGTCTCATTGTCGGGCTCGATCAGCACCCGCGGGATCGCGGCGAAATGCACCACCGCATCCGGCGCCCGTGGCGGCCGGCCGGCGTTGAAGCCGCCGAAGCCATGATGCGTGGTCAGCGCGTTGAAGGCCTGGCCGCTGTCCGTCAGATCCGCGATCAGGGTGTTGATCCCGGGGTGATCGAACGGCTTGAGATCGACGTTGAGGAGCGCGTAGCCCTTGTTCTGCAGATGCGGCAGTACATGCCTGCCCGCCTTGCCTGTTCCCCCGGTGAACACCACGCGCTTGGCTGTCATTGAGCTCGTCATCCCCTGTGAGTGCGTGATCGCTTCTAGCAGTTTCCAGCGAAGCTGCTCCACAAGGAACTTGCAGCCTGCCGCGCGGGACGCGGCCTGCTTTCAATGCCGCGTGGAAGCCTATTGCCGCACTGCGTTGATAGCTCCGCCTCCCGACGGGTGACGTCAGGCCAACCGCCCGCGGTCCAGCCTGCGCGTCATTCTGCCGATCCGAAATCGCCTCCCATCGCGACACGGCAATCTCTGGATGCGTCGCCGGCACATCACCCGATCGCGATGCAAACGACGATCATTCGCAGAATTTTTTCGGCGCTGAGTAGCCAAGTTTCCCATTTTCGGATAGGTAATATAGTGCGGTCACAATGTATTGGGACGGCAGGTTCGTCCCTGAAGGGATATTGTCATGAGATTGTCGTCGAGTGTCGTCGTGTCCTCGGCTGCCGCCGTGCTGGCAACCGTCCTGCTGTGCGGTCCTGCCGCATCGCAAATCACACCAGGCTCCGCCCCCTCGCTTCCGGGCGTAACGGTCGACGCACCGAAGCAGGCGACAAAGCTCCAGAGGTCGAAGACCACGGCCGACACCGGGATCTCGCGCCGCACGCGGTCGACGGCGTCGTCGACGGCGCGCGCGCCGTCAGTTGCGTCGGACTCCGTGGAAGCCAGGATCGCCAAGCTGGAGAGAGCCGCCAGCAGCTGCAACGGCGGCTGCGAGACCAGCTTCAAGTCGGGCAATGCGCCTTGGGTCGGATGCAGCTTGTCCGGTCAGGAATTTTCGCATTTCGATACGACCTGCTCCGACACCCTCAGGTACAAGCACTACGCGGACTGTGCGGAGACCAAGGCGTTCCTGGGCTGGGATCGCAACAAGGTCTGGCTGCATTGCAGCAGCCTGCTGGCCGGCGGCAAGTTTCAGGTCGCCGAGATCAAGCGGTTGAAGCGCGCCCAGTAGTTTGATGGCTTCACCTCTCGGCCTCATCTGAGGTCAGCTCCTGTGAGGTGACGTCTGGCGGCCTGCGCTTGCGGCAGGCCGCATTGTTTGCAGGCCGGCTGGCATGTCGGCCTGTGAAGGCCCGTAGGCCGAGGAGTCGAGCACGCGCATGCGGCGAAGCGCTCGCCCAAGGGCGCCGCTTTCACGCGAAGATTTTTTCACGCGAGGACGATGGAAAGCCGGTCCATGAGCCCTGCTGCAACGATCCGGCGCCTGCGGGCCGACGATGCGGCATGCTTCAAGGCCCTTCGTCTGGAGGCGCTGACGATCAGCCCGGAATCGATGGGCAGCACCTTCGAGCTGGAGAACGGGCTTGGCGTCGAATGGTTCGCCAGGCGGCTTGAGGACACCCACACCCTCGGCGCCTTTCGAGACGGCGAGCTTGTCGGCACGCTGGGCTTCGTCGTCCAGCAGGGGCCGAAGCACGCCCATAAGGGCCGGCTGTTCGGCATGTACGTTAAGCCAGCCTTTCGACGGAGCGGGCTCGCGCGCCTGTTGGCGAATGCCATCCTGGATGTCGCGCGCGAGCAGGTCGAGATCGTTCAGCTGATCGTCGTCCAGGACAATGTGCCGGCGCGACGGCTCTACGAAAGCATCGGCTTCGTGGAATTTGGCCTGGAGCTGAAAGCCGCGAAGGACGGCGGCCGATACTACGACGAGGCGCACATGGCGCTCGACTTCAGTCGTGCGGCTGACAGCACCTGACAACCGAGCTGCTGGGATCGGTCGGTTCTCCCATTCAAGGCGATGGCGGCATGGGCCGCAGTCACGAGCTGATGAGATGCGCGCAGCACAGGGGAGCCCGACATCACGATCACCTTCGGACGCCACCGGCCGCTGATCCAGACCCCCTGGGACGAAGCGGCCGTTCGGGTCGCGATCGACGACATTGCAGCCGACACGATCGCCCAGTTCGATCCCGACAATTTCTGGCCGGCCCATCCCAGCGACGACGGGACGGCAGACGGTGACCCCAGCTTCTACAAGGGCGCGGCGGGGGTGATCTGGGGGGCTGGACTACTTGCTCCGTATCGGTGCGACAGACCGTGCGAAGGACTTCCGCCCCGTGCTGTCGAGGCTAATGGAGCGGACGGTCATCGATCACGCAGCCAACTCGCCTGCCGACTACGAGAAACACGGCTCGCTGCTCCGTGGCGAGGTGGGGGCCGCCCTTCTCGCCATGCGGCTCACGCCACTGTCGAGCCTCGCCGACCTCATTCATTGGCACGCCGAGAAGAACGACGAACTGCCGATCCGGGCAGCTGATGATTTCGTTCCTTTGCACTTGCTCGCTTCGAGACGCCTGACGGCGGGGCTGCCGGCAGAGATTGCGACGCGTTTTGATATTGCTTTGGCTCTTGGCAAGGCGCAATCTGATGACACTGGATGGCCGACTTTTCGTTGGCCTCACGATTTCACCAAAACATTCTTTTCTGGCCCCTTCAATCTCATTCGAAAAGGGAGAATTGTCGTGAGACTTGCGATTTTTGTTGTCGTGGCCCTGTTGGGATCTTCGGGCGCGGCTTTCAGTGAGGCGAGCGATTGCAATATCGAAGCTTTCAAGGCGATGCGCATCGAGGATTCTTCCCTTGCAGTCATGCTCGCCCAGCTCAAGTTGATCAATGAGGCGAACTATGAAGAGGCAAAGAAGTCTGCCTCCGCAATCATCCCCGAATATTTCGCTGGAGATTTCAAGAGCTTCGCGGCAAAGCGCGCCAGCATGTACCAAGAGACGCGGTTCAACTATAGCGTTGACGAAGCGAAGCATCTGGTGACGTCGGGCGTCGATGAAAATGGCCTTGCCGCCTACACGGCCTGCCTTCAGTCGAGATCGCCCCTGACCGCTGTGGTGACCAAGAGCCCCAGCCAGCAGATCGTCAGCTTACGAATCCGCTTCGAGCCTAAGAGCGCGATCCCGAACCCCAATCCCCTCATCATTCAGGTCATTGGCGGAGAGTCGTTTGGCGTTGTCGGCGACCAGAAAGACAAGATCGTCGAGGCTAGCGTCGGTCCCGGAGAGCGGATCTACGTCTTCAAGCGAGTACCAAACTCGGAATTTGTCGCCGTCGTACAGATGCCGTCGCTCAGTCTCGCTGCAAATGACGTTTTGTTACCTCCACCACCGATCTTGAAGGAGATCGTGCAGACAAAAAGCATATCGGTCAATGGCGGACCTATGCATCTCGATCATCCTACAGGCGCGCCGGTCGGCAAATCAGCAGGCCCGGTGCAAACATGCGCTGCGGCGGACGCAGGTTGGGAGCTGATACCCGATACCGCTGCTCTTTCCTTTTCCGAAACACGTCCGGGGTGCTTTACCGGAAAGAGCGCGGTCGCCGACGAAAGCAAGGTCTGCTTCAACGTGACGCTCAGCATCAACGCGGGTGACTCCTGCGACGTCAATTGGACCGTCTCCACCAAACAGCGTCGCACCGTGAAGGTGTTTCAATAAGCGTGCGGCTCCGGATCTCGCAAGAAGGCGGTTGGATGGCGATCAAGCACTGAGCGACCGTCCCACCGTCGGCCTGGCGCTTGGCACGGCGCTCATTGCCGCGGCAGGAGCGACCGTCCTACGCCACTGCGATGTCCAGCATTTGCCGCCGATCGGCGGTTTCGTCGTCCTGCTCGGGCTTGCCGCCGCCGCGCCTGAGGAGACCGGGCGGCCTTCGTCCAGCCGGGACTTTCGCGTCCAATGCCGGTCAGCATCTGTGCCGAGATGAACCTTCTGCCTGCTGCCTTGACCTACTCAAGGGCGGGAGGAGATCGAGGTCGCAATGACGGCTCTGACCAAGGCATTTCATAAGGCATTTTCCGAAGCATCCGACAGTACGAAACACGAACTGCTCAAACAGTTCCTTCTGCTCTGTGCCGCCATATTGCTGGTGTCGGCGATGGCGCTGACCTACGGGACGGATCTGAGCCACGGCTTTTTCTGATCGGTCTTTTCTTGCTCCGCGTCGGTGAACGGCGGCCGGTGATCGGCATACCCATGTTTGCCGCGGGCATGAGCGGAACGCCCGGCCTATCGCGCCTCGACGAGCGCCGCGAGCTTCGCGAGCGCCATCCGCCAGCCGGCCTCGTTGTCGGCGGGCGATACGCCACGGGGCAGTCCATCATGCGTGGCAAGGAGTTTGGTCCCGCCATCCGCATCGGCGAGCGTGATCGTGATGGTCATCTCGCCGCGTAGCGCAGGATCCGTGGTCTCGAACTCGTCCACTTCGACAACCTGCTCATTCGGGACGAGCTTCACAAAGCGACCGCGATACGTATCCGTGTGCGCCGTCGTCTTGCCGGTCCCGGTCGGCACGTCATAGGTAAGCGAAATCCGCAACGCGCCGCCTTCACGGGCGTCGAACGCATGCACGTCGCAGGTCATCCCGTCCGGCACCTTCCATTTTGCGATCGCGCGCGGATCGAGCAGCGCTCGATAGACCGCCGGCCGAGGCGCGGCGATGTAGCACCGTATCGAAAGGGTCTCGCGCATGTTCATTCCCCGCGGACCTTGGGCATCGTCTCGAGCCATCATCCGATAGGACCGATGGTGTACCGACGGCAGGCTTTTGGATAGGCTGGTTGCCAATCATGCGCCCCGCGGCCTGCCTGCTTGACGCGACCGACGGACAGCACCCGAGAGCCCGACACGATGATCACCCTGGGACGACATCGGCCGCTGGTCCAGACTCCCTGGGACGAAGCGATTGCCCTGGCCGCGATCGAAGACATCGCGGCCGATGCGATCGCCCAATTCGATCCCGATCATTTCTGGCCGGCCCACCCCAGCGACGACGGGACCGCCGACGGCGATCCCAGCTTCTACAAGGGCGCCGCGGGTGTGATCTGGGCCCTCGACTACCTGCATCGTGTCGGCGCAACCCGAGCGACCAAGGATTTCCGCCCCGTGCTGTCCAGGCTGATGGAGCGGACGGTCATCGACCACGCAGCCAATTCGCCTGCCGACT
Organism: Bradyrhizobium sp. SZCCHNR1017; assembly: GCF_032381375.1. Taxonomy (NCBI): domain Bacteria; kingdom Pseudomonadati; phylum Pseudomonadota; class Alphaproteobacteria; order Hyphomicrobiales; family Nitrobacteraceae; genus Bradyrhizobium; species Bradyrhizobium sp. SZCCHNR1017. Next base: position 100,752 of record NZ_JAUHIR010000013.1, on the reverse strand, counting down.
ACGAGAAACATGGCTCGCTGCTCCGTGGCGAGATGGGGGCCGCCCTGCTCGCCATGCGGCTCACGCCACTGTCGAGCCTCGCCGACCTCATTCATTGGCACGCCGAGAACAACAACGAACTGCCGATCCGGGAGCTGATGTGGGGTCTGCCGGGGTCGATGGTCGCGGCGGTCCACATGGCGGGGATGACCGGGGAAGCGCGCTGGCGCCGCCTGTTCGAGGTGCAGGCGGCACGGCTGTTGGCCGAGCTGGAGGACACACCGCAGGGCCCGCTCTGGACCCAGGATCTATATGGCGCCAAGGACCGCTTCCTCGGACCCGTTCATGGTTTCGCCGGCAACGTCATCCCGTTGTTGCTCGGATGGGACTGGCTGACGGCGGCACAGCAGGCTCACGTGGCCGCCTTCGTCCCGAAGGCGCTCGCGGCCAACGCATGGCGCTATGACATCGGAACCACATGGGGACCGCGAAGCAAGCGTGAGAAGCGGCTGTTCCTCTGTCAGCACTGTCATGGTGCCCCGGGCATGGTGACGACCTTTGCCGACGCGCCGTTCGCGACGCCGGACTTCGACGCGCTGCTGCTGGACGGCGGACGCTTCACCTGGGCCGCCGGACCACTGACCAAGGGCTCGAACCTCTGCCACGGCACCGGCGGAAACGGCTACGCCTTCCTCAAGCTCTATCGCCGCACCCACGACCCGGTTTGGCTCGACCGCGCGCGCCAGTTCGCGATGACCGCCATCGTGCAGGTTCGCGGCGGCCAGATGGTCGCCGGCCGCGGACGCTATTCGTTATGGACCGGCGACGTCGGCCTCGCCGTCTACCTCTGGGATTGCATCACCGGAGAGCCACGGTTTCCGACGATCGACGTGTTCTGAAGCAAGTTGGGGACTGCTATCAATGTCTGTTTCGAGCAAGGAAGAGACAAGCACGATATCATGATGCAGGTCTTCCTGATGTTCAGCTTTCGTGTGAACGAGACCTTCGCCCTTGAAAGTCGCCGGTTGTTTGTTCTGGCTGGCGAGATGGCAGGTGGGCAGATTCAGGCCGGCATGATCGTCAGCGTGCCGCTAAACTCTTCGCTATCTATCTCTGCCCCCATTCACAGCATCGAATTTGCCCGTAGAACCGGTGGGCGAGACGATGTCTGCCTCTGCATTGCCTATGAAGACTCTGATGAACTCGAAATATGGAAGGGACTTGATCTCAAAACGAGATCGTAAAAGGCGTACCCACGGCACACTCCGTCTAACCCTCTTGCTGGAGGTCTCTTGAGTGACAACGGCGACCTTCCAATAGAGCGCGCCAAGTGCTTTCGTCCGGTTCAGATCGGGGAGCCGGTCTTGTCGGCATTGGTGCGCGGTCGTCTCTTTGCCCCTCATCCGCATCCAGATCGCCTACGCCAGAAAAACTCGTTTTGACTGCGGCCTCAAACACATGTCTCTGTCCAGTCTCCCGAGCATGAAGATTCTTGTTTCTTTTTTCCAGAATTTATGCTTCTATCTGCCCGTCCCGTCTCACAAGAGGGGCGCTTCGCGGTCGTCACGAACGTCGAGGCGGGATGCGGTGGGCGTGTCGATGTTGCAGCGTGGCTGAGCCGCGCCGACGAACGACGTCGATGCGCACGGTCAAGTCGCGTGGTCCTGGCATCCCGACGCTGATGCCCAGCGCAAGGTGCGCAAGCGCGTTGTGCGATACGGTGGCCAGAAAGCCCGGCGCACCGGGGAGATCGCGAAGCAGCCGTCAAAACCATCGCGCGGGGAATGCCGGGTGTTCTCGGCTGAACCTGTGGTGACTGCCGCCTGCTTTTTTTCTGCAGGCGGGCCATGGGTGCGGCCAGCGCCCGGCATTCCCCGTGCCCTCTTCGACGAAGAGGGTGGTCGATCAGAACAGCTCGGACGCAAAGCGCGCCGCGAGACAGCGAAGCCATGTCTGAAATCCAGACCGCAGCATCCACCCGACACACCCGTCCGACGATCAGCAGGCCGCCGATGAAGCGAAAGAGCGGCACCGCGAAGCGCCCGGGCATCCCACTCTTGTCTGGGCAAGCCCCGCGATGTGGATGGCCGGGCCTTTGCCGCGCCGAAGCGACCGCGGCCGCGCAAGCGGGACGAGCCCGGCCGGGACGACGCGGCGACAGAAGGACAGATGCATGAATTCACGACTATGGTCGCCCTGCCCTGGGGCTGGCGGACCCGCGACGCGAGCCACGGCTGATGTTTGGCTTCGACGTCAGAGGATCTTCAATGATCGTGAGATCGAACGAGGCTAGGTCACCGGCCTGATCGGCCGATGGTGGGCACGACAGGGGCGAAAACACGGATCAAGATCAATGATTTAGGCACCCGCACCAGCGTTCCAGGGCTCTTGGTTTCAAAAGGGAATTTCTGGCGATGCCCGCACCATCCAAGGGGTAGGCTGGAAGCCAGAATCGCCTGAAAGTTGCCAAGACTTCAGAAAAGTTGACTGCCTGCCCTTTGGGCTCGGCGCCCAAAGGTGAAGTTCGGATCCCTCGTTCGCCCAACCTCTCCTGTGTTTCGATGGTTGCGGGGAGGCGCAAGACTCGCGCACGCGCGAGATCCACCCATGCGTCGTGCCGACACCCCGCTGCCAGCTGGCATTGCAATGTCCCGCGATCGCGTTCTCTTCATATACCCAGGGCCGCTCAAGGTCCTTGGTCCGCGCCCCAGTACCGCGCGCAGGCGCGCGGACCGAAGCTTCATTGTGCGAGTTGGTGCTCAACCTTCCTGAGTCCTCTCGCTTCAAGAGGATACCCAATTGCTACCGAGTTCGCGCCGATGCGGCCGCGAGATCGAGAGCGCGCACCCACGGACCGGGTAGTGGACGCAGTATTGACGGGACGGATCAGAATACGGGCAGTTGCGTGAGCAACTTGACTTCATCTGCGCCAAACCTAAGCTACCGGAGTTGGGCCATCACCCCCGAACACGCCAAACCGCGATTTTGGACGAGGATGCGAGTCCCAATGGCTCGAGAAATTCAGGAACTTCGCCTCGAGCCAACAATGATTCTAAGCCATCCGGAGCGCGCTCAATAACGTTACGATTTGGAGATGTCCGACACGTGACCACATAATCGACGTGGTAATCTCGTAGCATCTGATGCGCAACCGGCGCTGGCGCAAGCATGAGCTTGAGCATCGCGAGATTGCCATCGTTATTCCGGTGGTATGGGGCCGCAAACACGGCGTGTTTCGTCGCAGCCAATATGGCCGGGCCGAGATCGATCGGCGCCATGACGCGTCCTCTCGCCAATAGCCCCATAGGCTCGGCATCCGAAACACTTTGGCATCGGGACTCGTCAGGTTCAAATACCATTTCAGTCGGCTCTACCATCGAATCGATCAGTGGTTTCGCGCAATTTCCAAGTACCGCGAACATGACCGGAGACAAGACGAACGCCACCAAAACGAGGCTGCTTGTCTGGGCAAGCGATGGCCAGATGAAGACGGCGGCTGCGGCGAATATTGGCGCTGCCGCCATGGCAGCCCCGCCTGTTCCGCGCATTTCCCACACGCTGATCGCAATCAACGTCGCGAGGGCAGCGACACCAACACCCCACCGAAATCGATCAACCGGGTTGGCTCGCAAAAATGCCGCTGCCGCGATTGCCATTGTTATAAGAGGAAACGCGTAAAAGCCGAGTACTTCCTCTGGACCGATCCGGATCATCTCCGCCAGGGATACGGTCTCCTGAACATGATCGAGCCATAGAGAAACGACCAGCGGATCAAGCTGCGAATACGGCAACACCAGCGATCGCGCAAAAAGCAGGACGAACGCACCGAGCAAGGCGATCACGGTTCCGGTCGCAGTGCCAACACGCAGCCATAGCGAGGATCGGTAACGCTCAATTCCAACCATTAGCACCAGGCCAACGCTCCCGCCCACGGTCAACAAAAGCAGCGGGCCCCCGAACGCGTCAAGCACGGGCAACGTTAGTTCCTCTGCCGGAACCAACGCAAATCCGAGAGCCGCCGATGATGCGGCTAGCGCGAGAGCAAAGGCCGAGACTTCGCGCGCAACCTCTCCACCACGCCAGACGAAAAGACCCGCCATGGCACCGCATATCGTGACGATCACCGGCAGGATCTCAACTCCGATTGCGAGCGACACAGATCCGGTCAACGCTGCGAGCGCCGCCCTGGTCGCGCTTCGATCGGCCTGGATCGCAAAGAGAAGCATCAGGAGCAAGAGATCGATTTGCACGTTGTGATGATCGATCGCGCCCGGCTTGAAGTGAATCAATGCTGGCGCTGCCAGCATAGCCAGCACAGCTGCGCCCAGCGATGAGGCCGCGACGCCTTCGCTCATACGGTAGGCAATCGTCCCGACGAGCACGAGAGCCACGAGAAGCAGAAGTATTGGCCAGACGAACAGCGTTACCGCTTCCGCATGGAGCGGACCGATCAAAGGTTTCAAGGTCAGGATCGATATAGCTAGTGGCAGATCGACAATCCGCGACCAATGCATAAGCACGCCGGATGGACCCAGGCGGTATTGCCGGAGATCCCACCAGGCCTGGCCGTCGAGAAAATCCCGGATTTCGACAAGACGCATCGCATCATCGGTCGACATGGCGTCGAAAACGCCGCCCCTGATCGAGAGCAGCTTGAACGCCATCGCCGCAGTAAGCCCCAGCACCAGGATCAGAACGCCGACGGCTCTTGCTCTGCCCTGGCTTGCAACCGAGTTTGAACCCGAAACGGCGTCTGACATGGTGAGCCCACTGGTTTCCGCAGCATCAACAACCGAGTTTAACTGGAGCAGCACGCACCGCGTCGAACTGCACAACGTCTGCACAGCACTGAGCCCATCGGGTTCAAGTGGTCCGCGAGCTGCAGATATCGAGCCGATTCGTCGCTCCCGCCGGCCCCAACGCGGCCCATCTGGCAGCGCCACCAAGATGTGACCCGGATTTACTCCGACGAAGATCCTGCGTTTGGCATAGCGGACGGCCAATAAGCGGGCCATTGCGTGCGGCGCTGTGACCTGACAAATACAGATCTCAAGAAGTGCTTGACCATCACGATAGACCCGCCAGCCACAGCGGCGCCTCCGATGAGGTCGATGATGTAGTGCGCACCGATCAGGGGCGTCGCGGCAACCATCCAGGTATTGAGCGCGATCGACGCCGGCCGCAAAACTCGGATCGGCCACAAAGCCCAGATATAAAGAACTGCCGACGCCGTGTGGAAGCTTGGGAATGATACGATGCCCGCTAGCCTGAGCACGTCGAGCTGTCGTAACGACCCATCTCGTAACGCGAAAATATCCCGAAGCTGCGCCGCGTAATTTGTCGAGTCAACCTTCGGGAATTGCTCGCCCGGCGACAATCCCAGACCATAGTAGGTCCCTATGGCCGGAATGAAGGCGGACACGACAATCGTTACAGCGAGTGCAACGCTCAACGTCAGCACGAATTGCTGAAGTCGCAAGAACCGCGATCCCATCGCCAAAACGATCGGGATCGCGAGCAGGGGCCACTTGATGAAGCCGTATCCAACTTTCAAGTAGTGCACGATCCAGCTGTGGGCATTGAAAAACGCTGCAATCCCCTGGGGATCAAACCCAATTGCGCGGTCGATCCACAATAGGCTCTGATCCTGTAGGGGCCAATTCATCGCGTTTGCGACATAACTAAGAGGGCCAGCGATCGCCGTGAGCAATATGATCTGAGCTGTGACACCAAACCAGAAGACAAGTTTAGGATCCGCAGAAGCCTGCCTGATGTGGGCATAACCATACGCAATACTCGCAAGCGAAATCGCAATAGCAACGAGAACTCCGAAACCCATTGGCTCCAAGGAAATGTCGGAGTACGTCAAGGCACTCAACAGCGCCGCGCCAAACAGAGCGATTGGCAGCCAATTGAGATTGAGTGTTTGCCACGCGAGGCTTTCTTCGTCGGCTTTCATGCCTGCAGGCCATCGTTTCCTTCAACGAAGCTCTTTTGACGATCGCGAGCGCAACATCTGACGAAAGCACGGAACATTGGATCGCATTCCCAGGGAGCTGATCGCGGCACATCTCTCAAGCAGGGCTCTTTAACCCGGCGGCCAGTGGCCCGCAGATCACCCGATCTCTCACCCCGCAAAATTACGGGACAAAACTTAAGGTAGTGTGAAAGGGGAGATCCTGAGATTCACGAGTCACAAACGAGGCGCGTTCTGAAGCCATTTGCAGAGCGGCCGGATTCATGAGAGGGCATTTTGGTAGATCTGGCTGGACACAATTCTCTCACCGGTTGCGTACCATTGTGGAACCTGTGCCGCGGCTTTTGCGCGGGGATATAACGCCGCGCGATCTCTAGGCTACGGCAGCAACGAAACCACGCTTTACAATCGTTTGGCCGGTGAGCGAGAGCCCTGGAGTAGATCGGTGAAGCAGAGCGGGCGTTGGTGGAAACCTCGCCGTCAACTTTCTACGCAAATGCGCATGAGCTTCTGCCGCTCCGGGGGATGCAGTACCTGGCGATATCCCTCGGCGCCACGTCAGCGCGCGACAGCGGGCCTGACATAGACACTTTCGTACTTCCCGATATGGTCCTCAGTCCAGCCTCGCTTTCCTACGAGGAACTGCCTCAATTCATCATGCCCCTTAAGCCACACGACAGCATCGATATGGTACTTCTCGAGCACCTCATCCCAGGCGGCTTCATCGACCTCCCAATGCACGAGCTTGAAGTAGTCGCGGAGCAACTCATCAGGATAAGCCGTGGCCGCTCGGCCGTCGACAAAGAGCCGGACTGATCCATGGGTAAGGAAGATCAGATATCCTCCAACATTCCAATGGTTAAGCACCCGCGCATGCGCAAAATGCTTCTCCAGGTATTCGGCGTCCTGCTCCGACAACATGTTTGGCAATGCCAAAGCCGGCTGTACTCGGATAAAAGTAACCGGAAGGACACATGCGCCAACGAGCGCTGCAGTCAGAAGCGCGCGCTGAATTTGCGGCTTGGGCAGCCGAGTGGGAAGAAGCCGATCGAGATGAAGAGCCACCGGCACCGTCGAAAAGATGAAAAAGAATGACATGTATCGAAACTGGGAAAGTCCGAGCGCGAGAAATGCCCAACACAGAATGCGGTGCTCAGCGCGGATTTTCGCCGTTACGCCGTACCGCAGTTCCAGCGCGATGAACACAATAATGTAGGCCATTCCGGGAAGGCTGCCCGGAATTTCGACATTGTGAGAATAGGGAAGCCACTCTCCAATATGTCCCTGAACAAAGTGTCCCAAGGTAGCGGCCACGCCTTTGTAGATTTTCCAGCCGAGCGGATTGACGAAGGTAGCGGCTAGGCAGCCGCAACCAGCCACTACGATGGCCCTTAAGTTGTTCCAGTCACCTCGGAGAATGGCCCCGCCACCGAAGACAGCGAGGATCATGAAGCCAAGCACGAATCCACCGTGCAAATTCACCCAGAGCACCATCAGCAAGGGTAGCAACAACAGTTTGGTCGGCCGCAAACACTCCCGGTAGAAGACCACGCTGAATACCATGGTCGCGATGTTGGGAGATGCTGCGAGATAGCTGTTAGGCGCCGTATCGTAGGAGGGATACAGCAGGCAAACCGCAAATGTCCCGATGCAGGCGGCGAACGCGGAAGCGCCACTTCGCAAGCAAGCCGACGTGAGATATCCAGCGATCAGGATTCCGCACACCAAGACGAGGACAACAAGACCTGCGTATCCGCTGAACTTGAAGATTGTGCTGGCAACCACGTCCCATAGCCACGAGAGGTTGAACCACTGTTGGGTCCCGAGGGTGAACGACCAGGGATCCTGGAAGGGGATGCGCTCTTCGGTTCGAATCAAGTCGCCAGCGGCAAGATGCCAGCCAAGGTCGTAATGACTTAGGACGAGTGATGCGTTGGAAAGATAGAAAACGCTCAAAAGAGAGATCAGGAACGCGTAAGTTCCCAAGTGGTGCGACGGCGGCTGATCGGTCGCAGCCGACGTGGCCAGCACCTCACGCCCGGGTAACGTCTGCTCGCACATGTTGTACTTCTGCCTTCCGAGCAGCGCGCGCAACCCACTTCGATACCGATACTTTTGCGCTACCTGTACCTGAATACGGGAGGGCGTCTAAGGCGGAGTAAAAAACACGTTCGCATCGATCTCCTCGCACGGACAAATGGACGCTGGTTAACAAGTTATAAATGACAGATGTGCCCGGGCCGGCTGATGGAAACGGCGTTTTGGACGGGCGTCCCCAGAGGCGAGGAAGTGCCGCCGTCATCGCGATGAAGGTGAGTCTTGTCAACGATCGTAGCTGGCTTGCCGCGACAGTCGACGAGGGACTTACTTCCCCCTCGTTTGGCGCCGAGATTGAGGTGTTCGCCATCCTGCAGAATCACTAGTTGCTGGCATGGCCGGCAGCAGAGGATCCGGAGGCACGTCGGCAAGCAGGCCGAGTTGAGATTGAACTGGTGCGCCCGACGAGTCGAGCGAGCCAGCTTTCGTCTCCGTGTACCTCACTCTCTACGCGTGCCAAGCGGCCGCAATCGATGCCTGCAAGCTCGGGTCGCTGGACGCTGCCTGGCTCCCTGCGCTGGTCGGATCGAAGCCCGCATGGCTAGACGAATAGCTCGCCATGGCCTGGACCAGCTGCGAGATCTGGCTGTCAATCTTGAGACCCCTGGCGGTGATCTCCTGCAGCTGGTTCGATGGCGCCGAAAACCAGTTCTTGATCGTGACGTTCTGAGTCGTGCCGAGCAGGTCGATCTGCAGATCGTTGCCGGACTGCAGGAACCAGAGATCGTTGTCCGTCACGCCCGTTCCGAAAGCTAGCTGTCCGCTGGCGGTAGAGCTGCTCGCAGTTCCGTTCACGATCGTCTCCTGGCCCGCGCCGAACAGATACCGATCGTTTCCTCCGCCACCGATAAACGTGTCATTGCCGGCGCCGCCAACAAAAACTTCAGAGCTAGCTGTTCCTGCCAGCGTAGCCGAACCTGCTGTGCCGGTAGAGCCGGTCCCGACCACGAGCTGCACCTGCTGGTCGGCAAATCCGAGCGAAGCAATGCCGGACAGCGTGTCGGTTCCGTCCGGACTGCCGCTGCGCAGGTCGCTGACCACGACCTGATTAGCCGAATTCAAAGATACCGTGTAGTTCGCAAAGTTGCCGGAGAATGCGGCCGTATCAACCCCGCCCCCACCGACGATCACATCGTTGCCTCCGGATCCGACGAATATCTCGTTGGCCGCGGAGCCGCTCAGCGCATCGACGCCCGCCGTTCCCGAGACGACCCCGATCGCTGCGTCAGCAAAGATCAGCTGCGTCAGGCCGACCGCGGAATTGGCTCCCGATGCGCCTGCACGAGTGTCCAGGATCAAGACATCGCCGAAGGCATCGGCGGCAAATCGATAGCTGCCGTAGCTTCCGGCAAAGATCAGGCTGCCGGTCGCAGTTGCAAAACTGTTTGCTCCTGCCGGCGCCGTCAGCGTCACGACCTCGCCGCCTCCATTCTGGAAGTAGCGAACCTCGACCGCATGCGACCCGATCCCCAGTGTCACCTGGCCGGAGACCGTGTTATTGCCGTGCAGCCCGTCATTGTTCACGACCCGCACGCCATCGATGTAGAGTGCGGAGCCGTCGTCGGAAGCGAGGCTGAACGTATAGGTTCCAGCCGTCGTGATGGTGAGGTTGGCCTGGTAGGCCGTCGCGAAATTGACGTGCGACGAGGCTGGCCAGGCTGCGTCTGCGGTACCCGAGATCTGGGACACTGTCGTCACGAAGCTCGGCGCAGCCCCCCAGTTGATGTCCGATAGTTGCGACGGTCCGGAGGACAGAGCAAAAAACTTGGCGACGAATCCTTGTTGACCGTGCCACGCTCCCGCTATTGCGCTCTGCACCGCCAAATCGCCCGGGACCTGCGAGGCCGACGCCGGATCAAAGCCCGGATGAGCCACCGCATAGGCCGACATCGCTTGAACCAGAGTCCCGATCGCGCTGCCATCGAGGACCGTCGTTCCTGCAGTGATGGTCTGCAATTGACTGGCGGAGCCGGTAAACCAATTCGCGACCGTCACCCGTGTCGTAGTCCCGAGCACGGCGATCACGAGATTATTGCCCGATTGTGTGAACCACAGCTTCTGCGCCGTAATCCCGCTGCCGAAATCGACCTGGTTCTTCGCACCAAGTGTGGCCGAAAGATTGATGGTGGCCTGCCCCGTTGTCGACGATGTCCGGAACAGGTTGGTGCGGGTGCCGCCGAATGCCGTCTCGGCTCCGTCACCAAGCACGAAGATGTTCGATCCCGTGGCGTTTCCGACCAGCGTTGGATTGCTGCTGCTTCCATTCCAGGTAAAGGTCTGAGATGCGTCCCTGACCGCCGCTCGGTCCCAGACGGTGCCGTCGGCAAACCGGACTTGCTGGACGCCGCTGGTGCTCGACTGCACCATGTTGTCGATCCTGATCAGATCGCCATTGCTGCCGATCGTGAGGATCCAGTCGTTGCCGTTCGAGGATGTAGCGACCGACACGTCGGACGGCCGGATTCCGGTCCCGAGGGACAGCACATTGGCCGCCGTGCTCGAGCTGTCGGTCTCGTCGATCTCAAGCTGGCCATATCCGGTGTTGAACACGAAGATGTCGTTGCCGCCGCGCCCGTGCGCGACATCATTACCTCCCTTGCCGTCGAATATGTCGGCTCCCAGCGAACCCCAGAGAACGTCGTTGGCGGCAGTACCTGTCGTCTCCAGCGCGAGCAGCTGTTGCCTCGACCACACTGTTCCGTCGGCGAACCGCAGCGTCTGGATGCCTCCCGTGCTCGTCAGATCGCCGTGAATATCAATCTTGTCGGTGTCGTCGTTCCGGATACGAAGAATCAGGTCGGCGCCATTCTCGACCTGGACGTAAACATCCTGCGCAGAGATGCCTGCCCCCAAATTGATCGTGCCCGTCGCGCCGTTCAGATTGATGTCGGTCCGTCCGACGCCGCGGCTGTACAGCAACGTGTTGGCGCCTCCCACCGACGCCGCATTTGCAAAATTGACCGAGACATTACTAGCGCTGATTTCATAGACGTTCGAACCGTAGGCCGAGCCGGACAGCGTGGTCGACGAGGTGTTGCCGAGCCAGGTAAACGTGATCGGCACGGACGCTGTACCACCCAGGGCGATCGAGCTGCCGTCGCTGAAAACCAGTTTGTCGATGGAGCTGGTGGCGGCGCCGCCGCTGACCGTCAAGTCCGAGTGAACGAGAATGTTGTCAGTCGCATTGTTGCGGAACTTGACGATCAGATCGCTGCCGTTAGCCTGCAGCAGCACGTCCTGCGCCGTGACGCCAGTGCCGAATTGCAACGTGCCCTTGCTTGCCCCAGGCCACACCGACAGGGCGCCTGAGCCCGTCGCATATTTGATCGTATTCGTGCCGGCCACCCCGTTACTATAGTTGCCAAATCCAAGATTGCCGGATGCGGAGACCTCGAACACGTTCGAGCCGAAGTTGGTATTGCCGAGATCGAAGCCGTTGGTTTTTCCCACCCAGGTGAACGTGATCGGCACGGACGCCGAACCGCCCAGGGCGATCGAGGTACCGTCGCTGAATACCAGGCTGTTGATCGAGCTGGAGGCCACGCCGCCACTGACCGTCAGGTCCGAGTGAACAAGAATGTTGTCGCTTGCATTGTTGCGGAACTTGACGATCAGATCGCTGCCGTTGGCCTGCAACAGCACGTCCTGCGCTGTGACGCCGGTGCCGAACTGCAGCGTACCCTTGCTCGCGCCGGGCCACACCGACAGCGCGCCTGAGCCCGCCGCAAACTTGATTGTATTGGTGCCGGCAACGCCGTTGCTGTAGTTGCCGAAGCCAAGATTGCCGGACGCGGAGACCTCGAAGACGTTCGAGCCGAAATTGGTGTTTCCTAGATCGAAGCCATTGCTGTTGCCGATCCACGTGAAGGTCAGCGGCGCCCCCACCCCCGCGCCCGGCTGCCCGACTGGCAGAACCGTGCCGTCGCTGAAGGCGATGCGGATGATGGCGCTGGAAACGCCCCAGGGCTGCACGGTGAGATCCCGCGGCACGGTGATGACGTCGCTGCTGTTCCTGAACCGGATCGTCAGGTCGCCATTGCCGTTCGCCTGGAAGTAGAGATCGGATGACGAGATCCCGGTTCCCATCCGGATGGTCGTGATCGTATTCGCAACGGTTACTTGGCCGCTTCCAGCGTTGAACAGATAGGCGTTTGCGTCGCTGCCTCCCGACACGAGGTCAAGGACCTGGGCCTGACTCCAACTCGCACCGTCGGCGAAGCTGATTGTAGAGAGGGTCCCGTTGCTGAATTGGCCTTTCACAGTGATCGTCTTGCCCGTGGAGATGTTCTGAATGACCAGATCCGCGCCGTTGCCCGGCCGACTCAAGGCTACCGCGCTGGAGGCAATGCCTTGCATCACCAGCGCGTTGCCGCTGGTACTGTCGTCAATGACATCATTACCACCCACCGAACTGTAGATGTAAGTATCCGTTCCGCTGCCGCCGTTCAGGTAATCATCTCCGGCGCCCCCACTCAGCGTGTCATTGCCGCCGAGGCCATACAGCGTGTCGTTGCCGCTGGTCCCGACAATCACGTCGTCGTTCTGGTCAAAGCCAGTAATGTTCGTTGCTCCAGCCGCGATCTGCTGCGCGATATAGGCACTCTCCAGCTGCTGCTTGCTCCATACCGTGCCGTCGCCGAGCACCACCTGCTCGAGGCCGACACTGGCGCCGCTGTCAAACGCCACCATGCGGACCGAGCCCGCCTGGTCGGTGAAGCTCAACGTCACGTCGCTGCCGCTGCGGGTGATCACGAGGTTCGAGGCCGTCAGCCCCGCCCCCAGAACCAGCCTGTCGTTCGATCCATCGAACGCGGTGCCATCCGTGATCGTGTCGTTGCCATCGCCGGCGTTGTAGACGTAGGTGTCCGAGCCACTGCCGCCATCCAGCATGTCGTCGCCGCGTCCGCCGGTCAGTGTGTCGTTGCCACCGAGGCCATACAGCGTATCGTTGCCGCTGGTTCCACCGATCACGTCGTTGTTCTGGTCGAAGCCGGTGATCGTGGTCGCACCCGCCGCCATCTGCTGCGCGATGTAGGCGCTCTCCAGCTGCTGCTTGCTCCACACTGTGCCGTCGCCGAGCACCACCTGCTCGAGGCCGACACTGGCGCCACTGTCAAACGCCACCATGCGGACCGAGCCCGCCTGGTCGGTGAAGCTCAACGTCACGTCGCTACCGTTGCGGCTGATCACAAGGTTCGAGGCCGTCAGCCCTGCCCCCAGACCCAGCCGATCGTCGGAGCCGTCGAACGCGGTCCCGTCAATGATCGTATCGTTGCCATCGCCGGCGTTGTAAACGTAGGTGTCGGAGCCACTGCCACCATCCAGCGTGTCGTCGCCGCGTCCGCCGGACAGTGTGTCGTTGCCACCGAGGCCGTACAGCGTGTCGTTGCCGCTGGTCCCGCCAATCACGTCGTTATTCTGATCGAAGCCGGTGATCGTGGTCGCGCCCGCAGCCATCTGCTGCGCGATGTAGGCACTCTCCAGCTGCTGCTTGCTCCATACCGTGCCATCGCCGAGCACCACCTGCTCGAGGCCGACACTGGCGCCGCTGTCGAAGGCCACCATGCGGACCGAGCCTGCCTGGTCGGTGAAGCTCAATGTCACGTCGCTACCATTGCGGCTGATCACGAGATTCGAGGCCGTCAGCCCCGCTCCCAGAACCAGCCTGTCGTTGGAGCCGTCGAACGCGGTCCCGTCCATGATAGTATCGTTGCCGTCGCCGGCATTGTAGACGTAGGTGTCGGAGCCGTTGCCGCCATCCAGCGTGTCGTCGCCGCGCCCGCCGGTTAGCGTGTCGTTGCCGCCGAGGCCATACAGGGTGTCGCTACCGCTGGTGCCGACGATTACGTCGTTGTTCTGATCGAAACCGGTGATCGTGGTCGCGCCGGCCGCGATCTGCTGCGCGATGTAGGCGCTCTCAACCTGCTGCTTGCTCCACACCGTGCCGTCGCCGAGCACCACCTGCTCCAGGCCGACACTGGCGCCGCTGTCAAACGCCACCATACGGACGGAGCCTGCCTGGTCGGTGAAGCTCAACGTCACGTCGCTGCCGTTGCGGCTGATCACGAGATTGGAGGCCGTCAGCCCCGCCCCCAGAACCAGCCTGTCGTTGGAGCCGTCGAACGCGGTACCGTCAATGATCGTATCATTGCCGTCACCGACATTGTAGAGATAGCTGTCCGATCCAGCGCCGCCATCAAGCTGATCATCGCCCAGCCCACCTGCCAGGATATCTGATCCATTCGTCCCGACGAGCGTGTCATTGCCCGAAGTCCCCCCGACCGAGACCAGCATTTGGAACAGGGTCAACGGCGACCAGACAGTCCCGTCAGCAAAGACGATCTGCTCAATATTCTGCCAGTCGAGTTCGGCCTTCAGCAATACTGAGCCGCCGTCATTGCCGCCCGCCGTGCTCGGCGCGATCACCAGGGCCACGTCGCTTCCGTTGCGCGTCAGCGAGACCCGCGACGGCGAGATGTCGACCAGCATGAGTTTGTCGATGCTGCCGTCCGACGTACCACCATCGATGATCGTATCGTTGCCGTCACCGCCCTTATACACATACGTGTCGGAGCCGGCGCCGCCACTGAGCTGATCGTCGCCTTGGCCGCCATTGAGAAAGTCGACTCCAGACCCGCCGTTCAAAGTGTCGTTGCCGGACGTGCCGTAGATCAGGCGCCAGTTCGTTCCATCGCTGAACCCGATCGTATTCAGGCCTTTGGCGGACGCCCCGTTAAAGGTGACACTGTCATTGCTGCCCGCGAGCGCGACTGTCACATCACCGTTGGAGGCAGTCTGGACGCTCACATCGGATTGGGCGATTCCGGCTGCCAGTTTGAGCGCGGCTCCGGTTCCGGTCAGTGTCACCGTGGCGTGGCCAATACCTCGCTTGAAGATGATGACATCGTTGGCCGAACCTGCTGTGACCGTGTCACCGCCGGGTCCGAGTTCGAAAATGTTGGTTCCATACGAACTGCCCGTCAGCACCGTGTTCGTATCGGTGCCGATATAGGTGAACGTCAACGGCTTCGTGAGATTCCAAGTCGTACCGTCTGCGAAATGGACGTTCTCGACCACGGACGACGAGTTGGCGAAGGCCGATTGGACCAGAACAGAGTCTGTCGAGTTCCGGAATCGCACGTAAAGATCGTTGCCGACCGCCTGCAAGATCGCATCGCTCGCGGCAAGGCCGCGGCCGAAAGACAGAGTGTCGGTCCCCCCGGCCTCGATGATCGTGTCTTGCCCATCGCCAGCATTGAAGATGTAGGTGTCGTCACCAGCGCCGCCCTGCAGCACGTCGTTGCCACGCAGCCCTTCGATCGTGTCATTGACGCCGGAGCCCACGATCGTCTCGGCGGCATTCATGCCGAGCGTGACATTGTCGGTTCCGCCGATCGCCGCAGCGAGGATGTCGGCGCTCGACCACACCGTACCATCGTCGAAGACGATCTGCTCGATCGTTCCCGTGCCGGCAAACTGGCCCGCCAATGTCAGCCGGCTGTTGTGATCCGCCTCGAACAGCAGCAGGGCATTGTCGCCGCTGCGCACGATATGAACCTGGCTGGGCACGATGCCATGCAGCAGAACCGTATCGCCGTCGCTGCTAGCCTGATCGTCGACGATGTCGACGCCATCCCCAAGCGTATAGACGTAGGTGTCGGCGCCGCCCCGCCCGATCAGCCGGTCATTGCCGGCGCCACCGGTCAGGATGTTCGCCCCGTCGTCGCCACCCAGGACGTCGTCGCCGCTGGTCGGCACCAGCGACTTCGAGAGAAGCGCGGCACGGTCCCAGACCGTGCCGTCGGCGAACTGCACGAAATCGACGCCGCCGGTGGTGCCGATCAGCTGATTGCTCAGCAGCACGCTGTCGCTGCTCCCGGCAATGCTCAGGACGATATCCTGCCCGCCATTGGCTTGCGTCACCACGATGTCGGCCGGCGCAATATCCGCGGCGAATTGCAGCCGGTCCACATCGGCCGCCGCGCCATTGTCGTTGATGCGGTCGTTGCCGCCGCCGCGACCGAACAGATAGATATCGTTGCCGACGCCTCCCTCGAGATAGTCGTTGCCACCGGCGCCGGCGAGCGTGTCGTTGCCGGCCGCGCCATAGATTGTATCATTCCCAGTTCCGCCGGTCAGGACATTGTCGGCGTAGTCGCCATAAAGGGTGGCGTTCGCCGCGGTCGGCAGTGTCGCATGTGCCAGCAGGTCCGCCCGGCTCCAGACGGAGCCGTCCGCGAATACGACCTGGTCGACGCCGCCGGTCTTGGCGACCAGCTGGTTCTGCAGCAGAATGCTGTCCGTCGTTCCGCCGATCGAGAGCAGCAGGTCGCGCCCGCCATTGGCCTCGGTCACTGTCACAGAGCCGACGGCAATGCCAGTTCCCAGCCGCAGGGTATTGACCTCACTGCTGTTCGAGCTGCCGTTGTCGAAGATCGTGTCCTGTCCGTCGCCGAGATTAAACAGATAGGTATCATTGCCAGTGCCACCGACCAACACATCATTGCCGGTGCCACCAGCCAGAACGTCGTCGCCTCCCGCGCCATACAGCGTGTCGTTCCCAGCGCCGCCGTTCAGCGTGTTGCCGAGATAATCGCCATAGAACGTGTCGTTTCCGCTCGTCGGCGCCGTCGCCTGCGCCAGCAGCGCCGCGCGCGTCCACACCGTTCCGTCGGCGAACACGACCTGATCGACGCCGCCGGTGGCCGAGACCAGCTGGTTCTTCAACGTAACCTTGTCAGTGGTGCCGCTGATGGTAAGCACGAGATCGCCGCCGCCATTCGCCTCGGTCACCACCACGTTCGCAGGCAGGATCCCGCTGCCGAGCTGCAGCGTGTTGGTCTCTCCGCTCGCCGCCCCATTGTCCGTGATCGTGTCCTGGCCATCACCCACGTTGAACACATAGGTGTCGTTGCCGGCTCCGCCCGACAGCGTGTCATTGCCGGTCCCACCGATCAGGGTATCGTCGCCGGCACCGCCCGACAGTGTGTCATTGCCCGCACCGCCGCTCAGCGTATTGGCGTTGTAGTCGCCATAGAACGTATCGTTGCCGCTCGTCGGCGCCGTCGCGAGCGCCAGCAGCGCGGCCCGATTCCAGATCGTGCCATCGGCAAACACGACCTGATCGACGCCCCCAGCCGCCGAGAGCAGCTGACTGCGCAAGGTGATCTTGTCGGTCGTTCCGGTGATGCTCAGCACCAGATCCCCGGTACCGGACTCCTTGACGGTGACCTGGCCCGCCGTGATCCCGGACCCGAACTGCAGCGTGTTGACCTCACCGCTACCGGCGCCATTGTCGAAGATCGTATCCTGGCTGTCACCGCGGTTGAAGATGTAGGTGTCGTTGCCCAGTCCGCCCTGCAGCGTGTCGTTGCCCTGCCCACCAATCAGCGTGTCGTCGCCGGTCTGGCCGTAGATGGAGTCTGCCGACGAGGTGCCGATGAGCGTGTCGTTACCTGATGTGCCGAATATCGTGGTCATGAATGCCCCCAAGTCGCCCGTACGTCAAACTCACTTTAGCTCAGGCTTTAGCCGTTGTTCACAGACGCCCGAAGTACTAACTCCAACCCCAATTGTACCCGCCAACTCATGCATTCGCCGGCAGCGACGGTCAACATCACCAAATCCAACTAAATTAGTGCGGCGCAACCAACGACTTCTGGCTTGTCTCGATGCCCAGGACCAGATCCCCGGTCCCAGATTCCTTGACGGTTACTTGCGATTCCGAAACTCCTGACCGAACTGCAGCGTATTGACTTCGCCACTGCCACCGTCATTATCGAAGATCGTATCCTGACCATCACCGCGGTCGAAGATGTAGGTCTCGTTGCCCTGCCAACCAATCGAGATGTCGTCGCCGGCAAGGCCGTAGATCGTGTCAGCGCCCGATGTTCCGGTGAGCGTGTCGTCGCCGGATTCACCGAAGATTGTAGCCACTGATACCTGTGTCTCTTCAGGTCTCAAGGCTCACATTCAGCCGAAGCTTGTGTAGTCCACAACCATCGGCACGCTCGTAGCACGATCAACCTCCGCGATTCCTACCTCAAGCCAAGTCGCAACCAGTGTCCAACAAGCGGTTTATTCCGAACAATCGCGGGAACCTTAGCAGACCGACGATCGAGCGTTAGCCACAGTGATCGGCTGTAAGAAAATATTTCTCGCTCCAGACGCATAGACACTTTTATCGGGCGAAACCGATGACATCGATAAGCTCTCTTAGCGACATCAGCTTTGGATCAATACCCGTGACGCTTTCCCGATTGCTTGCTCTAATGACGTGCTCAGCAGTCGCTTCAAGAAGTTTCCTAACATGCGCGGAAAGATTAACTCCGTCGTTAGCCTTTGTAACCTTCACTCGGTCGCTTTCAACGTTGAGGTTGAGGCGATCTCCTGCCAACGAATACGCAAAGTACTCGTTATTCTCAACATCGATCGGCTCCGTCCATGCAGCTAAGCTCTCAAAATTCCGGAACAGCGTTACATCACCAACTACTTCGCTGCTGCTAGACTCGTTTATGATAGCAACACTCGATAGGTCCACATTCATCAGAATCTGCTCCAAAATGATCGATCGGTAGACTTAGTTTCCCACGGCCGGTGACGTCCGATACCGCCTCCCGGCATAGTCTCCCCCGTCACAGGATCGACAGCTCGCCTGTGATAATGCGGCCAACGTCCGAGGGGGTGGCCCGTGCGGTTTCCATAGGGAGCAAAACGGAAATTGCGGCCGAACGAATACTCCCATCCTAGCACTGCATACTCACAGATCGCGCCAGCGTAAGGCATAGCGACCACCGCCAACATCATACCGCCGGTTTGATATGGGTGCTCAAGAGGATTGTAATCGAAACCAGGTTCTTCGTCCGTTCCCGGATACCAGATTCCCATTGCGTCGACATAACGACCGGTATGATCCCGCTTCAGCGCAGGCGCAGACCCTGCGTAGGCGTAGACATTTGGTCCATCCAGCAATTCCGGCAGCTCTAGACCGAAGGACCAATTTACAGTGAGTGACGACGGGACAAACGCGGACGCCTGCGCCGACATGCCCCGGCCGTCAATTATAGAGCTAATGGGCGACTCGCCAGAAGTGACAGACCAGAACGCCGGCACTTCGCCATTAGGATCCGGCTGCGTGTATCGTCCCAGGGTGGGATCGTAATGTCTATACCAATTGTAGTGAAGCCCGGCTTCCAACAAAAAATACTGCCCCGGAAACCGCAGATTATTCGTGGCAGACCCTAGGATCACGTCGACGGCGCCAAACGGCAAGAAGTATGCATTCCACACCACGTTCTTCGTGCTGTCCGTCATCCGAATCGGGCGGTCGAGATGGTCGGCGTGGACGAACCAGAGGTTTGGCGCGGACGTGTCGAGATCAGCTGCCACGGCGAGCGGCATGTCGTCCAGCCAGACATACTCCCGGGTCACGACGCCGGAGGCCGTCGCTTCGGCGATAAGACGACCGGTGAGATCGTACACGTAATGCATGGTAGCGGGCGGCGAGGCCGTCCGTAGCGTGCGGACGGCCATCCGCTCCAAACCGTCATAGCCGTAGTCCGCCGTGACGGACGAGTTGAGACTCAGCTGATCGAGCCGATCGCGGTTGTTGTAGCGATAGCCATAGATCGTGCCGGACCGATTGTCGGTCACGAGATTACCTGCCGCGTCGTGAGTAAATGTCCGAACGTTGGTTCCGTTGCTGCTGACATCGACCAACCGGTTCGACGTGGCCTCGTACTGGGTGATCTGCTCTGTGACGGTTCCACGGCTGGCATAGGATTCGAACATCCGATTGCCGACAGCGTCGTAGGCATAACCAAGCACGCCCCAGGGGCCGCTGGCATTCTCGAGCCGACCGGTCGGCGTATACGAGTAATTCTCGCTGCGCAGCGTATCGACCGTGTCGGTGATATCGGTGATGTTGACGCCGTCGTTGCGGCTGTATTGGCGATTGACAACATCGGTTCCGGATGAAGTGCCCGTGACGACGAGCTGACTCAGTAGGTAGTCCTGATCATACGTCTTGATCAGGGTCAGGCCATTGCCATAGGTCAGCGACTGCAACGGCCCCGCAGCGCCATACGTCACGTTGGACGCCAGAGGCACGGTCGCGTTCGTGGTCCGCGAAGTCACATCCGTAATGCGGCCGACCGTGTCCCGAGTGTAATCGACCACCCGTCCCGACGGGTAGGTCATGCGGATGATGTTTCCGGCGAGGTCATAGCCATAGCCGACGACATAGATGGCCGAGCCCGTGGCCTTGCGCTCCTGCATCACCTGGCCGAGCGCGTTGAAGGTCCAATCGATCGAGCCGGTGGCGTCCTGGATCCGGGTGAGCCTGCCTTTGCCCTTGTTGCCGTTGGTCGCGTCGTCCCAGGTATAGGTGATGTTCTCACTGGGCGCTGCCGGATACTGCTTGGCCAGCAGCCGCCCAGCATTGTCATAGGTCAGGTTCGTGCCGACGCCGCGGGCATCGACGATCTGCATCGGCTTGCCCAGGACGTTATAGGTGTAGGTGGTCGTGCCGCTGTCCGGGCTGACGCGCTGGATCACCTCACCGAAACCGTTGCGGACGTAGCTGGTGGTGAGCGAGCGCGGGTCGCTGTAGGCGGTGATGTCGTCGGCACCGTTGCGAGCCACCGCGACCGAGTTGCCCTCCTCGTCCGTCGTCCCAATCAGCCGGTTGAGGCCGTCAAAGCTCGATCCGAACACGTTGGCTCGCGGATCTGTGACCGACACCTCGTTGTGGGTGCGGTCATAGCCGTGGGTCCAGGTCTGCCCGAACGCGCCGACGAACGTCAGCAACCGGCCGAGTTCGTCATAGGTCGCCGTCTGCGACGCTTGCAGGATGCCGCTCGGATCCTTGATCCGCCGCGCGGTGACGTTGCCGAGATTGTCGCGGTCGTACTCGACCGTCGCCCCGGTATTGTCCTGCACCCGGATGAGCCGGCGGCCGTCATCGTAGGTATATTGCAGGAACGCGCCGTTCGGCCTGACGATCCGGCTGACATCGCCCGTCGGGGTGTAGTCGATCGACGTCGTCGCGACCAGCCCGCTGGGATCCACGATTGTGCTCTTCAACCGGCCCAGGGGATCGTAGGTCAGGTTGGTATAGACGCCATTGGGGTCGAGGATCGTGGTCGGCTGGCCCCGCCCGTTATGCGACATCACCTTGGTGAGGTGGCCGACCTCGTTGGTGATCGTCGCCACGAATCCCGTCTGGTCATAAGTGTAAAGGACTGTGTCACCGGCTCCGGGCAGCGGCCCATCGACGGAGGCAAGCAACCCTCCCGTCGTGTAACCGTAAGTCCAGGTCCGGGTCTGGCCGTTGGTCGCATACGGCACCGTCTGGCTGGTCGTATCGGCCTTCGTGAGCTGGGTGAGAAGACCGCCGGTCCAGGTGAAGTCGGTAGTCACGCCGGGCTCGACCGCACGCGTCGGCACGTTGAGCGTCGGATGCCAAGTGTAGCTGTTCGACTGCGCGAGCGGCGTTCCGTAGCCGCGGGTGACGAGCGTCGGATTGCCGCGGCTGTCGCGGACGTAATGCGTGACCCGCCCCTCCTCGTCGGTCTCGTCCGTAACATAATTGTTGACGTCATAGCCGATGACGGAATTCGAACCAACGCAATTGGCGGACGGCTGCCCCTCGATGCTGGCGAGGATGTTGTTGCCCCGCGCATCCTTGCTGTAGTGATACACTGCGACCTTAGACAGCGGATTGGTCACCGTCACCGTGTTGGCCACATCATTGTAGGCGATCGAATATCGCTCGACGCCGCCGGCATGCTCCGATGTCAGCACCCTCCCCTTGGCATCGTAGGTCCAGGTCGCGTAGCGCACGCCGGCCTCGTTGGTGACGCCGGTCAGCGCGTAGGGAAAGCTTGCATTCTCGTAATGATAGCGGATGCGCGGATTGTCCGCCGTGTCTGCGGTCGTATCCGGCTGAATGACGTATTCGAGCGCGAACAGGTCCGCCGCCATCTGCAGCGGATCCGGACCGCTCCTGCCGACGATGGCGTAGCGCGGAATGAACTTGTAGCGATAGACTTGTCCGCCGGGCACCGTCATCGTATCGAGCAGCCCCTGCGGCGTATAGGTGAACTGCAGGGTCCGACCGAAACTGTCGGTTACCAGCGTGTTGTTGCCGGCGCTGTCATAGGTCAGTGCCTGGGTGTAGCCGCTCTGGAATATGATCGACTGCAGCACGCCGCCGGCGTCGTAGACCCGGCTGATATTGTCATCCGTCGTCAGGGTATAGAGCTGTGTGGTCGCATTCTTCACGAGCGTCGCAGCCCGACCGCGGTTGCCAATGACGAGGCTCTTCAGGCTCCAGTCGTAATAGCTCTGCGCGTAGAGGCCGGTCGAGCTGACATAGCTGAAGAGGACGACCTCTCCGTTGGGGAGCGTAATCGTCACGCTATTGGAAGCGACGATCGCGCCGGAATCGAAGTTCGACCGCCATCCGTTACCGAGCCGCGACGGACGCAGACGTCCGCTCAGCGTCGCCTGATCGCTCGTATAGAAGCGCTCGAATTTGAGCGACGCACCGCCGTCGCTCGTACTCTGGGTCGAGAAATCGGTATAGGCCTCGATCTTCATGCCACTGCGAAGATCGACGGGATTGGCGACCTGGTCTCGACAGGACGGGCAGTGATCCGCCGGGGGAGCAGCGAGACACCCCGATCCGGTTAGAACTTCACCACTATCGCAGTTGAGAAACGCTACACCACCCCGGTAAGCTCCATTCGAATTCCCGTCACAAATCGCACCGGCGAAAATGCCGCTGCTCCCCGCCCCGTTAAGATAGCACTTCGTCAGGATGACGCTTGGGTCGCTGCTCCAGTAAGCCCAAAAGTCTTCCTGCGCACAGGCAATACCATCCGAACCGCAGTTGCCGTTGTGATAGCTGGCCCAGTGGCCCGCATGCACCGGCTGAGGCGCAAGACAGACGATGAACGAGGCACAGAACAAGATGACTGCGACGATAGAACCGCGCAGCCAAGCCAGCTGCGCAAACCTATTTCCAACCCGGATCATGTGCCCCCAACTTCCGATTGCAACAACACGAATCAAATACATATCAATCATAGATCAACTGCACGGTATTTTATCACCTTAGGATGTCAATTCGACAACAACCCTTTCCACGTCGGCATCCCAACAAAATCGGTGATGAGTCGCGGCATCTTCGCGGAGTAGTTTCATCGTTCGCGAAGACTCTCGGATTTGTATCTGAGCAGCGGCGACATCACATACTCGATGATCCGTCTCGTCCCCGTCTTGATCTCCACCGTCACCGCCATCCCCGGCGCGAGCGCGACCATCTTGTCCTCGATCTGCATTTGCTTCTCATCCAGCGACACCCGCGCCGAATAGATGAACTCCTGGCCTGCCGGCTCGCTGGTCTCGGCCAGTGCACCAGCCGCCTTGCCGCCATTCTGCTTATCGGCGGGCTTCTCGCGGACGATCGAATCTTGGGAGACGCTCAGCACCTTGCCATGGACGAGGCCGTAGCGGGTGAAGTTGAAGGTGTCGATCTTGATCTCGGCTGATTGCCCGACATTGACGAAGCCGATGTCGCGGTTGGAGATCATGGCTTCCGCCTCGAGCTGGCTGTCGGCGGGCACGATGAGCATCAGCTGTTGCGCCGGTGTGACGACGCCGCCGACAGTGTGCAGCGCGAGCTGCTGCACGGTGCCGTCGATCGGGGCGCGCAGCACCTGCTCGGCGATCTTGCGCTCGGCCTTGACGAGGTCCTGCGTCAGCTCGTCGGCCTTCTTCTCGGCATCGGCGAGGTCCGACAGCACCTGGCGCTCGAAGCCGGAGCGGGTCTGCGCCAGCTGCTGCTCCAGCGCCAGCCGCGCCGCCTCGATCTCGACCAGGCGCCGCGTCTGCACGATGCGCTCGCTCTGCTGGTCGATCAGCCGCGACTGCGCGTCGATATAGGCGATCTGGTTGCCGTATTGGATCTCCTTGGCGTTGCGGCGGATGTCAGCGGTCTCCTGCAGGAATGGGAGCGTGGCATCGATCTTGGCGATCGCGGCCTCGATCGACTGCGCCTCGGCACGCTTCTGTGCGATCTGCTGCAAATTGGAGGCGAGCTTCGACAGCTGCTCGGCGGCCTGCGCCTGCAGGGCGGCGCGGGTACGTGCGACGTCGGCGGGTGCGGCGCCTTCGGGCACGTTGAGCGGTCGCAGCTCGGCGAGATCGCCGAAGCTGTCGCGGAGCACACCGAGCCTTGCAACATCGAGCCTTGCCTGCATCAGGCCCTGCGCGACGCGGCGGCGCTCGGCCTCGGTGACGGTGCGATCGAGCTCGACCAGCACGTCGCCGGCATGCACCTTGTCGCCGTCCTGGACGTGGATCGCGGCGACGACGCCCGCTTCCAGCGGCTGGATGGTCTTGGTGCGGCCGGTCGGCACGATCTTGCCTTGCGCCGAGGCGATGATGTCGACATGGCCCACGATCGACCAGCCGATCGCGATGACGAAGAACAGCATGATGGTCCCGGCCACGGCTCGGCCCACGGGCGAGGCCGGCGTCTCCACGATCTCCAGCGCCGCGGGGAGGAACTCGCGGGCATCTTTGCGGCGGCCCCGTCGCGCGTCGAGCGAGATCGGCGCGTTGTCCTGCTTCTGCGCTTCAGCCGACGACATGGAGCCCCGCCTGGATCTGGTCCAGCGTCGCGTAGCGCCCAGCGCGCTTGATCAGCTCGTCATGGGTGCCGTCCTCGACCAGGCGGCCATTCTCGATGGTGAGGATGCGGTCGGCGTTGCGCACCGCCGACAGCCGGTGCGCGATGATGAACACGGTGCGCCCGGCGCAGATCTTGCGCATGTTGCTCTGGATGATGTTCTCGCTCTCATAGTCGAGCGCCGAGGTCGCCTCGTCAAAAATGAGAATGCGCGGATTGGTGACCAGCGCACGCGCAATCGCGATGCGCTGGCGCTGGCCGCCGGAGAGGCTGGCACCGCGCTCGCCAACCACCGTGTCATAGCCGTCGGGCAGGCCGAGAATGAACTCATGGGCGCCGGCGAGCTCGGCCGCCTGGATCACCCGCTCCATCGCCATGCCGGGATCGGCCAGCGCGATGTTGTCGCGGATCGAGCGGTTGAACAGCACGTTCTCCTGCAGCACCGCGCCGATCTGCCGCCGCAGCCAGGTGACGTCGGCGACCGTGAGATCGACGCCGTCGATCAGGATGCGGCCGGCCTCGGGGACGTACAGCCGCTGGATCAGCTTGGTCAGTGTCGACTTGCCAGAGCCGGAGGGGCCGACGATGCCGACCACTTGGCCGACCGGCACCTTCAGGCTGACGTCGTGCAGCGCCAGCGGTCCATCGACGCGGTAGCGGAAATGGACGTGGTCGAACACGACCTCGCCGCGCACTGGCGGCAGCGCCGCGCGGCCGGGATTGAACGCCGGCTCCGGCGTGGTGTTGAGGATGTCGCCGAGCCGCGCCACCGACAGCCGCGCCTGGTGGAAATCCTGCCACAGCTGCGCCAGCCGCAGCACCGGCTGCGCCACCCGCCCGGCCAGCATGTTGAAGGCGATGAGCTCACCGACGCTCAAGCTGCCCTCGATCACCAGATGCGCCCCGAAATACAAGGTCAGCGCGGTGACGATCTTGCTGATGAACTGCACCGACTGGCTCGCCCAGTTGCCGAGCGACAGCACGTCGAAGCTGGCGCCGACATAGCCGGCGAGCTGCTCCTCCCAGCGCCGCTGCATCTGCGGCTCGATTGCCATGGCCTTCAGGGTCTGGATCGCGGTGACGGTCTCGACCAGGAAGGCCTGGTTCTCGGCGCCGCGGTCGAACTTGACGTCGAGCCGCTTGCGGAAGATCGGCGTCACCCCGGCCGACAGCGCGATGTAGAACGGGAACGAGCCGATCACGATCCAGGACAGGAACGGCGAGTAGTAGAACATCACGCCCAGGAAGACGAAGGTGAAGGCGAGATCGATCACCAGGGTCAGCGCCGAGCTGGTAATGAAATTCCTGATGTTCTCCAGCTCGCGCACCCGCGCCACGGAATCGCCGGCGCGCCGCGCCTCGAAATAGGCGATCGGCAGCGCGACCAGATGGCGGAACAGCCGCGCGCCGAGCTCGACGTCGATGCGGTTGGTGGTGTGGGAGAAGACGTAGGTGCGCAAGCCCCCCAGCACGGTCTCGAAGATGGTGACTGTAACGAGCCCGAACACCAGCACGTCGAGCGTGGTGTAGCCGCGATGGGTCAGCACCTTGTCGGTGACGACCTGGAAGAACAGCGGCGTCACCAGTCCGAACAGCTGCAGGAAGAACGAGGCCAGCAGCACCTCGCCGAGCAGCCGGCGATATTTGTGCATCGCCTGCAGGAACCAGGTGATGTCGAAACGGCGCGCAAGATCGGTCAGCGAGGCGCGGCGCGCCATCAGCACGACCGTGCCGGTCCAGTTGGCCTCGAACTCGGCGCGCTTGAGACTCTGCGGCCGGTTGACCTGCGGATCTTGGATCAGCGCCGCATCCACGGTGACCTGGCCGAGAATGACGAACGAGCCATCAGCCCGCGCTGCGATGGCCGGCAGCGGCAGCTTGGCAAGGCCGTCCCAATTCTGGCTGACAGCGCGAGCCTTGAGCTTCAACTGCTTGGCGCAGCGGAGCATCTCCGTCACGCCGACCGGCTCTCCCGCCAACTGATGTGCAATCTGCGCCGGATCGATAGCGACCTGATGAAACCGCAGCAGCAATGTCAGGCAGTCGAGCCCCGTATCCCTCTGCCCCGCGTCCATTGCCCCTGCACTACCCTAAGTCGTGCAGGAATGATGTACCACAAGAAACGATTGGACAAGATCTGCCACGTTCCCGCCGAGGATATTTTTACCTGCGAGGGATCGCACGTTACATGCATTGCGTGCATTGGGTGCAGGCTTCGCGCGTCTGCTGGACTAACCCGACAGCACCTCGCAACGCCCCGGACGGCTGAGGAACGAAGATTCTTGACTTACTCAGCTAGCTCCCTCACGGCAAACGCCTGAACTCCCGCGCGCCTGATGTTCCCCACTACAAACAAAGAACGACACAATCCCCACGAATCATATGCATCTGCGTGATGTTCGAGAGCTGGTGAATTCCGAATTGTCGAGGCGATAAACATCCGGCCGCCCGAACAACTGACAATTTTGACAGCAAGGTGAAATCCGCACTCAAAACATCGCCGCGCAACGAGCAAGCCTACATAAGGACCCCCGTTGACACCGAAGCTGCGATGTCAGGCGATCATAGGCTCATGGCCAGTAGCTTTTGGACAGCGCAATCCCAGACCGATTCCAAAGGCACATCTCGCGATGCGCTAGAGATCTGTTAAGCATCTCAGCACGGTATCATGTTAAAATACACGTTGAGATTGCTCAGGCTCACGGTTTTTGCGTATGTAGGTAACCGACCGAAATAATCTGAAACAGACTGACACGGGAGCGGACATCCATGTTGGAGCCCGCCACAGACACCCTATTGCCCGCATTCTTTCGTCGCCTCCGCTTCCTGATATCCGCAAGGACACAGATCGGGGAGATACACAGACCTAACGGCACGCAATCGCAGGATGGTAATTCGATCACTCCTGCTTCCCAGTCTTCGGGTCGCACGGCTTTCGCTTGGTCTTCGCAGGGAACGCATACGACCGGATATGTGGAAGCGAGCGTATGGGCCATTTGCTTTGTCGCGACCACGTTCGCGGCCTTCCTGACCCAGCGGTCGGCTATCATTGTTGATCTCGGCAGCCTCTTGGTTGCATTGACGATACTGGGCTTCCTCCTCACTGTTCACGTTGTCTATCGACGTTGGCGACCATCGCCGGTGCTCAGCAACTTGTGCGGAGCGCTCCTAGCAATGTTACTATCGGGCGCAGTGGCTGGAATCATCAGCCTTGTTGGGCTTCGGAATAACGCCCCATTCATCGATGCAGATCTTGCAAGATGGGATCGAGCGGCGGGTTTCGACTTGCCTGCTGTCATCGCTTGGGCAGCCGACAACCCCGCCTGGTCCCAGCTCCTGTCGGTCACGTACGACAGCTCATTCCCCCTGCTCTTCGGCCTTTCAGTGCTGCTCGCAATCGTTCGCCGTTTCGATCATTTATGGATACTGACGTTCGTATTCGCCACCACGATTGTCGCATGCGCGAGCATTTCCGTGATCTGGCCAGCGAAAGGTGCCTTCGCGTTCTTTGGGTACCCAGCCAGCTTGCTTGAGCATCTCCCGACAGGCGCGGGAACGTATCACTTGTCGAAGTTGGAATACTTCCGCAATTCGGCCTCGCCGTTGCTGTCATTCGCCAATCTGCAGGGAGTTGTGACATTTCCGTCGTTCCATTGCTGCCTGGCGCTGATGATCATATCCGCGTCCCGGCACCTCAGGTGGCTATTCCCGATTTCATTGATCTGGAATTCCCTCGTGATCGCATCGACCGTGCCGATCGGTGGACATTATGCGATCGATCTTCCATGCGGCGCGGTCGTGTGGCTGGTCGCAACCGGAACTGCTGTCGCCTTGATGTCATTGTCCTCGCGACGGGCGCAGGGATCATCTGGATTGCAAGCCGACGCTTCACACGACCGTCTCACGCACGGAATGTGCCAAATCATGACCAGAGCGCAAGTCAGCGAATCCTGACACCGGCCCTGTATGCCCGGTTCTGCGATTTCTCTTGATGGCGTATAGGCGTTCGTTCTGACACTAAAACGTACGGCCATTTGCGCCCCCACTAGATCACATGCGCTAAAGATATTTACTCTATCTAAAATTGTCTTATTCAGACTCATCTATTATAAGATGCCATAAGGTATCCTTTTGTGGCTTGAAGGTGCGCCGATCTGGCCAACAGCAAAGAGGGTGTAATGCGGGTCAAGATGATGAGGTTCCTGCGTGACGAATCGGGAGCCACTGCAATCGAGTACGGATTGATTGCCGCAGGAATTTCAATTGCGATCATCGCAGCAGTCAACGGTTTGGGCAGCAAGATCAACACCTCGTTCGTAGACATCAATTCCTCCATCAACTAGCTCTGCACAGTCTACACGTTGGCGTTCTCAGGAAGCCCGAACCAATGCGTTCGGGTTTCTTGCTTCAAAAACCGCAGCGCCGCGGAATACTGGCCTTTTAATGTCGTACAGTCTCATGGTGGACATCACCAATTTTCAAGTACCGGTCAGCCTGCTCGAGCATTTCACAAGTCGCGTGAGTTTAATATTTGTGGAGATAGAAGTATTTCCGCAGCCTAAGCGTCTGACGGAAGAGTTCCCTAGCCATTGGTGTTAGGATTGTGGCTGTCGAGTTCTACGTCTCCGATCATTCCCGTTGTGCCGCCCGCGCCCTGGAACGTTCCAGGCGCCGTATTCGCATCGCCGCTGCCGGCCATGCTCGATGGAGTCGATGCAACCGAAAGTGACAGACGGCGACTAACCGAACCGCAATTTCACCAAGCAGCTGTAGCCGAAAGCGCGTGCGGTTCGCGCAGACTTGGGCTCTATCAAAGCTCCCGCTGCTCCCCATCGTAACGCGAGCCGACAGCTCTTTTATCCTCGGGCAGCTCACGTTGTCGAGCGACGGGAGCGCCTCGCCAGATCTGGATTTAGGTGACTGTCAAATATACCCAGTTGTTTCGGGGCGCAGAACTGCACTGGCCGAGGGACTGCATCCTCGATCTCGCGAGCGACCCCTCTGGCGATCAGAGCGTCAGATTGAGCAGCTCGGCAGCCCCAGTTCTCGGTGCGGCGACTCTTGTTCTTGTCATCATTGGCGATCTGGCACCGCACTATCTCGTTCGGCGTTGGCTCCTCTTTTCGTCGGTCCCACGGCCGATTTGAGTCCCCACCACCTCACCGTCGTCGCGCCTCTCACTAAGAGCAAGGTCGAGGCACTGGAGAGAAAACTGCGCGCAATGGTCACCGGGGTCGGGCTCGTAGCCTATGATCCGCAAGATCTTAAGGCAGACCGCGACGATCAGCGTATCGCTCCTTGGAGAAGGCAATCTAGCGCGGCGCCGAGATCGCCTGCGGCGAACGCCTGGGATGCCTCCGGGCGGGGCTCGGCCGAGCGAAAAGAATCCTTCACTTTGCTCCGGCTAGAATTGGCCAGCGCCCTCGTCAGGAGGTCAATGACCCCGATGATCATTCCGAAAGCGTCGACATGGCCTAAGACCCAGAAACTCCTTGGATTGGAAGGGCTGCGCTTCCTCGCTACCGTCGCGGTGCTGCTGTGGCACTATCAGCACTTTGCCTTCGTCGGCGACGAGCCGGTCGGTCTCGTGAGGAGCGAGCTGCCGTTCTACCGCGTTCTGTTCCCGTTTTATGAGAAGGGCAAGAATGGGGTCGAGATATTCTGGTGCATCTCCGGTTTCATCTTCTTCTGGAAGTATAGCGCGGTCATCGCCGACCGCACGATCAGCGGATGGACCTTCTTCGTCTATCGGCTGGCGCGACTTTACCCGCTCCATCTCGCGACGTTGCCGTTGGTCATGATGCTCCAGCTGATGTATTTCGTTCAGCACAACTACTTCTTCGTCTTTCAGCAAAACGACATCCCTCAATTCGTCAAGCAGCTGTTCATGGCCAGCGACTGGCTTCCGCCGCACGGCGTCAGCTTCAACGCACCAATCTGGTCAGTCTCAATCGAGATCGTGGTCTATGCGGCGTTTTTCCTGTCGCTGCGCGTCGTGCGTCCGTCCCCGCTCTTCAATCTAGCGGTGATCGTGATCTCGATCGCGACCGGTACGCTGATGTCAAAATGCTTCGCTTTCTTCTACGCTGGCGGCCTTGCCGCGATGGCAAGACAGGCTGTCGCCGGGGCTCGGCATCGGCCGAAGTTGGAAGCCTTGGCTGCGTGTGCGAGCATCGCGATGCCCGCGGCATTTTGGATGTCCGGCATGGACCTTGAGGCGCTCACTGCACCGCTTCTGCTGATCTATACGCCGATCCTGTTGTTCTGCTGCTCGAAGCCCATAGTCTTGCCGCGGCGCCTGGAGACCCTGGTGGAGACAGCCGGCAATACAACCTATTCCTGCTATCTGCTGCACTTTCCAATTCAACTTGCGATCGCGCTTGCTTTTTCGTCGATGCAGCGGCCCATCCCCTACCTCGATCCTCTGTTCTCGGCGGCTTTCGTGCTGTCCACGCTCGTCACCGCGCGCCTCACCTATTGCTGGTTTGAAGCGCCTGCTCAGCGGCTAGTCCGGACCCTTCTGCTGCGAAGGCAAGAGACTCGGCAGGCGAGTCCGGTCCTGCTTCAATGAAGGCAATCATCATGAAAGCGGAGATCTCGATCTAGTGTGCCTTACCCAACGCCAGTGGCCAATTTGGAAAGTCACAGTGACCGCTTTATCAAGAGCGAACGGCTCGGAGCTGGAGTAAGGCGGCAACCAAATCGCAATTTGTATGCCGATTGATCAATAGGGCTGCTGTCGAAGCGGCAGCTATTGGCCAACGTGCGATTGTCGGACATAAACGACTATGCGTGTTGGCATCCTAGGGTTCATCTCGAACGCTTGTTTTCCCTTTGCGGCCCAAAGCTCACGTGCCCGTTTCGCCCTCACCGCTCTTAAGCTTGTCAACCATCCAAAGTAGCGCACCCAAGATCGCGGAACGGTCATCACCGGTCAGGTCCACGATACCGGATTTGACCACGAGGCCGCCGAGTTCGATGAGGTACCGGGTGCGCTTGCGGTGTTCGACCCGCCACGCGCGCATGTCACGTCGCGCTTTTGCGGCTTGATGCCGGTTGCGCGCCGCTCGGTTGCGTAGGAGCAACGTCAGCGTCGCGGTCAGTTGCTGGCGCAACTCGCCGCGACCGTCCTTGAAAGAACGCGACGCCGCGCTTGGACCATGCCTCCCTCTTTCCGGCCTCTTTCGTCTCGGCCAGCACGATCAGCGCGCCCGCGAGCTCGTCGGCGCTGAGCGCGTCAGCTCCCGTAGCGATAACGAGCTCGCCGAGCTGGCGTACCTTGCGGGTTTTCAGCTCGCGCGCCTTGTCGTCGAGTGCCTTCAGGTCAGCATCAAAGTTCCTGGGTTTGCGCATCGTCGTCTCCATGAGTGACAATGGAGAAATGATAGCTTGGCCACTGGCGCATTGCTGTAAGGTCATCAGGACGAGCTGAGACGGGATAGTCCCTCCCGAGATTTTTTCGAGGGAGGGCGCGCTTATACGTCGTGCCGACGTACGCTTCGCTGTGTAGATGCTCTGCTCGCGATGGCGATCTATCATCTTCACGTCAAGGTCATTGGCCGGAAGGCCGGAAGCAGTGCGGTGGCATCGGCGGCCTACCGTTCGGCCTCGCGGCTGCGTGACGAGCGGTTGGGCCGTGAGCAGGATTTTTCTGGCAAGCGCGGCGTCGTCCATTCCGAGGTGATACTGCCGGAGAATGCGCCGGAGGCGTGGGGAGACCGCGAACGGCTTTGGAATAATGTCGAAGCACACGAAATCCGCAAGGACGCGCAGCTGGCCCGAGAGGTCGAGGTCGCCCTTCCGCGAGAACTGACTGAGGCGCAGGGCATCGAACTGGCTCGGGACTTCGTTCGCGGCGAGTTCGTGGGTCTCGGCATGATCGCCGATCTCAATGTGCATTGGGACAGGGCCGAAGACGGCATGCCCAAACCTCATGCCCATGTGATGCTGACAATGCGCGCGGTCGACGAGAACGGGTTCGGCCAAAAGGTGCGGGACTGGAATCGTACCGAGATGGTCGAGCGCTGGCGGAGGCGCTGGGCCGAGCTTGCCAACGAGCGCTTGGCCGAGCTCGACATCGACGCGCGGATCGACCATCGCAGCCTGGAGGCCCAGGGCATTGCTCTGGAGCCGCAAAGCCAGATCGGCGCGCCGGCAAAGCGAATCGAGGTCCGAGACATTGCGGGCGAAGGGTTTGAGGCCGACCGGGCCGAGATGCACCGGGAGATCGCGCGAAATAATGGCGTGCGGATCATCACGGATCCCTCACTTGGGCTGGATGCCATCACCCAGCAGCAATCGACCTTCACGCGGCGCGACATGGCAAAGTTCGCGCACCGGCATAGCGACGGACTCGACCAGTTCAACGAGGTCATGGGCGCGATGCAGGGAGCGCCGAATCTGGTCGAACTCGGCAAGGACGCCCGCGGCGAGGATCGGTTCACCACCCGCGGAATGATCGAAGCGGAACAGCGGCTGCACCGGGCTGCTAAACGGATGGCGGAACAGGCGCGCCATCAGGTACCCGACGCGGATCGCCAGGCCGCTTTGGCGGGAGCGGAAGCGCGCGGTCTGGTCCTCTCGTCCGAGCAGGCCGACGCGGTTGCGCATGCTACGGACGGACGCGATCTCAGCGTCGTGGTCGGCCATGCCGGGACGGGAAAGAGCGCAATGTTGGGGGTGGCGCGCGAGGCCTGGGAAGCGGCGGGCTTCGAGGTCCGGGGTGTTGCGCTGTCCGGTATTGCCGCCGAAAACCTCGAAGGCGGATCGGGCATTGCGTCGCGCACGATCGCCAGCCTGGAGCATGGCTGGAAACAAGGCCGTGATCTGCTCAGATCCAGTGATGTGCTGGTGATCGACGAGGCGGGGATGGTCGGCACGCGCCAGCTCGAGCGCGTGCTGTCGCATGCGGCCGAGGCTGGCGCAAAGGTGGTGCTGGTCGGCGATCCGCAGCAGCTGCAGGCCATCGAAGCGGGCGCGGCGTTCCGCTCCATCCATGAGCGTTACGGCGGCGCGGAGATCGGTGAAGTGCGCCGTCAGCAGGAAGACTGGCAGCGGGACGCCACACGCGATCTGGCAGCCGGCAAAGTGGGCCATGCGCTCGAAGCCTACCGCGCTCACGGCATGGTGCATGAGGCGCTGACCCGCGAGCAGGCGCGCAGCGATCTGATCGAGCGCTGGGACCGCGACCGGCAGGCGTCACGGGACCGGAGCCGGATTATCCTCACCCACACCAATGACGAGGTCCGCATCCTGAACGAGGAAGCGCGCGAACGGATGCGAGCCGCGGGCGATCTGGGCAATGAGGTGGGGGTGACGGTCGAGCGAGGTGCGAGAACCTTCGCCAGCGGGGATCGCGTCATGTTTCTGCAGAACGAGCGCGGCCTTGGCGTCAAGAACGGCACGCTCGGGACCGTTGAACAGGTCAGCGCGCAGGGCATGACGGTACAGGTCGACGATGGCCGATCTGTGCGCTTTGACCTCAAGGATTACAACCGCATCGACCATGGATATGCCGCGACGATCCACAAGGCGCAGGGCATGACGGTTGACCGCGTCCATGTGCTGGCGACGCCGGGCATGGACGCCCACAGCAGCTATGTCGCGCTGTCTCGGCACCGCGACGGGGTAGGCCTGCACTATGGCCGCGATGATTTTGCGGGTCAGGACCGGCTCACCCGTGCCCTGTCACGCGTTCGCGCCAAGGATATGGCCTCGGACTACGAGGCTGCCGATCCAGTACAGAATTACGCCGAACGGCGCGGGATCACCTTCCGCAAGCGCGTGGTCGAGATCGTGCGCAAGATTGTGCCCGAGAAGCTGCGCGACATGTTGGACGGCCTGCGGTCTCCGGCTGATGTGCCCAGACTGGATGGCGGACAGAGGCCGGAACGGGCGACGCCGGAAAGGGAAAGCAACGATCCCGCAGCCGACCGGCGTGGAGCCGAAGTGCCGGCCAGGAACGTGACGCAAGATCCCGAAGTGGAAGCGCGTCGCGTCCGGACCCGTGCTCTCGTGCGCCACGCCCGCGCGGTGGACGCGATCTTCGAGGCGCAGAAGACGGACGACAGGACCAGTCCCGAGCAGGTGAAAGAGCTGCAGAAGGCCCGCCAAGCCTTCAATGCGGTGCGCCCGTTTGGCTCGCACGATGCCGAAGCCGCCTACAAGAAGAACCCGGAGCTCGCCCGCGAAGCGGCGGACGGCCGGGTCAATCGCGCCATCCGCGCGCTCCAGCTCGAAACCGAACTCCGCAGCGATCCGGGCCGCCGCGCCGATCACTTCGTTGAGCGATGGCGGGAGCTCGACCAGACCAGCAGGCGCCTATATCAGGCGGGCGACTTGTCCGGCTACAAGGCCACGCGCTCGGCGATGGGCGACATGGCGAAGAGCCTCCAGCGCGACCCGCAACTGGAATCCATCCTTGCCGGCCGCAAGAACGATCTCGGCATTGCATTCGAATCGGGCCGCCGACTCGGCCAGGATCTGGCCTTCGTCCATGGCATCGATCTCGGCAGAGGCCGAGGCCTTGGAATTTGACCCATCCCGTTTGCCGCCGGCTCTACGCCACAGCTGGCAACGCGCGAACTCCTATTGTCCGCCTGCACCTGTTTGGCCTCTGGTCTCGCCGGACGTCAGGAGCAACCAGCGAGGGGCATCACGGCCATGCGCGAGCCAGACCGTATCATCAGGTTGAAAACCGTCCTTGCCAGGACCGGGCTGTCCCGATCCACCATCTACCGCAAGATCGCCGAAGGTACGTTCCCTACCCCACTCAAGATCAGCAGCAACGGAACTGGTTGGCATGAATCCGACATCAACCGGTGGATCGCAGATCCCGTAAGATGGCGTCCGCGGCGCGACCTCGATGAAATCTTGTAAGCTCTATGGCACAACGATCAGGGACGACGTTTCTGGAGGCGCTCTCCTGAACTATCCGACCCCATCCTTTTCTACGCCACGGCATCCCGCTTCAGGGACGGTCCCGCGAGATGCAGACGACGAGTTCGGACCAAGCTACATTGCAAATGCGCTTACGGCAGAGCGCGATGTCAACCGAAGGCGTTCCATGAGCCGGCGCTCCGCTCGATTTACCCAAGGCGAAGTGGCACGAGCGATCCGCGCTGCAAAAGCGGCCGGTGCTTCATCCATACGAATTAAGCCGGACGGCACGATCATCGTCGACCTGGTCAAATACAAGGAAGAGCGGGGCATCGATGAGACGGTTGAGCCCGAAGAGCATTTCGTGCTTTGATTCGCTTCATGCCCCGTCCTCGCAGGCCCTACCTTCACAAGGAAATCAACCGTCATGGCAGGACGGTCTGGTACGTTCGCAACAAGGACGTAGGCGGCAAACGCACTCGCATTCGCGGCGAGTACGGGTCCATAGAATTCAACCGCAACTACGACATCGCTGTAGCCGACATGTTCAATCGGCCACGCCTCGCAATCGATCCAAGCGAAGCCAGGGCGAAGGTCTTTGATGGTAGCCTCAAATGGCTATGGGAAGAATACAAGGCAAAAGCGCCTGATTGGCGCGAGATGAAGGCGAGCACTCACAAGCAGCGCAACAGCCTCATGATTCATGTTCTGGAGGCCAACGGCAACAAACGAGCCGCCGCCATCCAGAAGCAGCACATCCTGGACGGGCTTGGACGTCGCGCTCAGAACCCCTCCGCGGCCCGGCACTTTCTCACCACCATGAGGCGGATGTTCACCTGGGCGGTCGCGCAAAAGATCCTTGCGGCAGATCCAACCGAAGGGATCAAGACACCCAAGCCAGCGAAAACCGAAGGCTTTGTCACCTGGTCTGATGCCGACGTTCGGCGTTACTACAAGCGCTGGCCGCTCGGCACGCGAGAGCGCGTCATGATAGACGTCTACCTCTTCACCGGCTTTCGGCGGGGTGACGCAGCATCGTTCGGCCCTGCCGATGTGACCGAACAGGTGCAAGAGCGGATTGGGCCTGACGGAAAAATCGAGCAGATCTTCGTGCCGATCATCACGAAGCGCCTGGAAAAGGGGAGCGAGACCATTGAGGTCACCTTCCCGATGCTCGATGTCCTGCGCCGGACGTTGGAGGCAGGTCCGATCGGAACCGAGACCTACATCGCGACCCGGCAGGGCAAGCCGATGACCAAGGAGAGCTTAGGCAACGTGTTCAAGGAGAAGTGCGTCGCAGCTGGGTTGGCGAACCGATCAGCGCACGGCCTTCGCAAGGCGGCTGCAACCGTCGCCGCCGAAAACGGAGCAACGGAAGCCGAGCTGGATGCGATCTTCGGTTGGACCGATCGTCGGATGGCAAGCCATTACACGCGGAACGCCAATCGCAAGAAATTGGCGTATGGCGGCGTCGCCAAGCTCGAGCGAATGATCGGCTCCGTGGATCATAGAGCGAACGTCTATTCCCTCACCGACAAGCTAGGTGCGGGAAATCGAACAAAAAGCTCAATGAATTCAGCCGACGTCCGGAGGGGTGGTGGGCACGACAGGGATCGAACCTGTGACCCCTACCATGTCAAGGTAGTGCTCTCCCGCTGAGCTACGTGCCCTAATCCAATATCCGTTCGGGTGGGCGTCCCTATATCGGCTCCCACGCAGGCAGGCAAGGACGCAAAATGCCGAAATTGGGAATAATCCGCCAGTTCCGGAGTTGTGTCCCTGGCGGCTCAGGCCGCCAGCATCTTGTTGACCTCGCTGACGAGTTCGCGCAGGTGCACCGGCTTGGACAGCACCTTGGCATTCTTGGGCGCCTCCGAATCGGAGTTCAAGGCGACCGCGGCGAAGCCGGTGATGAACATGATCTTGATGTCCGGGTCGAGCTCGGAGGCGCGGCGCGCCAGCTCGATGCCGTCCATCTCCGGCATCACGATGTCGGTCAAGAGCATCTCGAACGGCTCCTCGCGCAGCCGCTGGTAAGCCGACATGCCGTTGTCGTGGGGCGAGACCTGGAACCCGGCATTTTCCAATGCCTTGACCAGGAAGCGGCGCATGTCGTTGTCGTCTTCGGCGAGCAGGATTTTGTGCATGGCGAGGGGTTGTCTGGTCCGGGTGAGAGGCGGAGCGTTGCCGCCACTAAGCCTGACGGGCGGTAAATTTCGGGTGAAAGATTGCGCCTTTTGATCCGACATCGGCAAGGCATTTTGAGGGCTGAAGGTGCGGTCTTCGACCGAAGCAGCACGCCAGCTCAGAGTTGTTCCAAACGCGAGATGAACTTTTTCATTGCTTTTCGCTTGGCAGACCGGCTCGGATTATCGAAGATGCGCGTTGGCAAGAGCAGTGCCTGCGTTGTCCAGAACGAATCGGCCGGAGGATACCGGCGCATCAACGGACGTGACATCGACGCACGTGACCAAGGGGACGGCGCCCAGAGATGACGGACTTTGATGGCGAATTGCCGCCGTTCGAGATCATGGAGCCGACCGAATGGCGCGCGCCCATCATCTTCAATTCCCCTCACTCCGGATCGGCCTACCCCGACGATTTCCTGAGGGCGTCGCGAATCGATCTGCCGGCGCTGCGGCGCTCCGAAGATTCGTTCATGGACGAATTGATCGCCGATCTCCTGTTGCGCGGCTTTCCGGTCGTTCGCGTGCATTTCCCGCGCTGCTATGTCGACGTCAATCGCGAGCCCTATGAGCTCGATCCGCGGATGTTCACCGGGCGGCTGCCGAGCTTTGCCAACACCCGCTCGATGCGGGTGGCCGGCGGCCTCGGCACGATCCCGCGCGTGGTCGGCGACGGCCAGGAGATCTATCGCGACCGGCTGAGCGTCGACGAGGCGCTGCACCGGATCGAGACGCTGTACAAGCCGTATCACCGCGCGCTGCGCCGGCTGATCAACCGCGTGCACCAGCAGTTCGGCACCGTGGTGCTGGTCGACTGCCATTCGATGCCGTCGGTCGGCGTCTCGCGCGACGAGCCGCGCCGGCCCGACATGGTGATCGGCGACCGCTACGGCACGAGCTGCGCGTCGCTGCTGCCGGACCTGGTCGAGGACGTGCTCGGCCGGCTCGGCTATTCGGTCGGCCGCAACAAGCCCTATGCCGGCGGCTTCATCACCGAGCATTACGGCAATCCGGCCACGGGCTTGCATGCGATCCAGATCGAGCTCAACCGCGCGATCTACATGGACGAGCGCCGCAGGGAGCGCGGACCGCGCTTCGCCCAGGTCGCCTCCGATCTCGCCGTGCTCGCCGAGGTGCTGGCGACGGTGCCGCTCGGCGACCTCGGGCCGTTCCAGGCGGCGGCGGAATAGAGGGCTGCGCGTTCGGTCCGGGCGGTTTCGGCCGGTGGCGTCGGCGCAAAAAAAAGGGCCGCTTGAATGACAAGCGGCCCAAGTCTAGGGAGGAAACGCCCAAGGAGGGCAGCGATAACGCGAAGCGCTACCGCACCGCAACAATATGCAATCGCGCTGCACAAAGCGCAAGAGTTTTTCCGCCTTTCTCCATGCAAAAAAACATAGGCCGGGTTGCGTTCAGCGCGAAACAGCCCTTCTTTTCATCATAGAAGTCAATGGCTTGATTGGAGAATCCAAACGATCGGAGAGGGACGCCGGTTTCGCTTTCACTTTCACATCAGGGGCCCGCGACGGCTCAACCGCGCCCGGCCAGCGCGGCCGGACACCAAACGGTATCCATGATGCCACGCTGGTGTGCCATATCCGGATGCGCCCCCGACCGCTTTGAGCTAGGCATAACCGGGCTTAGTGCCACCCGATTCCCTCACCCAAGGACGCGTTGTGACGGTCATTGATTTCTCCGCCTTCATCGGTCGTCTGGCGACCGCGTCGGGCGAAACCATCCTGCCGTTCTTCCGGACCTCGCTGCTGGTCGACAACAAGAGCAGCCGGCACGATTTCGATCCGGTGACCGAGGCCGACCGCGCCGCCGAGGCGGTGATGCGTCGCCTGATCAAGGCGAACTTTCCTCAGCACGGCATCGTCGGCGAGGAGTTCGGCAATGAGCGCGAGGACGCCGACTACGTCTGGGTGCTCGATCCGATCGACGGCACCAAGTCCTTCATTGCCGGTTTCCCGACCTGGGGCACGCTGATCGCGTTGCTGCACAAGGGCACGCCGGTGTTCGGCATGATGCACCAGCCTTTCATCGGCGAGCGCTTTGCCGGCGACAACGGCTCCGCCAATTACAAGAACGGCGGCGGCGAGCGCCGGCTCTCGGTCCGGCGCTGCGAGCGTCTCGGGGATGCGGTGTGCTATACGACGAGCCCGCTGCTGATGAACGAGGCTGATCGCGCCACCTTTGGCCGGGTCGAGGCCGAGACGCGGCTGTCGCGCTATGGCGGTGACTGCTACTCCTATTGCATGCTGGCCGCCGGCCATCTCGATCTCGTCATCGAGACCGAGCTCAAGCCCTATGACATCGCCGCCCTGATCCCGATCATCAACGGCGCCGGTGGCATCGTCACCGACTGGGAAGGCGGCCCGGCGCAGAACGGCGGCCGGATCGTCGCCGCCGGCGACAAGCGCGTCCACGAAGCGGCGCTGAAGCGGCTGGCAGCGGGCTGAGCCCGCCTCCACCGGCTTGGCTCCCCGCCTCTCGCGCGGAACGGAGACATCCGGCCGGTCGTCGGGCGCCTCACGCGGCGGCCTGGCGCAAATGCTCGACGAGCAGTTTCGCCGGACGCGGCAGCGCCTTGAAGCTGCGGGCGCAGATCACGAGCCGCCGATCGGCCCAGGCATCGCGCAGCGCGACGAGGCCGATCGGCATCGACCGCGCGCAACGTCGCGCCGCCGCTTCCGGCACGACGGCAATGCCGATCCCGGCCGCCACCATCTGGCAGATCGCGTCGAAATCGCGCAGCCTGGCCCGCACGTGCTGGCGGATGCCGAGCCGCGCGGCGTGCCGGCCGATATGGACGTTGAGCGCCGTCCCCTGCGTGAGGCCGATGAAATCCTCCCCCGCGGTCTCGCTGAAGTCGATCTGTCGGCGCGCTGCGAACGGGCTGCGCCGTCCGGCCACCAGAATCAGCCGGTCCTTGCCGAAAGCGAAGCGCTCGATCGTCTCGGGCAGCGCGTGCTCCGCCGCAAAACCGAGATCCGCTCTGCCGGACACGATCGCCTCGGCGATCTCGGTGCTCTCGCGCTCCTCGACATCGACGTTGATGTCGGGATGCTCGCGCAGGAAGGCCGCCAGCGCCTTCGGCAGATGCTCGGCGAGGCCGACCGTGTTGGCGAGCAGCTGCACGTTGGCGCGACGGCCGGATGCGAAGCCCGAGAGCTCGCCCTGCATGGCCTCGACATTGGCCATGATGATGCGGGCGTGATCGAGCAGGCTCTCGCCCGCCGCGGTCAGCTCCACGCCGCGCCGGCCGCGCTTGAACAGCTCGACGCCAAACGCGTCCTCCAGGCCCTTGATCCGCGCGCTCGCCGAGGCCAGCGCCAGATGCGCCCGGTCGGCGCCGCCAGTGATGCTGCGGGCCTCGGCCACGGCAATGAACAGCCTGAGATCAACCAGATCGAAACGCATGGTCATCCTGCCTCAGCCTTGGACGAAGGCTTACTCCGTAACCTCCACATTGTGTCGTCGGCGCAGTCTGGTCAATGTGCCGACCATGATCGACCCCATCCTCATCTTCATCGCCTTCGCGCTCACTTTGGCCGGCTTCGTCAAGGGCGCGCTCGGCCTCGGCCTGCCGACCATCTCGGTCGGACTGCTCGCGGTCGCCATGCCGCCGGGCCGGGCGCTCGCCATCGTCATCGTACCGGCCGTGATCACCAACATCTGGCAGACCTTCGCCGGCCCCTATCTGCGCGATATCGCCAGGCGCCTATGGCCGCTGATGCTGGGGACCGCGATCGGCATCTGCCTCAACGCCGGCGCGCTCAGCCATGCCTCGACCCGCTGGGGCAACGTCGCGCTCGGCGTCTTGCTGATGCTCTATGCCCTGCTCGGTCTCACCAAGCTCGCCTTCAAGGTCGCGCCCCCGCACGAGAAATGGGTCGGCGGCATCGTCGGCCTCGTCACCGGGCTGATCTCGGCCGCCACCGGCGTGCAGGTCGTACCTTCTGTGCCGTACATGCAGGCGATCGGGCTCGAGAAGGACGAGCTGGTCCAGGCCCTCGGCGTGTTCTTCACGGTCGCCACCGTCACGCTGGCCTTCAACTTGACGAGCTCCGGTCTGCTCAGCCCGGCCACCGCCCTGCCCGGCGCGGTCGCGATGGCCTGCGCCTTTCTCGGCATGTTCGCGGGCCAAGCGGCGCGATCCCGACTGCCGGCCGAGGCGTTCCGCCGTGTGTTCCTGATCGCCATGATCCTGCTCGGCCTGTATCTCGCCGGCACGGCGGTCATCGAGCTGCTCTGGTAAGTCAGCGCGCCTCGAGCATCGCGATCCGGACGCCGAGATAGATCAGCAGCCCGCCGATCGTGCGGTTGAGCCAGAGCAGCGCGGCGGACGAGCCGCGCACACGGCGCGCTGCACGGGCCGCGACGACGGCGACGCCGAGACACCAGATCGTGCTGTTGACGATGAAGATCGTGCCGAGCAGCAGGAAGGCGATCGCCTTGTGCGGCGCCTCGGCTGCGACGAATTGTGGCAGGAAGGCGAGGAAGAACATCGCGACCTTCGGATTGAGGATGTTGGTGAGCGCGCCCTGCCAGAACGCTTGGCGCAGCGTCACCACCGGCATCGACGTCGCATCACTCGCCCTGGCGGCGTCCGGCCGCCGCGCCAGAAGCTGCGTGATGCCGAGATAGACCAAATAGGCCGCACCGGCCCATTTCACCGTCGCGAAGGCCGTCGCGGAGGCCGTGAGCAGCGCCGACAGCCCGATCGCACTTCCGAACACGTGAACCAGGCAGCCCGTGCTGATGCCGAAGGCGGCAGCGGCCCCGCCGCGCCAGCCCATCTGCGCGCTGCGGCCAACGATGTAGGCGGTGTCGGGACCCGGCGTGATGTTGAGCAGCAGCCCGGAGACGAGAAACAAAGGCAGATCGTGAATGCCGAGCATGATTGAACATTTCCTAACAATAACGGTCTAACCATACCTGGCCTCGGCATTGCCGTCTCGCGCCGCAGAGGCCGGCGCGGGGCCGCATGGCGAGGTGCCGCGATGGGTTCTGGAAAAGCGTTGGATTTGGCCGCCTCGGCCGTGGTATGCGCGAGGCGGGAGCACGATGTGATGGAAAGACGCCTCGCTGCCATCCTTTGCGCCGACGTCGCCGGCTATTCACGCATGATGGGGATTGACGAGGACGGCACGCACGCCGCCTTCAAGGCTCATCGCGGCGCCATCCATCCGATCATCCTCAACCACGCCGGCCGCATCGTCAAACACACCGGCGACGGCTTTCTGCTGGAATTCGCCAACGCCGCCAGCGCCATCCAGTTCGGGATCGAGATGCAGTCCCTGATGGCGGAGCGCAACGCCGATCTGCCGTCCGACCGCAACATGCGCTTCCGGCTGGGAATCCATCAGGGTGAGTTTACGGTCGATGACGGCGAGGCCTTCGGCGACGGCATCAATGTCGCCGTCAATCTGGAATCGATCGCCGTCCCGGGCGGTGTTGCCGTCTCGGCCAAGGCTTATGAGGAGGCCGGCCTGCAACTCCCCGTCAAGCTGACCAGCGCCGGAAGCTTTCAGTTCAAGAACCTGCGGGAGCCGGTGCAGGCGTGGACATGGGAGCCGGGTAGCGAGGCGGCGATCCGGGCCGGGACGAGCGTCACCGGCCTGCCGCCGCAATATCGCACCGCGATCGTCGGCGTGCTGCCATTCGTCAACCTCTCCGACGACGCCGACGCCTATCTCGCCGACGGGCTCGCGGACGACCTGATCCATGCGCTGTCGCTGCAATCGTTCTTTCGTGTCCTGAGCCGCACCTCGACGTTTCGCTTCAGGGACCGCGGCCTCAATCCCCGCCTGGTCGCACGCGAGATCGATGCGACCTACCTGATTCAGGGAACGGTGCGGCGCTCTCGTCACAAGCTCCGCGTGACGG
Source organism: Bradyrhizobium sp. SZCCHNR1017 (assembly GCF_032381375.1). Classification (NCBI taxonomy): domain Bacteria; kingdom Pseudomonadati; phylum Pseudomonadota; class Alphaproteobacteria; order Hyphomicrobiales; family Nitrobacteraceae; genus Bradyrhizobium; species Bradyrhizobium sp. SZCCHNR1017. Next base: position 57,050 of record NZ_JAUHIR010000013.1, on the reverse strand, counting down.
CGGAGCTGATCGCGCCCGAGACCGGCGCTCAATTGTGGACCGGTCGCTATGACGGCGATGTCGGTGATCTCTTCGCGATGCAGGACGAGATCACCACCAGCCTATGCGCGGCGCTGATGCCGGAGATCTATCGTGTCGAAGCCTCGATTCCAGTCCGCGCGCCGGCGACCGACCCGACCGGATGGGACCGCTTCCTGCGCGGTCTGTCGCACTACTACCGACCGACCAAGGCCGACTACGAGATCTCCATCTCGCTGTTTCGGCAAGCCATTGCGCTCGATCCCACGCTCGGCCTCGCGCACGCTTATCTCGCGACCATTCTGATGCAGGGCATCAATTTCGGCTGGATCAAGGGCTCGCGCGAGCTCTGGCAGGAGGCGAAGAATCTGGCCTTGGACAGCGTGCGGCTCGACGGGCGCTCCTCGTTCGCCTATGCGATCCTGGCCTTCGTGCAGGCCATGCAGGGCGACCATGACGACGGCATGAAGGCGGCGCGCAAGGCGACCGAGCTCAATGCCTACGACATGGGCGCACGCGGCGTGCTCGGGCTCTGCCATATGGTCAACGGCGAGCACCAGCAGGCGATCGATCTGTTCTCGATCGCGGCCCAGCGCGGCAACAGCGATCCGCGCTACCAATGGCCGGCGCTGAATGCCTACAGCCACTACCTGCTCGGCCGCTATGAGGCGGCGTTGTCCTGGGCCCGCGAGGAGCTGTTTCTCTACCCGAACCATCTGCAGGCGCTGACGATCCGCGCGGCGACCCTGGCGCAGCTTGGTGCGACCGACCAGGCGGGCGACGCCGTCGACGTGCTGCACGCGCAATACCCCTGGCTCACGCTCGACCGCCACATCAAGAACATCCGATGGAAACGCCGGGACGACATCGACCACTACCGCGACGGACTGATCAAGGCCGGGCTGACCTGAGCCAATCGGGTCCAATGTCGCCGGCCCGCCACATGGCCTACACATTGCTTCCGCAAATTGATTGGATTCGACCGCTGTTGCCGTGGTATCGCCCTGAGTAGGAGCAAAGACGGAATGGAGAGACGGCTGGCCGCGATTGTCTGTGCCGATGTGGTCGGTTACTCGCGGATGATGGGCGCCGACGAGGCGGGAACCCATGCCGCGTTCAAGGCCCATCGCGGCGCCATCCACCCGATCATCCTCAATCACGGCGGCCGCATCGTGAAATACACAGGGGACGGGTTTCTCCTGGAATTTCCGAGCGTCGTCGGCGCCATCGCGGCCTCGGTCGAGGTGCAGAAGCTGATGGCCGAGCGCAATGCTCATTTGCCGGCCGACCGGGTGATGCAGTTTCGCCTCGGCCTCAACATGGGCGACGTCATCTTCGATGAGGACGAGGTGTTCGGCGACGGCGTCAACACCGCGGTGCGGCTTGAAGCCGCAGCACCGCCCGGCGGAATTGCCGTCTCCCACAAGGCCTACCAGGAAGCCAGCAAGCACCTCACGGTCACCTTCGTCGACCGCGGGCCGTTCCGCTTCAAGAACATCGAAGACACCATCAACGTCTGGACCTGGGATCCGTCCTCGCCGGAGAAGAGCCGCGAGCAGCGGTCCGCCACGACCCTGCCGGCGCAATACCGCACCGCCATCGTCGGCGTGCTGCCATTCGCCAATCTCAGCGGCGAGACCGACGAATACTTCTCGGACGGCCTGGCCGAAGACCTCATCCATGCGCTGTCGCTGCAGTCGTTCTTCCGGGTGCTCAGCCGCAACTCCACCTTCGCCTTCAAGCATGCCGGCATGAGCGCCCGCCTGATCGCGCGCGAGATCGATGCGACCTATCTCATCCAGGGCTCGGTGCGGCGCTCCGGCGACAAGATCAGGGTCACCGCCGAGCTGGTCGCGCCGGAGAACGGCGAGCAGCTCTGGGCCGGCCGCTACGACCGCGACATCGGCGACCTGTTCGCCGTGCAGGACGACATTACCGCCAACCTCTGCACCGCGCTGATCCCCGAGATCTACCGTGCCGAGGCGGCGGTGCCGGTGCGGTCCAAGACCACGGACCTCACGGCGTGGGATCGCTTCCTGCGCGGGCTGTCGCACTACTACCAGCCGACCAAGGCCGACTACGAGAGCTCGATCGCGCTGTTCCGCGAGGCGATCAGGATCGACCCAGGTCTTGCGATCGCCCACACCTATCTCGGCACCATCCTGCTGCAGGGCATCCATTTCGGCTGGATCAGGAACTCACGGGAGCTGTGGGACGAGGCAATGGCGCTGGCCGAGGCCGGCGTCCGGCTCGATTCCCGCTCGTCCTTCTCCTATTCGCTGCTGGCCTATGTCCATGCCATGCAGGGCCGGGTCGAGGCCGGGATGGAGGCGGCGCGCAAGTCGCTGCAGCTCAATCCCTATGACATGGGCGCGCGCGGCGTGCTCGGCGTCTGCCATCTCGTCGCCGGCGAGCACCGCCAGGCGATCGAGCTGTTCTCGGTGGCGGCCCAGCGCGGCAACAGCGATCCGCGCTATCAATGGTCGGTGCTGAGCGCGTTCAGCCATTACATGCTCGGCCAGTACGACGCCTCGCTGTCCTGGGCGCGAGAGTCGCACTATCAGAACCCGAACCATCTGCAGTGCCTCGCCATCCGCGCCGCCGCGCTGGCGCAGCTCGGACGCTCGGTCGAAGCGGGCGAGGCCGTCGCGGCACTTTTGAGCCAGCATCCGTGGATGACGATCGAGCGCCTCCTGAGCAACATCCGCTGGCGCAATCCCGCCGACATCGCGCATTATCGCGACGGCCTCACCAAGGCCGGCATCCCGTTGACCAAGCTCACTCTGGTGGACACCAAGGCCAAGTTCGCGGGCGAATAGCGCGATCGCGACTTGAGGTTGACACTTGGGCGGGTTGCGCCAATCATTCACGATTGCATTGTAGCGTTCAGACGGCGGCCGATCCGCCCGTTCCTCGGCGCAATTCGGCGTCGTCCTCGTTTGTTTGCGTGATTTCGTTTTCATCACTCAGGTGCTTTCCAAGGATGTTCTTCGATGCAAGAAGACAGCGCCCGTGACGCCCTGCCCGGACAGCTTCCGGTCTCGTCCGACAACCCGTGTCCCTTCCTGCGCGCGCTCGTCGCCGGCGGCTTCGTCGACGGCCACAGCGTCCCCTTGAAGACCATCGGAGACCGGGTCGAGGCGGCGAGCGGCGAGACCGGCTTCAAGAAGCGGCTCGTCGGCATCGAGACCTTTGGCGTTGCGCTGATCGCGAACGGCCTGTCGCCGCTGCGGCTGCTGAAGAGCCTGTGGTCCGGCGCCGATCTCGACCAGTTGCGCAACGGCCCGCTCGACAAACATGGCGGCGGATCGCGCATTCTCGACGCCGAGGCCAAGGTTCATCCCGAGGAGATCGACCGGTTCGCGAGCTTCGGCAGCGACTATCCCGATCCCAACGGGGGCACCGAGCGCGGCCTCAACGAGGCGCAGATCCAGACTTTCATGAAGGCCAATCTGACGCGCGACGGCGACCGAGCGCGCTGGTACTTCCCCATTCTGATGCAGGGCGAATGGCCGGTGCTGCTCAACATCCTCGGCAAGGGCGAGGGCGACGGCCGCTATCTCTCCGTTGCCGAGGTCCGCACGCTGTTCGTCGACCGCCGCCTGCCGCAGCGTATCGCCGCGCGGCTGATGGCCAAGCCCAAGCCCGCGAACATCGTCTGGCGTATCGGCAAGGCGCTCGTGGGCACGGCAGTGCTGGCCGGCGCCGCCGTGTTACTCGCCTGGGTGGCCGCGCCCGACGCCGTCAGCGACAAGCTCGGCAAGGTTCTGCCGAAGAAGGTCGCGGCGTTGATCCCGCCCGCTTTGCCCGAGACCGAGCCGACCAGGGCGGCCTATTGGCTCGATCAGGGCTGGACCACGCAGGACCGGCACTGGTTTCACCACGTGACGCAGGGCACCGCGACCTTCCCGATTCCCTACGCCTGGTTCATGGCGATGGAGCAGCCTTATCTGGCGCCGTTCGGCACGCCCGGCCTGATCTCCGACAGCGCCTATCTCGAACGTTTCGGCTTCATCCCGAGCCCGAAGAGCGTCGACGGCGACCCAAGCGTCCTCCGGCCGTTCGGCTACGCCGCGACGGCTGCCAAGACCGAGCCCGCAGCGCCACTGCCCGCCGGCCTCAAGCCGACCCCGGCCGGCAACGAAGGCGGCCTGCCGGTCGGCTTTGCCCGGCTCACCGGCGCGACCGATCCCGCCACCGGCGCCGCGCAGTCCGACAAGATCGGCCTGACCTGCGCGGCCTGTCACTCCGGCAGCATCCACTACAAGGGTGTGAGCGTACGCTTCGACGGCGGCCCCGGCATGGTCGACCTGCGCAAGCTTGAAGAGGCCATGGGCTTTGCGATGATCTTCACGCAATACGTGCCCGGCCGCTTCACGCGCTTTGCCGATCGCGTGCTCGGACCGAATGCGTCCGACGCCGATCGCGCGAGCCTGAAGAAGGGCCTGAAGGCCGCGATCGATTTCGCGCTCAACATGCAGGCCAACAACTACAAGACCACGATCGAAGCCAAGGGCCAGACCGAGACGGAGGAAGGCTTCGGCCGGCTCGACGCGCTGAACCGCATCGGCAACCAGGTATTCTACCTCGACATGGCCTCGAGCGGTCTGCCCAACATGCTCGACAACCAGGAGGCCATCGACGCGCCGGTGTCCTATCCGCCGATCTGGACCGTGCCGTGGTTCTCCTGGGCGCAATATGACGGATCGATCGCGCAGCCCCTGATCCGCAATGCCGGCGAGGCGCTCGGCGTCTCCGCACAGATCAACTTCTCACCGAAGACCGCGAGCGACAGACTGTGGCGCTCGTCGATGGCGATCGATAACCTGCTCTACATCGAGAACATGCTGCGCGGTCCCGATCCGTTCGCGACCACGACGCCCGCGTTCGGCGGGCTGACCTCGCCGAAATGGCCGGAGAAGCTGTTCGCCGGCGACGACGCCTGGAAGATCGATCCGGCCCGCGTCGAACGCGGCCGTAAGCTCTATGCGGCTGTCTGTGTCGAGTGCCATCTCGGCCCGGTCGCCGACACCGTGTTCGACAAGACCTATCCGGACAAGAGCTTCTGGAAGATCAAGCCGGCCGATGACTGGGAGAGCAAGGGCTGGAACGCCAAGGGCCCGATCCTCGACCTCGTGCAGAAGCCCGTCGAGGCGATGCAGACCGACCCCGGACAGGCGAGCATTCTCGCCAACCGCAAGGTCAACGTGGCAGGCTTCCTCGAGGTCGATCCGGCCAAGGACCTGAAGGGCTGCAACCTGCCGCAGGGCTCTACCACGGAGATGCCCTATGCGCTGGCGCTGATGGCCGTCGTGCAGAAGGCCAGCGACAAATGGATGGAGGACCGCAAGATCTCCGAGGCGGAGCGGGCCGCATTGTGGGGCGATCGCAGGAACTGCCCCAACCCGGCCGGCAAGAGCTATCGCGCCCGCCCGCTCAACGGCGTGTGGGCGACCGCACCCTATCTGCACAACGGCTCGGTGCCGTCGCTGTACTGGCTGCTGACGCCGGCTGCCGAGCGGCCGACATCGTTCTGCCAGGGCGCGCGCGACTATGACCCGAAGTCGGTCGGCTTCGCCGTGCCGAAGGGCGGCGAGAGCACGTGCAAGGTCGGACAGACGCTGTTCGTGACCAGCGATTCCAGCGGCAAGCCGATCAAGGGCAACAGCACGCTCGGTCATTCCTTCGAAGGGCCGACGAAGCCCAACAAGGACTATCCGAACGGCATCATCGGCGGTGGCTTCTCGGAGGACGAGCGCTGGGACCTGATCGAGTACCTGAAGACGCTGTGAGGTCACGCGACGGTGCGGCCTGCTGATCATGGGGCGCACCGCAGGCTTCACGCCGCGGTCCAGCCGCCCGGACGCACGCAACGCTGGATCGCTCCCTGCTCTCCGAGGGAATGCAAGATCACCCAGCCGTTGACGACGAGATCGCGCACGCCCTGGTGACGCTGCAGGACCTCGTCCATGGCGCTCTCCGGCGCGGCGATGAAGACGTTGAGCCTGATGGGTTCGTGGATGAAGCGCGTGCCGTCATACACCGACTGCCAGGGCAGCCCGACACGCAAGTCGCCGGCGTTGCCCTCGAGCACGCCGAGCTGGCCGACGATGTTGTGCAACACCTTGTTGCCGCTGCCGAAGGCAGCGTTGTTCACGGTCGAGCCGTAATATTGCAGATTGATCCAGCTCGCGACCACCATCGGCGCCGTCATGATCAGCTCGAGGGTGCGATAGCCGTCGTCACGGGCGGCCTCGTAGGAGTGCAGGAAGGCGCGGCCGCCGAGGTCGAGGCCGCGGGTGAAGGCGCGCGGCGCGGCGATGAAGGCGGCGTTGCCGGCGAGCCCCCATTCGGGCCGCACCTGCGACCAGTCGCGGCTCCGGGCGATCACCGCGCCATCGACGTCGGATACGTCCTTGATGCCGAGCAGCGCGCTGCGCTCCTGCCGCGCCAGCCGTGCAGCGTCCGCGAGCCGTGCCTTCAGCTGGGACAGATCCGGCGCGAGCACGGCCGGAACGTCGTCCTCGTCGAACAGAGTCACGGCATCGGTCGTGGTGTCGTGCAGCGCTCCGATGAACCAGCAATCGGTGGGGATGTCGATGCCCTTGGCGCGCAGACCTTCTCGCACACGCCAATCGTTGAGAACGGCGGCGGCGACCCGCGCATTGGCCTCGCCGGTATGGCCCCCGCAGGCGCCGCAATCCAACCCCGACGCGTGCGGATTGTTGACGGTGGTGCTGCCGTGACCGGCCAGCAGCACGAGCCGCGCGAACGGCCCGGTCAGCGACATCGCCTTGAGCACCGCCTCGGCCATCGCGACGCGCTGCGGATCGGTGAAGCCGGTGACCCGCCCGCCGAGCTCGCCCGGTGTCAGCCGCGGCTGGACGCGGGCCGCGATCTCGGGATCGAGACCATCAACGACGGGTGACGGCACGGGACGCGTGACACCTGCGCTGTCGGTTGCGATCTTGGCGGCGAAGCCGAGGCCGGCGGTCTCGACGAAGGAGAACGACGAGACGGCCGAGACCTTGAACGACTTCCACGCCTTGGCCGCTCGCCGCCGCAGCAGCCGCAGACCCAGCACCTCGGCCGCCTCGACGTCATCGGCATGCTTGACGGCCTCGCAAACGATAAAGGCGGGCTTGAGCAGCACCGGGCATTGCGCGCCGCCCCTGGTATGGCCGATCGGGACGTATTCGATCGGGAAGCCGAAGAATCCGGCGAAGCCGATCGTCTCGGCTTCCGGATAAGCGGTCTCCAGCGCGCGCCGGAAGATCTCCGAGCGCACGTCGATGCAGAACGCCGCCTGCACCGGCGGCCGCGCCGGCAGCCGCGGGATCGCCGCCTGGGTGCCGTGCTTGGCGAGCTGTGCGACGAGCTTGCCGCGGAACGCGATCTCATAAGCCTCGTGCAGGACGAGATCGATCGCAAGCTCCGGCGTCTCGTCGAGCCGCTGATCGGCCGGCAGCTTCGCCGCTTCCGCCATGGCCTCCGCCCAGGCCGCCTTGAAGGCGTCGTCGGTGCGCGCCTGATAGAGCGCATAACCCCAGGCGAGCCGGATCGCCAGCAGCTCCAGCAGCGTCTCGTCGCGCCGACCGTCGAGCTGCGCGTTCCAACCGATGTAGCGGGCATAGGCCGACCAGCCGCCGAGATCGAACAGCGCCCGCACCAGATAGTCCTCGACCGCGCGCGCGGGGATGCCGAGCCGGTCGACGATCAGACCGATCGCCTGCACCGGATCGGCCGGCAGCTCCGCGATCGCCTTGCGGAAGCCGGTGAGCCCCATCACCTCGGGATTGCGGTCATAGGCCGCGATCGTCCGCCACGCGGCATAGGGCTTCAGTTTGCGCACCGGGCTGGGCCAGCTCGCCTGGCCTTCGTCGAAATAGGTGGCGCAGAACGCCGAGATCTCGTCGATCATGAAGGCGACCAGCGAGACGTACCGATCGCCTTGGGCGAGCCGATCCAGCACTTCCGCGACCGTCGCCACCACGGCGGGCGGCGACGACAGCCCGGCCTCGGCGCGCGCCTTCTGCTTGAGCGCGTCGACATCGAGCCCGGTCGAGGGATGCAGCGCGAGCGCCTGCGCCAGCGCTTCATCGTCGATCCGGCCGTCGTCGAGCGCCTGCCGGTAGTGGCCGCGCGGCATCAGCATCCGCGTCCGCACCACGCGCTCGAACGTCGCGGCGGTCGCGGCGAAGCTCTGCGAGGTGAAGCCGAGGAACGGATTGACGGCGACGAAGTGCTTCAGCGGCCACAACGGCGCGACCCGCTGGCAGGCGCTGTCGATGCGGGCCATCAGCCCGGCATCGGCGGTGGTGTCGATCGGGTCGGTCATGGACATGGCAAGGGCAGCCTGGGTCATCTTCATCTCCGGCTTACGGCTTGGACGGAAGGTGCGAGGTCGCGCTTCGCGGCCAAACCGTCAGCACGAGGCGGTTGGCGAGCGTGTTGAGATAGAGGCCGTTGCGCAGGTGGACGTAGGCCGCGATCCAGAACGGCGCGTCGGCGCGGCGCATCATCTGGTTCTGGAACACGGTCACCGCCGCGAACGAGACCACCACGGCCGCCGCGATCAGCATCGGCACGACACCATCGACCGGCCGCGATGCGGGAATGCTGCCGCCGACCAGCCAGGCCGTGCCGGCCTGCAGCGCGAAGTAGACGATCGCGACGCCCGCTGCGGTCACCGCGGCGCGGGCGATGACAAAGGCGTTCGGCCGCTCGTCGATCGCGTTGGCCATCAGGTGCACCAGCCCCATCAGCAGCACCGAGCCGAGCGCGATCTGCGCCGGGTTGCTGCGGAGCGTCATGCCGAAGGCGAGCCCCGTCAGCAGCGCGAGGCCGATCACCGCGACCAAGGCCAGGATCAGTCGTGCCGCATGCGGCTGGCCGCCGGGGCTCGGCGTCCATGACGCGCGGGCGAGATCGATGATGCTGCCCGACGACAGGAAGGCGTGCGCCTTGTAGAGCGAATGCGCCACGATGTGCAGCAGCGCGGCGGAGAAGGCGCCGAGCCCGCATTGCAGCAGCATGAAGCCCATCTGCGCCACCGTCGAATAAGCGAGCTGAACCTTGACCGAGGTCTGCGTCAGCATCACCAGCGAACCGAACAGCGCGGTGGCGCCACCGACGACCGCGAGGACGTCGAGCGCGGGCGTGGCCAGCAGCAGCACGTCGCTGAGCCTGAGCACCAGGAAGCCACCGGCATTGATGATGCCGGCATGCAGCAGGGCCGACACCGGGGTCGGCGTCTCCATCACCTCGATCAGCCAGCCATGCAGCGGCAGCTGCGCGGATTTCAGCATCGCGGTCGCGACGATCAGCAGCGCGGCGATCGTGACAATCGCCGATCCCGCCCCTTCTCCGCCGCGGGCCTGCGCAGCGAGGCTGGCGAGCTCCAGCGTGCCGAAGCGGAGGTAGAGAAGCAGCGCCGCGACCGCGAGGAAGGCATCGCCGAGCCGGCTCGCCACGAACTTCTTGCGCGAGGCGCGGACCGCGGCCGGACGGGTGTCGTAGAACAGCAGCAGCTTGCCGAGCGCCAGGCTGGTGCCGATCCAGGCCGCCAGCAGCAGCACCAGGTTTCCGGAGATCAGCAAGATCAGCACCGCGGCCAGGGTGAGCAGCAGCCAGCGCGTGAACCTGACCTGGCCGGGATCGCCGTCGAGATAGTTGCGGCTGTAGCGCACGACGACGAAGCCGATGAAGCTGACCAGCATGATGAGGATGGCGCCGAGCGTATCGAGCTGCAGCGACAGCCCTAGGCCGTAGCCGCCGAGCAGTGGCGTCCGCCCTGCCCCCATGACCGCTGCGCCGAGGCTCGCGAGAGTGGCAAGGGCGAATGCGAGCGCGGCGGTCGCGATCGCGTTACGTGCGACGGTTCTGGCGCTGCCGCCGGTGCCGGCGAGTGCGACGACCGCGAGCGTGAGCGGCGCAAGCGCCGCAAGACAGGGAAGGAGCTGGTTCATGGCGGCCCGGTCGTTTGATCACAGGGGACGATCTCTCCCTCTTGCTTTACGGGCTGCAGTTCATTCCTAAAATTTCAATCATTGAACCTGATCGTTATAAAATATAGAATGATTGCGTGCCGCATCTGAATTACCACCACCTGCGCTACTTCTGGATCATCGCCAGCGAAGGCAGCATGAGCCGCGCCGCGCAGCGCCTCAACGTCTCGCCCTCCTCGCTGTCGGTGCAGGTCAAGGCGCTGGAGGAGCAGCTCGGGCAGAAGCTGTTCGAGCGCATTGGACGCACCCTGCAGCTCACCGAGGCCGGGCGCATCGCGCTCGACTATGCCGGCAGCGTGTTCAAGTCTGGCCATGAGCTGATCGAGACCTTGTCGGGCCTGCGGCCGGGACGGCAGCTGCTGCGGGTCGGCGCCGCGGCGAACCTGTCGCGCAACTTCCAGATCGCGTTCCTGAAGCCCTTGATCGGGCGCGGCGACGTCGAGCTGATCATCCACACCGGTCAGTTCAGCGACCTGTTGGAACAGCTCGACGCCCACAAGCTCGATCTCGTGCTCGCCAACCATCCGGCGGCGCCAGACATGCGCAGCAATTTCGACAACACGCTGATCGATGAGCAGCGCGTCAGCCTCGTTAGCCGCAAGCCGGCCAAGCCCGCGCGATTCCGATTCCCGCAGGATCTGGCAACGACGCCGGTGATCCTGCCCGGCCGAGGCAGCGCGCTGCGCTCGGCTTTCGATGCGCTGGTCGGATCCAGCGGGATCCGTCCGGTCATCGCCGCCGAGGTCGACGACATGGCGATGCTGCGCCTGATGGCCCGCGAGAGCGGCACCGTCACGTTGGTGCCGTCGATCGTCGTGATCGACGAGCTGCGTACCGGCGTGCTGGTTGAACGCGCCCGCCTGAGCGCGCTGAAGGAGCAGTTCTTCGCCGTGAGCCAGCAGCGCCGCTATCCCAATCCGCTCGTCGCCGAGCTGATCGGATCACGCGACAGGAAGAGCGGTTCACGGCCTGAATGACCTGTCCGTGGCACTTTGTCTTGAAATAGGTTGCAGGCAGCCCGCAAGACATCGGGACGGACCGGTCTTGCGGACCAACTCCCAGTTCGTTCCGAACTGGGGGCAAGGTCAGCAGTCGTGAGCCGTCCGATCAGAACATCGCGGGCGGACTGACATTCACCCCGTGCTGGACCAGCACGAGAGAAGCGACCACGCCCGTCAATGAGAACATGGTCACCAGACCAAATCCGGAATTGAGCGCATGGGGACCAACCAGCTTCCGCACAATCATCATCATCATCAATGTCTCCTCCTGAATGTCGTTAGTGGACTTAACTAGAGGGACGGTGCGTTACCGGGGCGTTTCCAAATTTGGAGAGATCGGCGCGTGGTGAATGCATCCTTGAATGCACAGCATGCCCGGCATGAAGGCCGCTTAACAATGACGGCGGATTTGCAGTTGCATCGAGACGAGGGAAGCGCCGACGCTCGAAGAAGTTGAATCTTCGTATTAGCTCGCCCTGAACGGAGCACGATGTCGACGACAAGGATGGACGACGGCCGCACGCGAGGCGCGGTGGTTCGCGTCGCGCTGAGCGATCGCATCTATACGCGGCGTGAGCAATTCGACGCTTCCCGTTTCCCAGCGGAAGTACATCGTCACCCCGAATGAAGTGGCCGCAGCCGTCAGGCGACCCTCGGTCATTCGGCTGGCGACATCCGGCGCGGAACGGATCGCGAAGACGTTCGCGGTCTGCGTCCTGATATGATCCTACTTCGCCTCATTCATCGCCGTCGCGGCGAGCAGCGCCGCCTCGATCGTGTCCCGGGTCTTGTCGAGATGCGCCATCATGAGCGTCACCGCGCGCTCGGTGTCGCGCGCCAGCGCCGCCTCCATCAGTTCGCGATGCTCACGCGCGGCATCGCGGTTGCCGCGATCGGTCTTGCGGGCGAGATCAAGATAGCGCTCGTTGTGCGCAAACAGGAGATCGCGCACCCGCATCATCCAGGCGCTGCCACAGGCCTGGGCCAACGCGGCATGGAAATCGGCATGCGCCAGCATCCAGGCCGGCGAGAAGCTGCCGTCATGGGCCGCGATCGGCGTCGCGGCCAGACGGTGATGCGCGGCAACGACCGTGGTCTCCCAGGCGAGATCACCGTTGGCGATGGCGCGGCGCAGGCACTTGGTCTCGATCTCGACGCGCATGTCGGTCAGATCGCGCAGATCGGCCACCGAGACCGGCGCCACGCGGAAGCCGCGCTGCGGCGTCGCCGTCACCAGCCCTTCCGCCGTGAGCCGCGCCAGCGCCTCGCGGATCGCCCCGGTGCTGACGGAGAAGGCTGATCCGAGCTCGCTGATCTTCAGCTTCTCCTCCGGACGATAGAGGCCGGCGAGCAGGCTGGCACGCAACTGCTCGTAGACGGTCTGGGTGGCGCTGCCGGACATCGACTCACTCTCGCGGGACAATCGATTCACACTAGCAAAGCCTAAAAGTATATTTTCATCAAAAAATATATTTTAATTGCACGGCCTCCGCCATGCCCCTATGCTCAGCGCCAAAACGCCGCCGGCAGCGCGGCCATCAGGGAGGTATCCATGCGAAGCGCCATCGCAGCGGCAGGATTGTTGGTCGCCGCGTCCGTCCTCGCCGTACCCGCTCGGGCGGAGGATCAGCCGGGCATCACCGCCAGCGAGATCCGCATTGGACAGACCATGCCCTACAGCGGGCCGGTGTCCGCCTTCGGCATCCTCGGCAAGGGCGAGGTGGCCTATTTCAAGATGATCAACGACCGCGGCGGCATCAACGGCCGCAAGGTCAACCTGATCTCGCTGGACGACAGCTACGTGCCGCCCAAGACCGTGGAGCAGACGCGACGTCTGGTCGAGAGCGACGAGGTGTTGTTCATCTTCTCGACCATGGGCACCGCGCACAACACCGCGATCGCCAAGTATCTCCAGGGCAAGAAGGTGCCGCAGCTGTTCGTGGCCTCGGGCGCCTCGAAGTTCGGCGACCCTGCGCAATTTCCGCTGGCCTTGATGGGTGTGATGGCGCCGTTCCGCAACGAAGCGCGGATGTATGCGCGCTACGCGCTGCAGAAGAAGCCGGATTCGACCTTTGCCATTCTCGCGCAGAACGACGATTTCGGGCGCGACTATCTCGCCGGGCTGAAGGACGTGCTCGGCGAGCGCTTCGACAGCACGGTGACCGTCGCAAGCTACGAGTCGACCGAGCCGACCATCGACTCGCAGATCGTGAAGCTGAAATCGACGGGCGCCGATGCGCTGATCATCGCCGCGACGCCGAAATTCGCCGCGCAGGCGATCCGCAAGACCCATGAGATCAACTGGCGCCCGCTGACGTTCCTGACCAACGTCTCGGTGTGGATGTCATCGGTCATGGAGCCGGCGGGCCTCGAGGCAGGCACCGGCATCATCTCGACGGCCTACGTCAAGGATCCGTTGGATCCCGCCTGGGCCAACGATGCCGGCGTCAAGGGCTGGCGCGACTATATGGCGAAATACGTGCCCGACGGCGACATCCGCGATTCCAACTACGTCAACGGCTACAACAACGGCATGGTGCTGGAGCACGTGCTGAAGGCGGCCGGCAACGATCTGTCGCGCGAGAACATTTTGCGGCAGGCGCTGTCGATCAAGGATCTCGAACTGCCGATGCTGCTGCCGGGCATCAAGGTCAACACGTCAGAGACCGACCACCTCCCGGTCGAGCAGGTGCAGTTCATGCGTTTCACCGGCAAGCAGTGGGAGCGGTTCGGCGAGGTGCTGTCGACCAAGTAGCGGCGGCTGCTCCGTGGATCGTCGGCGCGGCTCCGCGCTGACGACAGGCGCATGCATGGGCTGGCACGGTATTGGAGGACGGCGCCTCTCTCTCGCCACGTAAACAAAATCGCAACAGTCGCCTGCGATGTTTCGTCGCAGGTCAACCGAATTCGCAATCGGCGTCCGCATACATCCACATGTGGTCGCGCGTGCGACGGCGTGCCCCTCTGCTCACGGCCGGGGAAGCGGGCGGAGGGCGGGCTCGTGCCCGGTTCTCACCGCAGGTCTCCTTGAAGCAGTCGCGGAGATGATCGCCGCGGGGAACCGCCAACAAGGAAAAGAATACAGGTCCTCACCGCCCCAACGGGATCTTTTGAGGAAGAGCATGACGGACATCAGCCGACCAGCGAGCCGGGCGATCGCCGCCATCGCGCGCTTCTCCCGCGACAGCAAGGCCAATATCGCGGTCACATTCGCGCTGGCGCTGTTGCCGATTCTCACGGCGATCGGATGCGCGACCGACTACTCCATGGCCATGCGCATGAAGATCAGGCTCCAGTCTGCGGCCGATGCCGCGAGCATCGCCTCGATCTCGGTCAACTCGGCAGGCTATACAGCGGCGATGGCGATGACGTCGGACGGAACCGTTACCGCCGGGGTCTCGGAGGCGGACAACATCTTCAAGGGCAACGCCTCTACCTTTCAAGGCTACACATTGACGTCCGAGACCAGCACCGTCACCAAGAGCGGGTCCACACTGACGTCGCAGGTGCAATTCACCGCCAACGTGCCGGCCACGTTCCTGACGGTGATCGGCTATCAGAATCTGACGGTCAGCGGCCAATCGTCCTCTTCCGTCACGTTGCCACTCTATCTCGACTTCTATTTGACGCTGGACGTCTCGGGCTCGATGGGCCTCCCGTCGACATCGTCCGAAGCACAGCGCATGCAGGCCATCAGCCCGGACAACTACAGGCAATACCCCACGGGATGCACGCTGGCGTGCCATTTTTCGCCGCAGAATAGCGCTTGCACCGATTCAGGGACCCAGGGATATCCCACGAACAATTATTGCCTGGGCTATGCGATCTCGCGCGTCAGCCAGAGCGGTTACAAGAACCTGCTGACCACCAACAAGAACTACCCCATGGGCGTTCAACTGCCGTCGTCGATCGTGTCCGGCCTGCCGAACTCACTGTACAAGAACCTGGCGACCGTTGCGAACTGCCCGACCGATGGGACGGATGCATGCATCCAGCTGCGGCTGGATGCCGTGGGCTATGCCGTGAACCAGCTGTTTGTCACGGCGAACAACACCAAGAAGGTCAACAACCAGTTCCGGATCGGCCTCTACCCCTTCATCCGATATCTCTATTCCTACTTTCCGCTCACCAGCAGCATCAACGGCTCGACGACGGATTCGACCACCATCAACTATGCGGCGGCCAACCTTGCGACGCTGCTCGACACCAACACCAACGCATCTCTCGGCTCGGGCGGAACGCATATCGACACGGCCCTGTCCAGCGTCAACAACCTGATCGTCAATGTCGGGAACGGCAGCGCCTCGACCAATACCCTGCCCTACGTGTTCCTGGTCACCGACGGCGCGCAAGACCCGCAAGTGAAGGGCGTGCCCAATGGCTCATGGTCCGGCAGCAATCATGCCACCGTGATCGATCCGAACACCTCCTGCACACCGCTGAAGAACCGCGGCATCATCATCTCAGTTCTCTACATTCCCTATCAGGTGATCAATCCGGTGAACGCATCCTTCGCCGGTGACGAAGACGACTATGCCAACAGCAACATTCCTTCGATTCCGCCGAGCCTGAAGGCCTGCGCCTCGCCGGGATTCTTCTATACGGCGAACACGCCCGCCGACATCACGTCGGCGCTGAACGCGATGTTCAATCATGCGGTGTCCGAGGCGCATCTGACGAGATAGAGCAGAGACAAGCCCAGGCTCGGCCGTTGGACTTTCGGCGCCGAAGGCGTAGACCTCTACCGTCGACCACGAAAGAGCCGCGGCGCCCATGTCCGAGACTGATCCGCTCACGCTGAAATTTCGCTGTCCGAAGGAGCTGGAAGGCCTCATTCCGCAGCCGGTGCCGGCGCCGATGGGCGTTCCCGACTGGGTCAAGACGATGCCGGCCACCGCGTTCAGCGCGCTCAACCAGGCCGAGGAGCAGACCGTCAAGCGCTGCCCGCCCTTCATCGACGCGATGACGACGGGCTTCCTCATTCCGCTGGTCTGCGATCTCACGGTCGAGGATGGCGGGATCAGTTGGGACAACGAGCTGCCGCCGGGCGGCGCGATCGATTTTCCGCGCTCGCCGATCAGCTTCCACGACGTCGCGCAGGTCACGGGCTCGCCGCTGTTCGAGGCCGACCGCTTCCTGCTCAAGTTTCACAATCTCTGGACGATCGAGGCGCCGGAGGGCTGGGCATTGCTGTTCACGCATCCCGTCAACCGCTTCGACCTGCCCTTCACCACCGTGACCGGCCTCGTCGACAGCGACCGCTTTCACGATAGCTTCGTGCATTTTCCGGCGCATTGGCACGACACGTCGTTCCGCGGCGTGCTGCCAAAGGGCACGCCGGTCGCGCAATGCATTCCGGTGAAGCGGCAGGCCTGGACGATGCAGATCTCGGCCTTCACCGGAGAGGAAATCGCGGAGATTCACGAGGTGCGCGAGGCGCTGAAGCGCGAGACCGGCGTCTATCGCAAGCGGTTCAGGGCTTGAGGGCGGCCGCGCCGTCGACCTGAAGGAACTTCGCCGCATCGCTCGGCCGGAAAAAGAAGCGCCCATGCGAGCTAACGACCATCGTATAGGCCGCGCGGCTCAACAGATGCGGCCGGCCGCGCACCACCGTGCGCAGCGCCGCCTCGGCCCCGGCGCGGTCGCCCATCTCCATCAGGCACATCGCGAGGTTGGCGCGGGTCTGCGTGTCCTCGGGCCGCAGGCCGAGCGCATGGCGGTAGGTGCCTGCGGCCTCGGCATAGTCGCCGTCGAGGAACTGCACCCAGGCGAGCTCGATCAGGATGTCGGGCCGTCCCGGCGCGGCCTCGCGCGCCGCCAACAGGTGCGTGCGGGCACGAACGCGGTCATTGGCCTGGAGAGAGAGGCGTCCGAGATCGAGCTGGAGGTCGACGCTGTCGGGTGACAGCGTCAGCGCCTCCTCGATCACGGCGATGGCGTCACCGAGCTGTCCCGACTTGGCAAGCCGCCCCGCCAGCTCCTGGAACGCCGGCAGAAAAGGCGGCCGCCGCGCCGCGGTCTTGCGCAGCTGCGCGATGCCGTCGGCGGCGCGTCTGGATTCGCACAAGGCAGCGCCGAGCAGCGTCTCGAGTTCCGGATCGCTGCCGCGCAACGCCGCCTTCTCGAGCGGCGCGATCGCTTCGTTCGCGCGCTGCTGGCCGAGCAGCGCATGGGCCTGGACGAGCAGCGCGGCGCGGTCGGTCCTGGCCGTGCGCAGAATCGAGGCGGCGATCTGCTCGGCGCGCGCGAACTGCCGCGCGCGCAGCGCGTGGATCGCTTCCTGCAGCGCCTGCGCCTGCTGATTTTTCCGCCGTTCACTCACGTCTGCAGCCAAGCTCCGAGGAAGAGGTCGAGTCTAGCTAGCTCGCCGTCCCCAGGAGTGTCCAGCAGCACGCTCACCCGAACAGCGGCGTGCCCGGCACGAAGGCGTCGAACGCGGCCCAGAACTGCGAGCGGTAGCGGTCCTGCTCCTGCAGGATCTCGTGCTTGGCACCGGCGATGACGAGATGCGAGCCGGCGCGCAGATGATAGGCGAACTCCTCGATCGCAGCCGTCGACACCACGGTGTCGCTGGAGGCCGCCAGCATCAGGATCGGCTGGCGGATCTGGGAGGGATAGGTCATGCCGCGGAAGGTCATCATCGCCGAGAACGCCGCGTCGGCCCAGGCGACCGTGGGCGAGGCGATGCCGAGCGTCGGATCTTCTTCGAGGATCGCGGCGTTGCGGGCATAGCGGACCGGATCGGACGTCAGAGGATTGTTGACGAACGGCGCCAGCCCGCTGATCTCGTCGTTGCCGCCCGGCACGTAGCGGCCGCCCTGTCCGGCGATGCGCATCGCCCGCAGCAACAGCCGCGCCGGCAGCGCGGTGCGGCTGTCCGGAAGGTCGATCATCGGCGCCGACAGCACGACGCGATCGAACCAGCGCTTGCCGGCATGCGCGAGCCGCAGCAGCACCGTGCCGCCCATCGAATGCGCCAGCGCGAAATAAGGCGGCGGACAATCCGGCAGCACGACTTGCGTGACGAAGGTCTCCACGTCGGTCTCGTAGTCGGAGAACGAGCGCACATAGCCCTTGCGGGAATCGCGCAGGCGCCGCGACGAATGGCCCTGGCCGCGCCAGTCGATGATGGCGACCGCAAAGCCGCGATCGCGCAGATCGCGCACCGTCTCGAAATACTTCTCGATCATCTCGCTGCGGCCGGTGAATACGCACACCGTGCCCTTGCGCCCGGCCGGCGGCGCCCAGCGCGCAAAGCGCAGCTCGGCGCCATCAGGGGTCTTGATGGTGCCGGCAGTGACGTTTTCGGGAACGGGATTGGCGGGAATCGAGACGAGCGTCATGAGGCGCCCATCGAATAGGTGAAAGGCAGCGGGAATCAAGGGGTGGAACGGCAAAAAGAGCAGGTCTTGGGCGCCCTTGAAGGTCGAAACGTCCGGCCCATATCGAGATCGTGCAGGCCGCGTCAGGCTGCACGACAGCCCGGCCCGATGGCGGGCGGGTTAGCCAACAGTCGCTCAATGGAGGACTTTGACCATGCGTACCTACGACCTCACCCCCTTCTATCGTTCCACCGTCGGTTTCGACCGTCTGTTCTCGCTGCTCGACCAGGCCACCGCCGAGCCCACCCCCGGCTATCCGCCCTACAACATCGAGCGCACCGGTGAGAACGCTTACCGCATCACCGTCGCCGTCTCCGGCTTTGGCAAGGATGAGCTCTCCCTCGTCGCGAAGGAAAACACGCTGACGATCAAGGGCGAGAAGGCCGCCAACGAGAACGGCAAAAAGGCCGAGGTGCTGTATCGCGGCATCGCCGCCCGGGCCTTCGAGCGCTCGTTCCAGCTCGCCGACCACGTGGTGGTGAAGAACGCCAGCCTCGAAAACGGCCTGCTCCACGTCGACCTCGTACGCGAGATTCCGGAAGCGAAGAAGCCCCGCTCGATTCCGATCTCGACCGGCGCGCAGGCCGCCGAGCAGCCGGTGATCGAAGGCTCGGCCGAGAAGGCCGCCGCCTAACAGCACATCCTCATTCTGGAATAGGAGCGCCCCGGGCAACCGGGGCGTTTTTTCATGCCTTGCTGCAGTGCAGTCAAACGATCGTGACCACTGGTAACGGCCTGCTCTCAGCTCGCGAAGACGCCAATGATCGTCGTCAACCGGGCTTGGAGCCGTGACATGAACCTTCTTCGGACCCTCACCTGCGCCGCCGCGCTGCTGATCTCCGCAGGCGCCGCCCTCGCCGAGCCCGCGCAGCCGCCCAAGGTCCACAACGTCGTGCTGGTGCACGGCGCCTGGGCCGATGGCTCGAGCTGGGCCAAGGTCATCCCCTATCTGCAGGCGGCCGGCCTCAAGGTCACGGCCGTGCAGAATCCGCTGACCTCGCTGGCGGACTCCGCGGCCGCCACCCGCCGCGCCCTGGCCGAGCAGGATGGGCCGGCCGTGCTGGTCGGCCATTCCTGGGGCGGCACGGTCGTGAGCGATGTCGGCACCGATCCAAAGGTCAGCGCGCTGGTCTATGTCGCGGCCCGGGCCCCCGATGCGGGCGAGGATTTCGTCAAGCTTGCCGGGCAATATCCGACACCGCCGGCACGCGCCGGCATCGTCGACCACGACGGCGAGACCAAGCTCAACGAGGACGCCTTCCTGAAGGACTTCGCCAATGGTGTCGATGCGACGACGGCGAAGGAGCTCTATGCGGTGCAATGGCCGACCGCAGCGACGATCTTCGGCAACCGCACCACCCAGGCGGCGTGGCACGACAAGCCGTCATTCTATGCGGTGTCGAAGCAGGACAAGACGATCGATCCGGATTTCGAGCGCTTCCTGGCCCACCGCATGAAGGCGACCACGATCGAGCTCGACGCCGGGCACCTGTCGCTGGTGTCGCATCCGAAGGAGATCGCTGATCTGATCCTGAAGGCCGCCGGTCAGCACGAGTAGTGCGACCGATCGCGCTGGGATCTCATCGGCTGCTCCAAACGACCTGTCATGCCCGCGAAAGCGGGCATCCAGGTCGCCGTGGCAGTCGTGACTGACCGAGATGCCGGGGTTACGTTATCGCCCGGTCGAGCCCGGCGATGACAGCTTTGGTGGTGGCAAGCGGCCGGGCAGACCGTCTGACTGCCTCTATTCCAAACCCTGTACAGCCGGCATCTTTGCCGTCGGCAGGATCTGGGGCACCGGCTTCGCCGTGGGCGCTGCGACGGAGCCCGTCGTCTGCGGCGCGGCCGCGGCCGATTGCACCGGCTTCGGCTCAGAGGGTTTTGCGTCTGAAGCCTTAGCTTCTGAAGCCTTAGCTTCTGAAGGCTTGGCTTCTGAAGGCTTGGCCTCTGAAGGCTTGGCCTCTGAAGGCTTGGCCTCGGCCGGCTTGATGTCCGCGGGGCTGGGCGCGACCGGCTTGACCGCCTCGGCCGGCTTCGGATTGAGCGCGGCGGTCTGCGGTGCCGGAGCACTCGGCCGGGCTGCCGGCGTCGGCACCTTCGGCTGGACCGGCACCGCGGTGGCAACGCGCGGCGCAGCCGGCATCGGCGGCACCAGGCGCGGATCGGCCCGGATCACGCTCGGCGGCGACAGGCGGTCGAGGCCGCCGCGCGGGCTCGGCTCATAGCGCATCCGCTCGTACTCCTCGCCCCATTGGAACGCCGGCACGAAGCGGAGGATGCGGCCGGAGCGCGCATCGACCACGAGCTTGCCGTCCTCGCCCTGCCGATCGAGCACCGCCACGACCCAGACATTGCCGCGCTGGCGCGGTGCGCCGAGCGGCGAGAAACCGTTGTCGCGCAGAATCGCATAGACCTCATGCACCGGCAGGAACGCCGGTGCATAGCCATACTCCTGCTGGTAACCGTCCTGACGGTAGACCGGCGCCGGCGGCACATAGCGCTCGTCGCGGTAGCCGTAGTCAGGGCCCGGCCGATAGCCGTAACGCGGCGGCGGTGCGGGCACGACGGCCGGCGGCGGCAGGTCCGAATAAGGCGTATCGAAATCGGAGACCACCGTGTAGGGCGCACGGACGCCCTGCGGCGGCAACGGCTCGGCCTGCGCGGCAAACGGCGCGATCAACGCGGCCGAGACGACTCCAACAAGCAACTTCATGGCTCAAAGCTCCTGCATGCCCCCGCACGTGAAGCTGTTCGCTTCTTCTCAAGTGCCGCGGAAGTTCTGCCGTGATTCCGGCGGTCCTGGGTCGGCGAGAGGGCGGGATCGGGGCGTTAGGTTTCAAAATCGAGCGCGGCGCGTGATCGCCGGCCCGACCGGATCGATCGGTCAGTGGCAGAAGCGGAAGATTTGCCGGGGAATGAGCGTGTGCGGCGCCCGGACCTCAGGACTCCGCAGTGCTTGTGTGATAGGTTAAAGTTTGGCATCTTGCGGTTTAGGACAGAAATGCTGTCTAAAATTTCGTTGCAAAGGTGACCGAGACTTTGCAATGATGTTACGGCGCCTGAGGGCGCTGCGACATGAACAGGCCGCGGTCGTCCAGCGGGGACATGGTCCCCCGGACACTGGCCTGAATTCTGCAAATGCGGCTCGCTGAGAAGGACGAGCGTTGGCTCCGGAGAGGGGCCCGCGCAGCGCCCGGGGTGCGCCGGACGGACTGTACCGGACTGTGGTGAAGGCCCTGACCAATAATTTATGGGGACGGATATGAGCGGATCGAAGGTCGAGCACGGAATTTTGGGCGGCGCGGTGCTGGCTGTGGATTCGCATGAGAAACCGGCCGAAATCACCCGCGAGCTGCATACGTGGCGTCCTGAAGCCGAAGGTCTGTACGACCCGAGCCAGGAGAAGGATTCCTGCGGCGTCGGCTTCATCGCCAACATCAAGGGCCAGAAGTCGCATCAGATCGTCGCGGACGCGCTCAGCATCCTCTGCAATCTGGAGCACCGCGGCGCCGTCGGCGCCGACCCGCGCTTCGGCGACGGCGCCGGCATCCTGGTGCAGATCCCGCACGCCTTCTTCTCGCGCAAGGCGAAGGAGCTCGGCTTCACGCTGCCGGCTCCGGGCGAATACGCCATCGGCGCGCTGTTCATGCCGCGCGACGAAGCGTGGCGGAACGTCATCAAGAGCATCATCGCCGACCAGATCGAGGACGAAGGCCTGGTGCTGCTCGGCTGGCGCGACGTGCCGACCGACAACTCCTCGCTGGGGGTGACCGTCAAGCCGACCGAGCCGCGCAGCATGCAGGTGTTCATCGGCCGCAACGGCGCCGCCAAGACCGAGGACGAGTTCGAGCGCAAGCTCTACATCCTCCGCAAGTCGATCTCGCAGGCGATCTATCAGCGCCGCGACCGCGGCATGTCGGGCTATTACCCCTGCTCGATGTCGTGCCGGACCGTGATCTACAAGGGCATGTTCCTGGCCGACCAGCTCGGCAAGTACTACGCCGACCTGCACGAGCCGGACTTCGAGAGCGCGCTGGCGCTGGTGCATCAGCGCTTCTCGACCAACACCTTCCCGACCTGGTCGCTGGCTCACCCGTACCGGATGATCGCGCATAATGGCGAGATCAACACGCTGCGCGGCAACGTCAACTGGATGGCGGCGCGCCAGGCGTCCGTGTCTTCGGAGCTGTTCGGCAAGGACATCAGCCGGCTCTGGCCGATCTCCTATGAAGGCCAGTCCGACACCGCCTGCTTCGACAACGCGCTCGAATTCCTGGTGCAGGGCGGCTACTCGCTGCCGCACGCAGTCATGATGATGATCCCGGAAGCCTGGGCCGGCAATCCACTGATGAGCGAGGAGCGCCGCTCGTTCTACGAATATCACGCCGCGCTGATGGAGCCGTGGGACGGCCCGGCCGCGATCGCCTTCACCGACGGCCGCCAGATCGGCGCCACGCTCGACCGCAACGGCCTGCGGCCGGCGCGCTATCTCGTCACCAAGGACGACCGCATCGTGATGGCGTCCGAAATGGGCGTCTTGAAGATTCCGGAGGAGCAGATCGTCACCAAATGGCGGCTGCAGCCGGGCAAGATGCTGCTCGTCGATCTCGAGGAGGGTCGCCTGATCCCGGACGACGAGATCAAGGCGCAGCTCGCCGCCAGCCATCCCTACACCGAGTGGCTCGCGCGCACACAGATCCAGGTCGAGAAGCTGCCGGATGCGCCGACCACGGGCGCGCGCACCAACCTGCCGCTCTTGGACCGGCAGCAGGCGTTCGGCTACAGCCAGGAAGACATCGCGATCCTGATGACGCCGATGGCGGCGACCGGCGAGGAGGCCACGGGCTCGATGGGCAACGACACGCCGATCTCGGCGCTGTCGGACAAGCCGAAGCTGCTTTTCACCTACTTCAAGCAGAACTTCGCCCAGGTCACCAACCCGCCGATCGACCCGATCCGCGAGGAGCTGGTGATGAGCCTGGTCTCGATCATCGGTCCGCGGCCGAACCTGTTCGACCTCGAAGGCGTCGCTTCGACCAAGCGGCTCGAGGTGCATCAGCCGATCCTGACCGATGCGGACCTCGAGAAGATCCGCTCGATCTCGCAAGTGTCCGACAGCCACTTCGTCTCGCGCACGCTCGACACCACCTTCGATGCGAGCCTGGGCGCGGCCGGCTTCGAGCAGGTGCTCGACGATCTCTGCGGCCGCGCCGAAGCCGCGGTGCGCGAGGGCGTCAACATCATCATCCTGTCCGACCGCATGGTCTCGGCCGACCGGATTCCGATCCCGTCGCTGCTCGCCTGCGCCGCCGTGCATCATCACCTGATCCGCACCGGCCTGCGCACGTCGGTCGGTCTCGTGGTGGAGTCGGGCGAGCCGCGCGAGGTGCATCACTTCGCCTGTCTGGCCGGCTACGGCGCAGAGGCGATCAATCCTTATCTCGCCTTCGAGACCATCATCGCGCTCAAGGACAAGCTGCCGGGCGCGCTGAGCGACTACGAGGTCGTCAAGCGCTACATCAAGTCGATCGGCAAGGGCCTGCTCAAGGTCATGTCCAAGATGGGCATCTCGACCTACCAATCCTATTGCGGCGCGCAGATCTTCGATGCGGTCGGCCTGAAGGCCGAGTTCGTGCAGAAGTTCTTCTACGGCACCCACACCCGCATCGAAGGCGTCGGCCTCGCCGAGATCGCCGAGGAGACGACGCGCCGCCACCGCGACGCGTTCGGCGACGCGCTGGTCTACAAGACCGCGCTCGACGTCGGCGGCGAATATGCCTTCCGCACCCGCGGCGAGGACCATGCGTGGACCGCGGAATCGGTCGCGACGCTCCAGCACGCGGTGCGCGGCAATTCCAGGGAGCGCTACCAGGCGTTCGCCAGGCTGCTCAACGAGCAGTCCGAGCGGCTTCTGACCCTGCGCGGTCTGTTCCGGATCAAGTCGGCCGAGGACGACAAGCGCAAGCCGGTCCCGCTCGACGAGGTCGAGCCGGCGAAGGAGATCGTCAAGCGCTTCGCCACGGGTGCGATGTCGTTCGGCTCGATCTCGCGCGAGGCGCACACCACGCTCGCGATCGCCATGAACCGGATCGGCGGCAAGTCGAACACCGGCGAGGGCGGCGAGGAAGCCGACCGCTTCAAGCCGCTGCCCAACGGCGATTCCATGCGCTCGGCGATCAAGCAGGTCGCCTCGGGCCGGTTCGGCGTGACGACGGAATATCTCGTCAACTCCGACATGATGCAGATCAAGATGGCGCAGGGTGCCAAGCCCGGCGAAGGCGGCCAGCTGCCCGGCCACAAGGTCGACGCCACCATCGCCAAGGTGCGCCACTCGACGCCGGGTGTCGGCCTGATCTCGCCGCCGCCGCATCACGACATCTACTCGATCGAGGATCTCGCGCAGCTGATCTACGACCTGAAGAACGTCAATCCCGACGGCCAGGTCTCGGTGAAGCTCGTCTCCGAGGTCGGCGTCGGCACGGTTGCCGCCGGCGTTGCCAAGGCGCGCGCCGACCATGTGACGATCGCGGGCTTCGAGGGCGGCACCGGTGCCTCTCCCCTCACCTCGATCAAGCATGCGGGCTCGCCGTGGGAGATCGGCCTTGCCGAAACGCACCAGACTTTGGTGCGCGAGCGGCTGCGCAGCCGCATCGTGGTCCAGGTCGATGGCGGCTTCCGCACCGGACGTGACGTCGTCATCGGCGCCCTGCTCGGCGCCGACGAATTCGGCTTCGCCACCGCCCCCTTGATCGCCGCCGGCTGCATCATGATGCGCAAGTGCCATCTCAACACCTGTCCGGTCGGCGTCGCCACCCAGGACCCGGTGCTGCGCAAGCGCTTCACCGGCCAGCCCGAGCACGTGATCAACTTCTTCTTCTTCGTCGCCGAGGAAGTCCGCGAGATCATGGCGAGCCTCGGCTACCGTTCGTTCAACGAGATGGTCGGCCAGACCCAGATGCTCGACCAGTCCCGCCTGGTGGCGCATTGGAAAGCCAAGGGCCTCGACTTCTCCAAGCTGTTCGTCAAGCAGAAGGAGGCGCCGGGCCAGAAGATCCATCACGCCGAGGCGCAGGACCATCACCTCGAGGCCGTGCTCGACCGCAAGCTGATCGAGCAGGCCAAGCCCGCGCTCGACCGCGGCGCGCCTGTCAAGATCGAGGCCGAGATCAACAACACCGACCGTTCGGCGGGCGCGATGCTGTCCGGCGCGGTGGCCAAGATCTACGGCCATGCCGGCCTGCCGCAGGACACCATCCATGTCAGCCTGAAGGGCACCGCCGGCCAGGCCTTCGGCGCCTGGCTCGCCCAAGGCGTCACCTTCGAGCTCGAAGGCGAAGGCAACGACTATGTCGGCAAGGGCCTGTCTGGCGGCCGCATCATCGTCAAGCCGCCGCGCAACTCCGGCATCGTGCCGGAGGAATCGATCATCGTCGGCAACACCGTGATGTACGGCGCGATCTCCGGCGAGTGCTTCTTCCGCGGCATCGCCGGCGAGCGCTTCGCGGTCCGCAACTCCGGCGCGGTCGCCGTGGTCGAGGGCGCGGGCGATCATTGCTGCGAATACATGACCGGCGGCATCGTCGTCGTGCTCGGCAAGACCGGGCGCAACTTCGCGGCCGGCATGTCGGGCGGCGTCGCCTATGTGCTCGATGAGGCCGGTGACTTCGACAAGCACTGCAACATGGCGATGGTCGAGCTCGAGCCGGTACTGTCCGAGGAGATGATCGCAGAGGACACCTATCACCAGATGGGCGATCTCGAGGCGCATGGCCGGGTCGACGTGTTCAAGAACCTGCTGGCGTCCGACGTCGAGCGGCTGCACGTGCTGATCTCGCGCCACGCCAAGGCGACCGGCTCCAAGCGCGCCGCCGACATCCTGGCGAACTGGAAGGACTTCGCGCCGAAGTTCCGCAAGGTGATGCCGGTCGAATACCGCCGTGCCCTGAAGGAGCTCGCCGCCAACGCCGACGCCGAGCCCAAGATCGCGATCGGGGCTTGAGGCGCGGCAGCAGACAAGGGCGTCATTGCGAGCGTAGCGACTTGTCCGCCGAAGCCCCTTGGGGCGTAGGCGGAAGCAATCCAGGGCCCAGGAGAAAGTCTGGATTGCTTCGTCGCTGACACTCCTCGCAATGACGGAGCGAATGAGAGACGGCGTCATTCCGGGGCGCGCGAAGCGCGAACCCGGAATCTCGCCCCACAACTTCGAGATTCCGGGTCCGGCGCTAACGCGCCGTCCCGGAATGACGGAAACGATGACAAGGGACGTCGTAGGTCATGGGCAAGGTCACAGGTTTTCTCGAAATCGAGCGTCACGATCGCAAGTACGCGCCGGTTGCCGAGCGTCTGAAGAACTTCAACGAGTTCGTGGTACCGCTCTCCGAGAAGGAGCTGCGCGACCAGGCGGCGCGCTGCATGAATTGCGGCATTCCCTATTGCCACGGCACCGGCTCGGCCGCGCCGGGCACCACCGGCTGCCCGGTCAACAACCAGATCCCGGACTGGAACGACCTCGTCTACAACGGCAATTGGGAAGAGGCGTCGCGAAATCTGCACTCGACCAACAACTTCCCCGAGTTCACGGGCCGCATCTGCCCGGCCCCGTGCGAGGCGTCGTGCACGCTGAACATCGACGACAATCCGGTGACCATCAAGACGATCGAATGCGCCATCGTCGACAAGGCCTGGGAGAACGGCTGGCTGAAGCCGGAGCCCGCCGCTGTGAAAACCGGCAAGAAGATTGCGGTCGTCGGCGCCGGCCCCGCGGGCATGGCCTGCGCCCAGCAACTGGCGCGCGCCGGTCACGACGTCCATGTCTTTGAGAAGCACGCCAAGGCCGGCGGCCTGCTGCGCTATGGCATTCCCGACTTCAAGATGGAGAAGGGCATCATCGACCGCCGCATCACCCAGATGGAAGGCGAAGGCGTTACCTTCCACTATGGCGTCAATGTCGGCGGCAAGGACGGCCTCGATGCGACGTCGCTGCTGAAGGATTACGACGCGGTGGCGCTGACCGGCGGTGCGGAAGCCCCGCGCGACCTGCCGATTCCCGGCCGCGATCTCACCGGTATCCATTACGCGATGGACTTCCTGCCGCAGCAGAACCGCCGAGTCGGCAACGAGCCCGTGAACGCGACCGACATCCTGGCCGGCGGCAAGCATGTCGTCGTGATCGGCGGCGGCGACACCGGCAGCGACTGCATCGGCACCTCGCTGCGCCAGGGCGCGCTGTCGGTGACCCAGCTCGAGATCATGCCGGCGCCGCCGGAGCGTGAGAACAAGGCGCTGACCTGGCCGAACTGGCCGCTGAAGATGCGGACGTCGTCGAGCCAGGCCGAAGGCGCGGCGCGCGAGTTCGCGGTGCTGACCCAGAAGTTCGAAGGCGAGAACGGCGCGGTCAAGAAGCTGCATTGCGTCCGCGTCGACGCGCAGTTCAAGCCGATTCCCGGCACCGAGTTCGTGCTCGCGGCCGATCTGGTGCTGCTGGCGATGGGCTTCGTCCATCCGGTGCATGAGGGCCTGCTCAAGAGCCTCGGCGTCGATCTCGACCCGCGCGGCAACGTCAAGGCCAACCTGACGGACTACCAGACCTCGCTGCCGAAGGTCTTCTCCGCCGGCGACATGCGCCGCGGCCAGTCCCTGGTGGTATGGGCGATCCGCGAGGGCCGCCTGTGCGCCCAGGCCGTCGACAAGTTCCTGATGGGCAAGACCGAGCTGCCGCGCTGAGCCGTGGCGTGAACACCCTGTTTCGCTAACTGGACGGGCTTGCACCGACTGTTGGGTCAAGATCGCATCCAGTCAGCAGAACGTGAAACAAAAAAGGGGTGGGGGCTTCCTCGGCATGAATCTCCGCACGGCCTGAAGTGGCAGGTCAGGTCGACGGTCCATGATCGATCGGATGAGCGTCGAAGCGTCAGGGTCGACGTGTCACCGTGAAGCCCCCACCCGTTCTGGCCATCGGGCCAGCTCGGATGAGCCGCGCCTCGCGCGGCTCCGATGTCAGGCGGGATGAGGCCGCGTGCAGCGACAGCGGCCCGGCTCGGCAGCGGGCGTGCCTTCGAGGATTGCGCGCACCGCGAGCATCACGATGTCAGCCATGTGGACGGTCCCCACTGTTCGACGGCAGGACGCCGCGAGCCCCCTTGGTTCCCGCAACCTAAAGCTGCGACTCTTAAGATAAGCACAATGGCCGCGCCGGCATTCCATTCAAATGCAGTTCGCGCGTGATCATGTCCGCGCTGATCACGCGAATACGCGTTTTGACTCGCGTCATCGGAGAGTGATCAGGCCTTGGTCCTTGCCCAGATGTCTTCGACCGGCACCGGCGGCGTCACCCGGAATATCTCGTCGATGACGCGGCCGAGTTCGGCAGCGCTCTCGATCAAACGCTCCTCGACGACTTCGCCATCGCGCGCCTGCCGCTGATAGCGGCGGGTGACCAGCTTGTGACGTATGCCGGGCTCGACACGCTCCATCATCAGCGTATGCGTGGCCGGCACGTTCGGGCTGGTCGAGGTGTACCAGCTGCCGAGCACATAATCGGCATGGATCTGCGGCGCGAGGTCGAACGCATACATCATGCGCCAGCCCGTCGGCTGCTTCGCGCTGACCGTATAGAGCCCGTCCCACGTGCCGACGCGGAACGTTCCCATCGGCGTCTGCTGCTCGGGTCCGAGCTCGAGACGAATGGGCGCATCCATCATGCAGATGCCGAAGCCGACATCGACGAGATGCGGGCGGCCATCGACCTCGACCAGCAGCATCATGTGCTGGCGCGGCCCGAGCGGATCGGTCGGCGCCGAGCGCCAGCGCACCCGGCCGGCCAGGCCGGTGGTCTTGAATCCGATCGCCTCAAGCACCGCCTGGAACAGCACGTTCTGCTCGAAGCAGTAGCCGCCGCGGCGGCCGAGCACGAGCTTCTGTTGCACGGACCGCAGGTCGACATGGACGGGACGGCCCATCAGCGGATCGAGCGCCTCGAACGGCAGCGCGTCGACATGCGCGGCCTGCAGCGCTGCGAGCGTCGACAGGTCGGGCGCGAGCGGCCCGCGATAGTCGATGCGGGCGAGATAGGAATCCAGCTGAAGCTCACCGGCCATCGCAACGCTTTCCCGTCAGCTCTCGATGCGCTTCCAGATCACATCGACGGGCACCGGCAGCGTGAGCCCGAACACCTCCTCGATGACGCTGCGCAGCGTCTCGGGCGTCTCGATGATCTGTTCGCTCCTCACCTCGCCATCGCGCGCTTCGATGACCAGGCGGCGATTGACCAGCTTGTAGCGCGCCTCACGCGTCAACCGCTCCAGGATCAGCATCGAGGTGAACGGCGTCAACGGGCTGGTCGAGGTGAACCAGTTGCCGAGCACATAGTCGGCATGAATCTGCGGCACCAGATCAAACACATACATCGTGCGCCAGCCGGCCGGCTGCTTCGCCGCGAGCCAATACAGCCCATCAGACAGCGTCAGACGGAACGTACCCATCGCGGTCGGCTGCTCGATGTCGGCAACCATCTGCAGCGGCGTATCGAGCAGGCAGGAGCCGAAACCGACATCGGCGAGATGAGGCCCCTCCGGCAGGTCCACCTTCAGCATCATGTGCGTGCGCGGCGTCAGCGGCGCATCGGCATCGAGCCGCCACCGCACCCGCGCCGAGAGCGGCGTCACCGCAAAGCCGATCGCCTCCAGCGCCGCTTTCAGCAGCGCATTCTGTTCGAAGCAATAGCCGCCGCGGCGGCCGTCGACGATCTTGGCCTGGACCGAGGCGAGATCGATGTTCACGGGCCGGCCGAGCAGCGGATCGATGCCTTCGAAGGCGATCGCATCGACATGGGCGGCCTGCAATCCGGCCAGCGTCTCGAGCGTCGGCGCCAGCGGCCCGCGATAGCCGATGCGCACGAGATATTTATCCAGATCGAATGCGCCCGGCATCGGCTCTGCTCCCTGTCTCGGACGAGCCCATAGCACGACGCCGCCGTGCCCGGCCAGAACGGGACCGCGCACGTGCCCAAGCTCGGCTCATCCCGTCTGCCGGCTCCAGCGCTCGGCAAAGCGATGCAGCGGCAGGAAGGTCTCCAACAGCTCGCGCCCCAATGGCGTCAGCTCGTAGCCGCTGTCGCCCAGCACGATGAAGCCCGCCTCGCGCAGCTCGTCCAGCCGCGCCTGCAACACGGTCGGCGAGGCCTCGTCGCAGGCCGCGCGCAGCGCCCGGGAGGTCAGGGCGTCGTCGCGCAGCTCCCAGACGATGCGCAGGCACCAGCGCCGGCCCAACAGATCGAGCAGCGCCATGACCGGCCGGCCCGAGCGCGAGCCGCGCACCCGGCGCGGTTGAACGTCTTTCGGCACGAAAACTCTCCAACAGCTTGCCAAGCGCTACGGAAAGCGTAGCATACTGCTACAGTAAATGTAGCACCGCACAGGAGGAACCGCCATGCCCCGGATCGCCCCGCTGCAGCCGCCCTACCCGGCCGACATCCAGGCGCAATTCGACCAGATCATGCGCGGGGCGCCGCCCTTGATGCTGTTCCGGGTGATGGCCGGCCATGCGCGCGCCTGGACCAAATTTCGCGGCGGCAGCCTGCTCGACCGCGGCCCGCTGTCCCTGCGTCAGCGCGAGATCGTCATCGATCGGACCTGCGCGCTGAATGCGTGCGAGTACGAATGGGGCGTGCACGTCCGCATCTTTGGCTCAGACGCCGGCCTGACGGCGCAACAGATCGACGCCACCGTGAATGCACCGGCCGACGCGGCGTGCTGGTCGGCCCCCGAACAGGCCCTGATCGCTGCGGTCGATGCCTTGCACCAACGGTCGACCTTGAGCGACGACGAATTCGCCCGCCTCCGCCTGCATCATGATGAGGATCAGGTGCTGGAAATCATCCTGCTGTGCGGCTTCTATCGCACCGTGTCGTATGTCGCGAACGCACTGCAGCTGCCGCTGGAGGCCGATGCGGCACGATTCAACGCAGGCTGACCGGTCTTCCCAAGCGCGCGGCAGCCGGGCGCCCGCAAACGACGCTTCGAGCTAGGCCACCCCGGCCCGCAACAGATCGTGCATGTGCAGGATGCCGACTGGCTTCAAGCCATCCGTCACGATGAGCGTCGTGATCTTGGCGGAGTTCAGGATCTCCAGCGCCTCGGAGGCCAGCGCCTCGCGGCGCACGGTGCGCGGGTTCGCCGTCATGATCTCCTCGACCGATGCGGACAACAGATCGGCGCGCATCTTCCGGCGGAGGTCGCCGTCGGTGATGATGCCGGCGACGTGACCACGAGCATCGACGATGACCACGCAGCCGAGCCCCTTGGCCGACATCTCGGCCAGCGCATCCGGCATGCCGGTGCCGAGCGGCTTCAGCGGCACCGCGTCGCCCGAGCGCATCAGGTCCGAGATGTGCTTGAGCATGGCGCCGAGCTTGCCGCCCGGATGGAAATTGGCGAACTCCAGCGCGGTGAAGCCGCGGCCTTCGAGCAGCGCGATCGCGAGCGCATCGCCGATCGCGGCCTGCATCAGGGTCGAGGTGGTCGGCGCCAGATTGTGCGGGCAGGCCTCGCGCGCCTTCGGCAGCTCCAGCACGATGCGCGCCGCCTGCCCCAGCGACGATTGCGCATTCGAGGTGACCGCGATCAGCGGGATGGCGAAGCGCTTGGTATAGTTGACCAGCGTCTTCATCTCCGGCTGCTCGCCGGACCACGACAGCGCGATGACGACGTCGTCGGAGGTGATCATGCCGAGATCGCCATGGCCGGCCTCGGCGGAATGCACGAAGAACGCGGGCGTGCCGGTCGAGGCGAGCGTGGCGGCCATCTTGCGGGCGACGTGGCCGGACTTGCCGAGACCGGTGAGGATCGCCCGGCCCTTCGCCTGGCGGATCAGTTCGACGGCGGCGGCGAAGGCCGCTCCCAGAGGTCCCGACAGCGCCGCGGAGATCGCGGCAATGCCGTTGCTGCCGGCATCGAGCGTGCGCAGTGCCGACTGGATATCTGCGTTGGCGGGAGCGGTGTCGGGCAACGGCTTCGATCTCGGCATGCGGACTTCCAAGGCTGAACAGTCAGGCGCCGCTCTTTAGCATGGGTAAGGCAGCAAGACGCCATCAACAGCCCATTAACCATATTTGTTTTTACTCCCTTAACGACGCGGTTTGCCGGGCGGCGCGGGTGTCCCGACGACGCAATTGATTTTGTTGGAGTATTTTCATCGTGGGGTGGAGGCCTGACAGCGGCCGCGCGAGGCGCGCGCGAAGGCGCGCGGTGTGGCGCGGCGCCTCCGCCGCATGCCTGCTGCTCGGCGGGCTCGGCCCCGATGCGGCGCACTCGCAGACCATCGACGTGTTCCGGCCGGTGCGCGACGGCTTCCTGGCTCCGCAGGACTCCCCGTTGCGGCGGACCGTGGTCAGCGGCCTGACCGATGCCGTCCCGACGCCAGGGCTGCCCGCGACGCCTGCGCCGACCAGCTCGGCCGCACGACGAAATCTGGTCCCCCTGCCCGGTGTACCCGCGGCCAGCGGCGCATCCGATGTCGGCTATGATTCGCTGAATCGCACCCGCAAGAAGCCGAGATACTATCCCGCCCAGGCGCGGCCCAAGCCGGCGCCGGGTCCCGGCACGCGGCCGTCCGGCGAGCTCACCGGCCAGTTGCGCCCGACCCTGCCGCCCTCGGCCTCCGCCAACCGGCAGCCGCTCCCGCCTGCCATGGCCGGCACCGTGCCCGGCCAGCCGCCGCGCAAGCGCCTCAGAATCGACGACGACCCGTTCGGCGCGGTCGGCGACTACGCCGGGCCGTTCCTGATCAAGGGCGCGGTGGAGCTCTCGGCCGGCTATGACAGCAACCCGGCCCGCCTCGCCAAGCCGCGCGGCATGCCGGCCTGGGTGATCGCGCCGGAATTCCTGGCGGTGTCGAACTGGGAGCGTCACGCCCTCGTCGCCGACCTGCGGGGCTCCTTCACCGGCTATGGCAGCACCCTGCCGGCTATCATGGATGGCGGCATCAATTCGGCGCCGACCACGCTCGACCGCCCCGACTTCACCGGCCATGTCGACGGCCGCCTCGACGTCAGCCGCGACACCTCGGTCGGCGCCCAGCTCCGGCTGCGTGCCGCGACCGACAATCCCGGCAGTCCCAGCGTGCAAGCTGGATTGGCGCGCTATCCGGTCTACACCACGCTCGGCACCACCGTCGGCATCGACCAGCGCTTCAACCGGCTGCAGGTCTCGGCCGGCGCCACCGCCGATCGCACCAGCTATCAGCAGAGCAAGCTGACCGACGGCACGATGACGTCGAACGACGACCGCAACTACAACCAGTTCGGCGGCATCGGCCGGGTGTCCTACGAGGTCATGCCCGGCCTGAAGCCGTTCGCCGAGATCCTGGGCGACAGCCGCGTGCACGACCAGCGGGTCGATCGTTCGGGCTATCAGCGCGACTCCTCGGGCGGCTATGCCAAGGCCGGCACCTCGTTCGAGTTCACCCGGCTCCTGACCGGCGAGGTCTCGATGGGCTATGCCACGCGCAGCTATGTCGACCCGCGGCTCAACCGGCTGCAGGGCTTCCTCACCACGGCCTCGCTGGTGTGGTCGGCGACGCCGCTGACCACCGCGCGGTTTCTCTCCGACACGCAGCTCGCAGAAACGACGGTGGCCGGCGCCTCCGGCGTGCTGGTGCGCACCTACACGGTGCAGGTCGACCACGATTTCCGCCGCTGGCTGACCGGCATCGGCAAGTTCAGCTTCGGCACGCTCGACTATCAGGGCTACGGCCGCAGCGACCGCACCTATTCGGCCGAAGGCAACCTCGTCTACAAGATGTCGCGCAACGTCTGGGTCAAGGGCACGCTGCGCTACGACAAGCTGGATTCGAACATCACCGGCGCCGGTTCTTCCGGCACGGTGGTGATGCTCGGCGTGAGGCTGCAGAATTGAACCCAGCTCTCGCCCCGTCATTGCGAGGAGCGCAGCGACGAAGCAATCCAGGGGCTCCAAAACGACTCTGGATTGCTTCGCTGCGCTCGCAAGGACGCGGTGGGGCTGTCGCTCAAAGCGGTCAACTCGCCCGCAGGACTACGCGGCGGCCACCGTGAGCTGCGCGCCGTCCGCCTGCACGATGCGGACGCGGCTGCCGGCCGGCGTGTCCGGGCCCGCCACGCGCCACACCGTGTCGTCGATACGCACGGTGCCGTTGCCACCGACGATCGGCTTCTCCAGGGTGAACTCGCGACCGACCAGGGCCGCCGAGCGGCGGTTGAGGAACGGATTGTCCTGCGACGGCGCCGCGCTCGCCCGCGCGAGGCGCCGCCACAGCGGCACGGCGGCGAGCGCGAACAGCGCGAACAGCAGGATCTGCAGTTGCCATCCCGGCGCAAACGCAAACGACAGCAGCCCGACCAGCAGCGCCGCGAGGCCCAGCCAGAACAGGAAGATGCCCGGCGCGAGCAGCTCCAGCGCCATCAGGATGATGCCGAAGATCAGCCAGTTCCAGGTGCCGAGCGTCACGAACATGTCGCTCATCAGTGTCCTCCCCTGCGTCAAGCCTGCGGCGGCGTCGGCGGTTTCGGCGCCGTCCCCGCTGACGGCACCGAGCCGCCGCGGCGCGCGGCTGCCACGGCCGAAGCCGCGCTCTCGCCGAACGTCGCCTTGGCGATCTCGCCGATGCCGGCGAGCGAGGCCAGCATGCCCGTCGCCTCCAGCGGCAGCATGATCACCTTCTGGTTCGGCGAGTCGGCGAGCTGGCCGAACGCCTTGATGTATTTGTCGGCGATGAAGTAGTTGAGCGCGGCGACGTCGCCCTTGGAGATCGCGTCCGACACCATCTGCGTCGCCTTGGCCTCGGCCTCCGCGGCGCGCTCGCGCGCCTGGGCATCGAGAAAGGCCGATTCGCGGCGGCCCTCGGCCTGCAGGATCTGGCTCTGCTTGGCGCCTTCCGCGCGCAGGATCTCCGACTGCCGCTGGCCCTCGGCCTGCAGGATGTCGGCGCGCTTGACGCGCTCGGCCTTCATCTGCCGGCCCATCGCCTCGACCAGATCGGCCGGCGGCACGATGTCCTTGATCTCGATGCGGTTGACCTTGAGGCCCCATGGCGACACCGCGGCGTCCACGACGCGCAGCAGCCGCTCGTTGATCTCGTCGCGATGCGACAGCACCTGGTCGAGATCCATCGCGCCCATCACCGAGCGGATGTTGGTCATGGTCAGCGTGACGATCGCCTGGTTGAGGTTCGACACCTCGTAGCTCGCCTTGGCGGCGTCGAACACCTGGTAGAAGGCGACGCCGTCGACCGTCACGGTGGCGTTGTCCTTGGTGATGACCTCCTGCTCGGGGATGTCGATCACCTGCTCCATCATGTTGATCTTGCGCCCGATGCGATCGAAGAAGGGCACGATGATGTTGAGGCCCGGCGACAAGGTGCGGGTGTATTTGCCGAACCGTTCGACGGTCCAGTCGAACCCCTGTGGCACGGTCTTCACGCCGGAATACAGCGTGAAGATGACCAGCAGCACCAGCGCTATGGCGAAAATGTCGAAACCGCTCATGGATCCTCCAAGGGAGGAGACGATCGTCCCCTCACCAGCCTCTGCAGCCATCACAATCTAGGGATTACTGCATGATTTGGTCGGGGGTCCGCTAGGCGCGGTTCAGGAAAGTATTTTCGACGGGCGGACGGTCGTCCGCCTTGCGCCGGCGGGCGGCTCACCTAGCGGGCCGGCAATACCGCCGGCGGCTCAGAGCCAGCCTTTTACAACCAGCCCTGCAGCTCGCGCAGCACGAGCTGCCGCAGCACCTCCATGCCGGGCGCGCTATCGTTCAGGCACGGCACGGCGGAGAATTCCTCGCCGCCATTGTGCTTGAAGATCTCGCAATTCTCGCCGGAGATCTCCTCCAGCGTCTCCAGGCAGTCGGCGGCAAAGCCCGGCATCACCACGGCGATGCGCTTGACGCCGTCCTTGGCGAGCTTCTCGATGGTCTTGTCGGTATAGGGCTGCAGCCACTCCGAGAAGCCGAAGCGCGACTGGAAGGTCAGCAGCAGCTTGGTGTCGTCCATCCCGAGCCGCTTGCGCAGCAGCTCGGTGGTGGCGATGCACTGCTCGCGATAGGGATCGCCCTTGTCGACATATTCCTTTGGCATGCCGTGGAACGAGGCCACGATCAGCTCGGGCTTGTACGCCAGCGTCTTCAGATGATCCTCGATCGAGACGGCCAGCGCCTCGATGTAGAAGTCGTCGTCGTAATAAGGCGGCGTCACCCGCAGCGTCGGCTGCGCGCGCAGCTCGGTCAGCACGCGGAACGCCTCGTCGCACACGGTCGCCGAGGTCGCGGCTGAATATTGCGGATAGAGCGGCACCACCAGGATGCGGTCGCAGCCCTGGGCCATGAGACCATCGACGCCAGCCTTGATCGACGGATTGCCGTAGCGCATCGCCCAGTCGACGATGACGTGGCTGCGGTCGACCAGGCTCGCTGCCAGCTTCTCGCTCTGCGCGCGGGTGATCGTCTTCAGCGGCGATTCGTTCTTCTCGGTGTTCCAGATCGACTGGTAGTCTTTCGCCTTCTTGCGCGGCCGGACATTGAGGATGATCCCGTTGAGGATGATCTTCCACAACAGGCCCTGGTCCTCGATGACGCGGCGGTCGGACAGGAACTCCTTCAGATACACCCGCACGCCGGCGGCGTCGGCCGTATCCGGCGTCCCGAGATTGACCAGCAGCACGCCGACGCGGGACGTGCTCGCGGCCGGCAACGGCCTGACGTCGACAGGCCTGGCATTGTCCAGAGAGATGGCGGCGGTCATGATGCCCGTGACTGCTGAAGGGCGTGGCTTGGCGGCTTGTTTCGACATTGTCAAGATAAGGGCCATTTCACTGATGTCATCGGGCTGGAGGAGCCATGACGATTGCCGAATTGTGCATTTTCGCCAGCGTAATGCTCTATCTCTTAACGATCGTGCCGGCGAAATGGATCAGCGTCGACGGTGGCGGGCGCTATGACAACGCCCGGCCGCGAGATCCCGCCTTCTACGCCGGCGGCATCCGCGAGCGGGCGCTGGGCGCCCATCAGAACGGCATCGAGGCGTTCCCGTTCTTTGCCGCGGCGGTGCTGCTGGCCGAGTTCCGCGGCGCGCCGCAGAACCTGATCAACGAGCTGTCGGTGCTGTTCGTGATCGTGCGCACCGCCTATGTGCTGACCTACGTCGGCAACCGGCCGTCGCTGCGCTCGATCCTGTGGGCGATCGGGTTCCTGATCACCGTCGCGATCTTCTTCCTGCCCCTGCTGCGCCAATACCTGCCGGTTTGAGTGGGCCCAGTTTCCGGGCGTGAGAAGCGTCACATCTCCATGCCCATCCGGATGCTAACCAAAACGGCCATGCGGCCTCCGTCTGTACGCCATTCGTTTCTCCTTTGATCCGGTCTGCTGCGGCCAGTTGATTGGATTTGACGGCGAAATTCCCTATAGGCGGAGTGAATTGGACTGCCGCAGCGGCACTGTGAGGCCGCCAGAGGGATCGTGATGACTTTGACCAGCTCGGCCCCCGCGCGCGCGCCGCGCGACCCGGGAAATTACCAGACCGCCCTGCAATCGACGGTGCGGGCGGCCGCGGACTGGCTGATCGCCAACCAGAAGCCCGACGGTCATTGGGTCGGCCGCGCCGAATCCAACGCCTGCATGGAGGCGCAATGGTGCCTGGCGCTGTGGTTCATGGGGCTCGAGGAGCATCCGCTGCGCAAGCGCCTGGGCCAGTCGCTGCTCGACAGCCAGCGCCCGGACGGCGCCTGGCAGGTCTATTTCGGCGCCCCCAATGGCGACATCAACGCGACCGTCGAGGCCTATGCCGCGCTGCGCTCGCTCGGCTTCCGCGACGACGAGCCGCCGGTGCGCCGCGCCCGCGAATGGATCGAAGCCAAGGGGGGCCTGCGCAACATTCGCGTATTCACGCGCTATTGGCTGGCGCTGATCGGCGAATGGCCGTGGGAGAAGACCCCCAACATCCCGCCCGAGGTGATCTGGTTTCCGCTCTGGTTTCCGTTCTCGATCTATAATTTTGCGCAATGGGCACGCGCAACCCTGATGCCGATCGCGGTGCTGTCGGCGCGGCGGCCGAGCCGGCCGCTGCCGCCCGAGAACCGGCTGGACGCGCTGTTTCCACATGGGCGCAACGCGTTCGATTATGACCTGCCGGTCAAGGCCAATGCCGGCGGCTGGGACAGGTTCTTCCGCGGCGCCGACAAGGTGCTGCATGCCCTGCAGAACCTCGGCAACAAGCTCAATCTCGGCCTGTTCCGCCCGGCGGCGACCAGCCGCGTGCTGGAATGGATGATCCGCCACCAGGATTTCGACGGCGCCTGGGGCGGCATCCAGCCGCCCTGGATCTACGGCCTGATGGCGCTCTACGCCGAGGGCTATCCGCTCAATCATCCCGTTCTCGCCAAGGGCCTCGATGCCCTGAACGATCCCGGCTGGCGCGTCGATGTCGGCGACGCCACCTACATCCAGGCGACCAACAGTCCAGTGTGGGACACGATCCTGACGCTGCTCGCCTTCGACGATGCCGGCGTGCTCGGCGATTACCCCGAGGCCGTCGACAAGGCGGTCGACTGGGTGCTCGACCGCCAGGTCCGCGTGCCCGGCGACTGGTCGATGAAGCTACCGCACGTCAAGCCGGGCGGCTGGGCATTCGAATACGCCAACAACTATTATCCCGACACGGACGACACCGCCGTGGCGTTGATCGCGCTGGCGCCGCTGCGGCATGATCCGAAGTGGCAAGCCAAGGGCATCGACGAGGCGATTCAGCTCGGCGTCGACTGGCTGATCGGCATGCAGAGCCAGGGCGGCGGCTGGGGCGCGTTCGACAAGGACAACAACCAGCAGATCCTGACCAAGATTCCGTTCTGCGACTACGGCGAGGCGCTCGATCCGCCGTCGGTCGACGTCACCGCCCACATCGTCGAGGCGTTCGGCAAGCTCGGCATCTCGCGCAATCATCCGGCCATGGTGCGCGCGCTCGACTACATCCGACGGGAGCAGGAGCCGAGCGGCCCGTGGTTCGGCCGCTGGGGTGTCAACTACGTCTACGGCACCGGCGCGGTGCTGCCGGCGCTGGCCGCGATCGGCGAGGACATGACGCAACCCTATATCGGCCGCGCCTGCGACTGGCTCGTCGCGCATCAGCAGCCGGACGGCGGCTGGGGCGAGAGCTGCGCCTCCTACATGGATGTCAGCGCGGTCGGCCGCGGCACCACCACGGCGTCACAGACGGCGTGGGCGCTGATGGCCCTGCTCGCCGCCAACCGTCCGCAGGACAAGGAGGCGATCGAGCGCGGCTGCATGTGGCTGGTCGAGCGCCAGTCGGCCGGCACCTGGGACGAGCCGGAATTCACCGGCACCGGCTTCCCCGGCTACGGCGTCGGCCAGACCATCAAGCTGACCGATCCCTCTTTGCAGGAGCGGCTGATGCAGGGCCCGGAGCTGTCCCGCGCCTTCATGCTCCGCTACGGCATGTACCGCCACTACTTCCCGCTGATGGCCTTGGGCCGCGCGCTGCGGCCACAGGGGCACTAACAACTCATCGCCTCCGCGCGTGCCCGTGAATGCGCCCTCCCCCCTTGTGGGAGAGGGCATGTAGGACAGCGCGCTGCAGGGACTGGCCGCGGCATCGGGGTAAACATAGGGGACGGAAGCGAACAGCTCAGCCGCGCCCGCTCAGAAGCAGGTCGTGCGTTCCGCCGCGATGTAGCCCAGCAACAAGCCCGCGCCGAACAGCAGCACCAGACCGGCGGCGCCGAATTCCAGGCCGCGCATGATCAGGGCGCCGCCGCCCTCGCGGCCGGCGCTGAGCCGGCGTGCGACGTCCTTGGCGGCGACGGCGAGCACCGCGATGGTCGCGACGGTCACCGCCGTGCCCATGCCCATCACGAAGGTCGCGGCGACGCCGGCCCAGAACATGCCCTGGGCCAAGGCGAACACCAGCACGAGGATCGCGCCCGAGCACGGGCGGATGCCGGCGGCGAAGATCGCCTGAAAGCCGCGCTGCCAGCCGCCGGGACCGGCGAGCTCGCTCGGCGCGGGCCCGTGGGAATGGCCGCAACCGCAGTCATCGCCGTGAACGTGATCGTGGTGGACGTGATCGTGAGCGGCGGAACCATGCGCCGCCGCAGCATGGGCGTGCGCATGATCGTGGTGATGATGATCGTGGCCGTGGTGGTCGTGACCATGATGGTCATGACCGTGATGATCATGATGAGGCACGCGATGCTGGTGATCATGCGCATGGCTATGATCATGGGTCGACGGCGCCACCGCGGCCGCGGGCGCACCGGCCAGCGCCAATGCCGGCGCCGCCGGCTGCCAGGTGCGCAGGAACGCCGCGCCCTTGACCCAGACCAGGCGCGCGCCGAGCAGCGCGATCAGCCCGTAGCTCGCGATCTCCACCACCTTCTCGGCGCTGCACATCGTGGCCGCGGTGGCATTGAGCACCACGGCGCCGATGCCGACGATGACGACCGCGACCAGCGCCTGCATCAGGCCCGAGGCGAACGACAGCACGATGCCGCGCTTCGCCGTCTCCTGGTTGGCGACGAGATAGGACGCGATCACCGCCTTGCCGTGGCCGGGGCCCGCAGCATGAAAGATGCCGTAGGCGAACGAGATCGCCAGCAGCCACCACACCGCCGAGCCATCTTGCTTGGCCGAGCGGATCGCCCCCGACATCTGCCGGTAGAACTCCGACTGCTTGGCGAGCAGCCAGCCGACGATGCCGCCGACCTGCGGCTCGGCCGGCGCGCCGAACGGCGATTTGGCGAGCAGCACATGCGAGGCGGCGTCGGCGGCCAAGAGCGCGGAAATGAGCACAGCGACGATCGCGGCGCAGGTAAGGAGCGGTCGGGCAGAGCTGGGGCGAGGCGTCATGGACATTCCACTGAGATCTTGTTGGCGAAATTCATTCCGAAATTGGCGTTCGCCCCGCCGCTCAGGAATGTCTGTTCGTTCATGGTCTGCGCGACGGAGCCGCCGTCGCTCGGTCTCACCAGGCCGAACTTGCAGCCCGAGGGAGCGCTGACCAGCGTGACGGGATCCTTCTCCGCCATCTGGAAATCGATGAAATAGCTGGGATCGTAGACCTCGACCTGGAGCTGCTTCGTCTTCACCGGCGCCTTCAGCGGCAGGGTGAAGTGCAGGGTCAGCTTGGTGTCCTTGTATTCGAGGTAATAGTCGACGGGGTCCTCGAGCTTCTGCTTGCGCCCGTCGGCCTTGAGGAAGGTGAAGTAGGCATATTCCTTCAGCGACTCGGCGTTGGTCTGCGCCAACGGCGCCAGCTCCTCGCGGGTGTAGACGCCCTTCTGCTTGGTCTCGAGGCCCTGCAGCGCATAGGTCGCGAACATGTCGTCGAAGGTCCAGGCGTGCCGCACGCCGGTCACCGAGCCATCGGCCGCATAGAGCAGCTGGCTGGTCGCGGTGACCCAGACATGCGGATGGGCGCTCGCCACGCTCGCGCCGAGCACGAGCGTCAGCGCAGCGAGGACGAACCGGACCAGCGCCATCCCCTTCATCTCAAGCCGCCTTGGCAACGTCGAGCAGGCCGCGCCGGCGCAGCAGCGCGTCGGGCTCGGGCTCGCGGCCGCGGAAGGCGATGTAGGCCGCTTCCGGATCGAGCGAGCCGCCGGAGGCGTAGACATTGTCGTGGAGCCGCTTGGCGACCGCCGGATCGAAGATGTTGCCGGCTTCCTCGAAGGCACCGAAGGCATCCGCATCCATCACCTCCGACCACATGTAGCTGTAATAGCCCGCCGCATAATGGTCTCCCGAGAAGATGTGGCCGAATTGGGTCGGCCGGTGACGCAGCGCGATTTCCGGCGGCATGCCGATCTTCTCCATCTCCGCCCGCTCGAACGCACGCACGTCCTTCGACGCCGCTGCCGGCTGGGTGTGGAATTCGAGATCGATCAGCGCCGAGGAGACGAACTCGACGGTGGCAAAGCCCTGGTTGAAGCGGCGCGCGGCCAGGAAGCGCTCGAGCAGGTCCTGCGGCAGCGGCTCGCCCGTCTGGTAGTGGCGCGCGAAGGTTTGCAGCACCTCGGGACGCTCCTGCCAGTGCTCGTAGAGCTGCGACGGCAGCTCGACGAAGTCGGTGAACACCGCAGTGCCCGACAGCGACGGATAGGTCACGTTGGACAGGATGCCGTGCAGGCCGTGGCCGAACTCGTGGAACAGCGTGCGGGCATCGTCCGGCGACAGCAGCGACGGCTGTCCGTCGGCCCCCTTGGCGAAGTTGCAGACGTTGATGATCAAGGGCGCGGTATCGCCGTCGAGCTTCTGCTGGTCGCGCAGCGAGGTCATCCAGGCGCCGGAGCGCTTCGACGAGCGGGCAAAGTAGTCGCCATAGAACAGCGCCTTGTGGCGGCCTTGCGCGTCCTTGATCTCCCAGACCCGGACGTCCGGATGCCAGACCGGGATGTCCTTGCGTTCGGCGAAGGTGATGCCGAACAGCCGGGTCGCGCAATCGAAGGCGGCCGCGATCATGTTGTCGAGCGAGAGATACGGCTTGATCGCGGCGTCGTCGAAGTTGGCCTTCGCCTGGCGCAGCTTCTCGGCGTAATAGCGCCAGTCCCAGGCCGCGAGCTTGAAGTTGCCGCCCTCCGCCGTGATCATCTCCTGCAGCTGGTCGCGGTCGGCCAGCGCCTTGGCGCGCGCCGGCTTCCAGACGCGCTCCAGCAGCCCGCGCACGGCCTCCGGCGTCTTCGCCATGGAATCCTCGAGGCGATAGGCGGCGAAGTTGGGAAAGCCCATGATCCTGGCGGCCTGCTCGCGCAGGGACAGGATCTCGCCGATGACGGCATTGTTGTCGTTGGAATTGCCATTGTCGCCACGCGCGGTGAAGGCCTTGAACACCTTCTCGCGCAGGTCGCGCCTGCCTGAGCTCTGCAGGAACGGCTCGACCGACGAGCGCGACAGGGTCACGATCGCCTTACCGGGCATGCCGCGCTCATCCGCCGCAGCCTTGGCGGCAGCCACGAAGCTCTCGGACAGGCCGGCGCGGTCGTCCTCGCCGAGCTCGAGGTACCAGTCCTGCTCGTCGCCGAGCACGTGGTGGCTGAAGGTGGTGCCGAGCTGGGCGAGCTTCTCGTTGATCTCGGCCATCCGCACCTTGTCGTCGTCGGACAGGCCGGCGCCGGCACGGCGGAAGCGGGTGTAGGTGCGCTCCAGCAGCCGCTGCTCCTCACCGGTGAGCTTGAGGTCCTTGCGGTTGTCGTAGAGCAGCGCGATGCGGCCAAACAGCACGGCATTCATCATGATCGGGTTCCAGTGCCGCGCCATCCGCAGCGACACGTCCTTGTCGATCTCCAGAATCGCCGGGTTCGAATGCGCCGACACCAGATCGTAGAAGACAGCCGCGACCTTCGACAGCAGCTTGCCCGAGCGCTCCAGCGCCGTGATGGTGTTGGCGAAGTCCGGCTCGGCCGGATCATGGGTAATCGCGGTGATTTCGGCGGCGTGGTCGGCGAAAGCGCGCTCGAAGGCCGGCAGGAAGTGCTCGGGTTTGATCGCGTCGAAGGGCGGTGTCTGGTGCGGGGTCTCCCAGGCCACGAGCAGCGGATTGGTCTGGGCGTCGATCACAGCGGTGGTGTCTGACATCGGCTGGGGTCCGTCCTCTCCCGGAAGTTCGATGCGCCCCTCATATCATGGAGCTGGCTCTTTTTGGGTCATTTCCCCTTGAAGGGCCGGGCCTTTTCGGAGAGATTGCGGCCCGCAACAGGACCCTGGACCATGAACGCAGAGACCACCTCCAAAGCCGGCCGCCAGATCGCCTGGCCGACCGTGATCACCGTCATCTCGGCGGCGATTCT
Source organism: Bradyrhizobium sp. SZCCHNR1017 (assembly GCF_032381375.1). Taxonomy (NCBI): domain Bacteria; kingdom Pseudomonadati; phylum Pseudomonadota; class Alphaproteobacteria; order Hyphomicrobiales; family Nitrobacteraceae; genus Bradyrhizobium; species Bradyrhizobium sp. SZCCHNR1017. Next base: position 12,817 of record NZ_JAUHIR010000013.1, on the reverse strand, counting down.
GATCGGTGCCGAAGTGTTCGGTGCGGCCTTCGCCGGCGGCTGGGCGCTCGCGATTCTGTTCGGGCTCGGCGACGGCGGCGCGCACATCGTTCAGGCCGTGCTGTTCGCGATCGGCGTGTTCGTGATGATCGGCTTCATCCGCGGCGCGCAGCGCATCGAGCCGTTCACCAGGCGCGCGTGAACAGCGTAAAAACACTGTCCTGCAAGCGTGAGCGCGTTACGAAAGTTTAAGCTCGCTTAACGTTCGTTCAGAGATCAGCGCAGCATGTGTGTCGCGTAAGCACAGATTAGGGAAATCTTTCCCGGCGCCCAAAAATTCCTTGCGAACGAAATTCAAAACGCTTATTTCCGCTTCTGCCCAATTTCGCACGTGCCTGTGGTCGTGTGTCAGTCGGTAGGTATCCGGACAAGAGGCCGGACAGCCGCCAAGGGATGAGGAACCGAGGGGCCCTCGGATCGTTGCGATCAAGATCACCATGATCGAGATCGTCATGCTCCAGAGCCCAGCATCTCTCTCAAGAGATGCCGCTGAAGGTCACCTCGTCTTTTGCAACCGTGACTGGCAGCCGGAGGCGAACCGGCGCACCCCGCTCTCAACGGGGGACGCGACTTAAAGCAACGACGGATCGGGCTTTTTTGGTCTCTACCGGCAGTCCAAAGCCGGCGCGGGCTACTGAAAAGGCTTGTCCTTCATTGCCAGGTGTGCGGGCGGGAAATTCCCAACCAATCCACGGCAGCACAATTCGGCTACGGGTTCGAGGTTTTGTCGCCTTTCCATCGGGCGGCAACGCCAAGGCACCCGTGTCGGGATCATTTTGAACGGGTCTCCGTCGCTGGGGCCGTTTGGAGGGTGCTATGACCGAACGTATCCGGGAATTCCTGCGCAACCGCCGCGAGGAAGGTCTGGACCACGAGCCCTGTCTCGTCGTCGACCTCGAGATCGTGCGCGACAACTACATGAGCTTCGCTCGCGCGCTGCCGGACAGCCGCGTGTTCTATGCGGTCAAGGCCAACCCGGCGCCGGAAGTGCTGTCGCTGCTCGCCTCGCTCGGCTCGTCCTTCGACACGGCGACGGTCGCCGAGATCGAGATGGCGCTGGCCGCCGGCGCGACGCCTGACCGCATCTCCTATGGCAACACGATCAAGAAGGAGCGGGACATCGCGCGCGCCTATGCGCTCGGCATCCGCCTGTTCGCGGTCGACTGCGCCGCCGAGGTCGAGAAGATCGCGCGCGCAGCGCCCGGCGCCAAGGTGTTCTGCCGCATCCTGTACGATTGCGCCGGCGCCGAATGGCCCCTGTCGCGCAAGTTCGGCTGCGATCCGGAGATGGCTGTGGAAGTGCTGGACCTGGCCAAGCGGCTGGGCCTGGAGCCGTGCGGCATCTCGTTCCATGTCGGCTCGCAGCAGCGCAAGGTGAAGGCGTGGGACCGCGCGCTGGCGATGGCCTCGACGGTGTTCCGCGACTGCGCCGAGCGCGGCATCAACCTGACCATGGTCAACATGGGCGGGGGCTTCCCGACCAAGTACCTGAAGGACGTGCCGCCGGTCGTGCAGTACGGCCGCTCGATCTTCCGCGCGCTGCGCAAGCATTTCGGCAACCAGATCCCGGAGACGATCATCGAGCCGGGCCGTGGCATGGTCGGCAACGCGGGGATCATCGAGTCGGAAGTGGTGCTGATCTCGAAGAAGAGCGACGAGGACGAGCTGCGCTGGGTCTATCTCGACATCGGCAAGTTCGGCGGCCTCGCCGAGACGATGGACGAGTCGATCCGCTACGCGATCCGCACCCCGCATGAGGGCGCGGAGATGACCCCGTGCGTGCTCGCCGGCCCGACCTGCGATTCGGCCGACGTGATGTACGAGAAGCTGCCGTATCCGCTGCCGGTGACGCTCTCGATCGGCGACAAGGTGCTGATCGAGGGGACCGGGGCCTATACGTCGACCTATGCGTCGGTGGCCTTCAACGGCATCCCCCCGCTGAAGACCTATCACATCTGATCCGGCGGCCCTCGCCCGCGCGCGGGTGAGATAGGCTAAGAGCCTCGGGTGGGGCGTTCCCCCACCCCGACCCTCCCCCGCAAGCGGGGGAGGGAGCGATAGACCGTCACCTTCAACCTGACATCACGTGTTTGCGCGCGGGCGAAGGCTTGCCGCGCAGGCCGAGGACTGACGTGCCATGACCGCTTTTCGCATCCCCTCGACTGCGCCCTCTCGGACTGCCGCTCCGTTCGTGATCCGCAGCGAACGGGCCTCCGACGTCGCGGCGCGCGAGACGCTGCTCGACCTGTGCTTTGGCGAGAATCGCCATGAGCGCACCTGCCAGCGCCTGCGCGACGGACGCGCGCCCGCCGCGGGCCTCGCTTTGTCGGCGGTGCGCGGCGGCGCGCTGGTGGGAACGCTGCGGTTGTGGCACGTCAGCGCCGGCGGACGCGACGCGCTGATGCTGGGGCCGCTGGCGGTCGCGGCCGAGGCGCGCAGCCTCGGCGTTGGCGCTGCGCTGATGAATGCCGCGCTGATGATCGCGGCGTCGCGCGGCCATGGCGCGGTGATCCTGCTCGGCGATGCGCCCTATTACGCCCGCTTCGGCTTCTCGGTCGCGCAGACCGCCGCGCTGGAGCTGCCCGGCGCGTTCGCGCGCGAGCGCCTGCTCGGGCTCGAACTGGTCGAAGGCGCGCTGGACGGCGCGTCGGGCATGATCGTCGCGACCGGCGCTGCCGAACGCAAGGCCCGCCGCTCGCGTCGCGAGCGGCCGATGCGATGCGCAGCGTGAAGGCCAGGGCGGCGACTGCGCCGCAGCGGCGGACACTGCTACCGACGCTCCTGCTGATCCTGCTCGGGATCATGATCGTCCGCGACATCGTGGTCAGGCGCTGGTCCAGCACGCCGCCCGCCGGACCTGACGTCACCCGCCCGCGTTAGGCATGCCGGCAGGCCGCGTCCTGCCCGCCCCGCCAGGGGTTGCGCAGGTGCAGCAAAAGCTCTTTAACCCCCGAAAATCCCCCCACGAGGTCCGCCATGTCCCGCCGCCTGATCTCTACCGGATCACCGTTCGAGAAGACCGCCGGCTACAGCCGCGCCGTCATCGATGGCGACTTCGCCTTCGTCGCCGGCACCACCGGCTATGACTACACCACCATGACGATGCCGGCCGATGTCACGAGCCAGTCACGCAACTGCTTCAAGACCATCGCCGCTGCCCTGCAGGAGGGCGGCTTCGAGATGGCCGATATCGTCCGCGCGACCTACTACCTCACCGACGTCAACGACGCCGATGCCCATTTTGCGGTCTGCGGCGAAGTCCTCGGCGACATCCGCCCCGCCGCAACGCTGCTGGTCGTCGCGGCGCTGCTCAAGCCGGAGATGAAGGTGGAAATCGAAGTCACCGCCAAGCGCCGCAGCCGCTAACGCGGCGCGGCATCCGAGGGCGGCGCGCCGCCTGAATCCATCCATCCCACGCACCTTTCGCGGAGAACCATTCATGAGCTCGCAGATCCACGCGAAGATCACCGGCCCCATCGTGATGATCGGCTTCGGCTCGATCGGCAAGGGCACCCTGCCCCTGATCGAACGCCATTTCGACTACGACAAGAGCCGCTTCGTCATCATCGATCCGCATGACGACGGCGCGCTGGCGAAGAAGCACGGCGTCCGCTTCGTCCAGCAGGGCGTGACCCGCGACAATTACCGCGAGCTGCTGGTGCCGTTGCTGACCGCGAGCGGCGGCCAGGGCTTCTGCGTGAACCTGTCGGTCGACACCTCCTCGGTCGACCTCATGACGATGTGCCGCGAGATCGGCGCGCTCTACATCGACACCGTCGTCGAGCCGTGGGCCGGCTTCTATTTCGACAAGCAGATGGGGGTCGAGCAGCGCTCCAACTACGCGCTGCGCGAGACGCTGCTCGCCGCCCGCCGCAAGACCCCCGGCGGCACCACCGCCGTCTCGACCTGCGGCGCCAATCCCGGCATGGTGTCCTGGTTCGTCAAGCAGGCGCTGCTCGACATCGCCAAGGACACCAAGACCGAGATCGTCGAGCCGAAGAGCCGCGAGGGCTGGGCGCAGCTGATGCAGAAGCTCGGCGTCAAGGGCGTCCACATCGCGGAGCGTGACACGCAGCGCTCCAGGAATCCGAAGCCGATGGACGTGTTCGTCAACACCTGGTCGGTCGAGGGCTTCGTCTCGGAGGGCATGCAGCCGGCCGAGCTCGGCTGGGGCACGCACGAGACATGGATGCCGGAGAACGGCCGCCGCCACAGCGAAGGCTGCGGTGCCGCGATCTATCTGCTGCAGCCGGGCGCCAATACCCGCGTGCGCTCGTGGTGTCCGACGCCGGGCGCGCAATACGGCTTCCTGGTGACCCACAATGAGTCGATCTCGATCGCCGACTACTACACCGTGCGCGACGGCGACAAGGTGGTGTACCGCCCGACCTGCCACTACGCCTATCACCCGGCCAATGACGCGGTGCTGTCGCTACACGAGATCTTCGGCGCCACCGGCAAGATGCAGGGGAAGTGGCACATCCTCGACGAGAACGAGATCGTCGACGGCATCGACGAACTCGGCGTGCTGCTCTACGGCCACGGCAAGAACGCCTATTGGTACGGCTCGCAGCTCTCGATCGAGGAGACCCGCCGCATCGCGCCGTACCAGAACGCGACCGGCATGCAGGTGTCATCCGCCGTGCTCGCCGGCATGGTGTGGGCGCTGGAAAACCCGACCGCCGGCATCGTCGAGGCCGACGAGATGGACTTCCGCCGCTGCCTCGAGATCCAGTCGCCCTATCTCGGCCCGGTGAAGGGCTACTACACGGATTGGACCCCGCTGAACGACCGCCCGGGGCTTTTCCCGGAGGATATCGACACGTCCGATCCGTGGCAGTTCCGGAACATCCTGGTGCGATGACTGGCTGGGCCGCACTCTCTCCTCCGTCATGGCCGGGCTTGACCCGGCCATCCACGAAGCCGCGCAGTTGAACGACGTGGATGCCCGGGACAAGCCCGGGCATGACGACGTGGAAGCAGCACGCGAACTCTCTCGCGCTCTGCCGTTGCTACAGCGAGCTACTTCCGCTCCATCGTCGGCGCGATCTTCTCGGCCGGGGCCGGCGGCAGCGCCGGCTTGGCGCCTTCCTTTTGAGCTTCCACGTCAGGGCGCGCGGGCTCTGGCGCCGGCGTCGTCGGGCGCGTGCCGCCGGGCTTGGACTCGGCCGGGGTCGCTGACGGTTCAGGCGAGGCCGAGGGCGTCGCCTGCGCAATCTGGTCGAGGTGATTGGCCTTGATCTCGGTCAGCGAGACCACGGCCACGAGCACGCCGAGGACGAACAGGCCCGCCGCCAGCAGCATGTCCCGGCGCAACGTCTGTTTGCTGTTGATCGAGGCCATGGCTTGTCATCCGCATCCTATGTGTGCGGAACAACGGTCACGCGCCTGCGAGGTTCCATCGGGGTCTGCGCCCCAGTGCCTCATCAGAGCCGCAGCAGCCCGGCCTCGCCGCTTTCATCGGAGAAAGCGAGCCACGTTCCCGCGGCATTCCAGCCCAGCGCCACGATCGGCGGCGTCTCGTTCCGCCGCACCAGGATCTCGGCGCCGTCCTGCATCCGCACCATCAGCACGGTGCCGTCCTCGTAGCCGCAGGCCAGGATGTCCTGCTTGGGATGGCAGGCGACCGCGGTGACCTTGGCCTTCATCGGCGCCAGCATCGCCGGCTCCTTGCCCATCGGGCCGTCCTTGCCGACGAACGGCCAGAGGATGACCATGTCGGCACCCGAGGTCGCCAGGAAACGGCCGCCGCTGCCCCAGGACATCGACTTCACCCGCGAGGGGTAGCCGGTCATCCGCATGTGCCTGCTATCAGCGAGCCGCCAGCCATGCAGCGCCGGCTCGTGCATCGCGGTGACCAGGAACTTGTTGTCCGGGCTGAAGGTGACGGCGTGATGCGAGCCGGCCCAGCCTAAAAATTCCGGCTCGCCCGCCATGTTGGGAAACCACAAGGTGGCGCCGTTGTAGTGCGCGATCGCAAGCCGCAGGCCCTTCGGCGCGAACGCAAGTCCGCCCGCAGTCGACGGCACCTCGAGCGACTTCTCCTCGCCCTTGGGCTGACGCACGAACGCGGTCTTGCCGACCGACCAGGCGATCGCACCATCCGGATGAAGCGCGACGTTGTCGATCCAGCGCCGCTTCGGATCGGTCACGAGCACGCTGACGCTGCCCGCCTTGTCGAGCGACGAGACCTTGCCGTCATCGCCGCCGATCAGGATGCGCGATCCGTCCGACACCGCCGACAGGATGCCGCCGCCGGTGACATCCACCTTGCTGATCTCGCCGTCGCCGTCGACGACAGCGACACTCTCCTCGGTGCCGACGAAGGCGGCGCGATCGCCGAGATAGTGCACGGCCGTGACGGCCATGCCGAGCGAGACCGGCTTCACCTTGTCGGTGACGGAGACGATCGATGCGGCCTCGCCGCCCTGGTCGAACGACGTCATCAGGTCACGATGCAGCGTTCGAAGCCTTCGCGGATGGCGTCTTCCGGCAGCTCGCGGCCGATGAAGACGACGCGGCTCTGGCGCGCCTCGTCGGGCTTCCACTTCCGCTGATGATCGCCTTCGAGCATCATGTGCACGCCCTGGAAGACGTAGCGGTCGTCATCGTCCTGGAACGACAGGATGCCCTTGGAGCGCAGGATCTTGCCGCCCTCGGTCTGCACCAGGTTCTGCAGCCACGGCATGAATTTCGACGGATCGAGCGGCTTGTCGGAGCGCAGCGACAGCGACTGCATCTCCTCGTCGTGATAGTGCTTCAGGCCGTGATCGTGATGATGATGGTGATCATGGCCGTGGTCGTGATCATGGTGGTGATGATCGTGATCGTCGCCCGCTTCGAGGAATTGCGGCTCGATCTCGAGAATGCGGTCGAGATCGAACGCGCCGCGCTCCAGCACATCCGCGATCGCGATCTGGCAGCGCTCGGTGCGATGCAGCTTTGCGTAGGGGTTGATGGCGCGGATGCGCGCCTCGACCTCGGCGAGCTCCGGCTTGGTGACGAGGTCTGTCTTGTTGAGCACGATGACGTCGGCAAACGCGATCTGGTTCTTCGCCTCCGGCGCATCCTTGAGCCGGTCCGAGAGCCACTTCGCGTCGGCCACCGTCACGACCGCGTCGAGCCGCGCGTTCTTCTGCACGTCCTCGTCGACGAAGAAGGTCTGCGCCACCGGCGCCGGATCGGCGAGCCCCGTGGTCTCGACGATGATCGCGTCGAACTTGCCCTTGCGGCGCATCAGGCCGGAGATGATGCGCACGAGATCGCCGCGCACGGTGCAGCAGATGCAGCCATTGTTCATCTCGAACACTTCCTCGTCGGCGCCGACGATGAGGTCGTTGTCGATGCCGATCTCGCCGAATTCGTTGACGATGACGGCGTACTTCTTGCCGTGGTCTTCCGAGAGGATGCGGTTCAGAAGCGTGGTCTTGCCGGCCCCGAGATAGCCGGTCAGGACCGTCACTGGTGTCTTGCTCGCGTCGGACATGCTCACTCCGAAAACCTCAGATCGCGTCGAAAATGGCTCAAAAGCGCACTACCGCGAGGGCTCGAGAACCCTAACGGACCAGCGCGCTCGTCAGAGCCCTTATATTGTGCCGGACCATGGCAATGTAAGTGGGAACGGGGCCCTTTTCCTCGCTCAGGGCATCGGAATACAGCGTGCCGCCGATCTTCGCGCCGGTCTCGGCGGCGATCCGGCCGACCAGCCGGTCGTCGTTGAAATTCTCCAGGAAGACGGCCGGAATCCCCGCTTTTTTCACTTGGCGGATGATCTCGGCGACGTCGCGGGCCGACGGCTCGGTCTCGGTGGAGACGCCGAGCGGGGCGATGAAGGCGACGCCATAGGCATCGGCGAAATAACCGAAGGCGTCATGGGTCGAGATCACCTTGCGCCGCTCGACCGGGATCTTGTCGATCTCGGCGCGGACCTCGCGGTCGAGTGCATCGAGCTCGCCGAGATAGCGCTCCGCATTGGCCTTGAAGACCTCCGCGTCTGCGGGGGCGGCCGCGACCAGCGCATCGCGGATGTTCTTCACATAGACCTTGGCATTGCCGACCGACTGCCAGGCATGCGGATCGGCATCCGAGCCGCGCTTGCGTGGGGTAATGCCCTGAGTGGCGACGACGATCGGCGCCTTGCTGCCGGAGGCCTGCTGCAGCCGCGGCAGCCAGCCCTCCAGCCCGAGGCCGTTGACGATCAGGAGCTGCGCGGCGCCGACATCCTTCGCATCGTGCGGCGTCGGCGTGTAGACGTGCACGTCGCTGTCCGGCCCGACCAGCGAGGCGACATTGACCTTGTCGCCGCCGACCTGGCGGACGAAGTCAGCGAGGATCGAGAAGCTGGTGACGACGTTCAGCCGGGTCTCGGCCGATGCGGGGACAATCAGAACAAGGCCAAACAACAGGCTCAGCGCGGACAACAGGCGTTTCATGGGCATCGACTTCAGGCTTCGAGGTGGCGTCCCGGAAACAGTTGCGGAAGCACGCCGCCCACGCGTCCGAACAGCACCGAGGCGAGATAGAGCAAGGACGCGACCAGGATGATCGCAGGCCCCGAGGGAATGCGGGTCTGGAACGACAGCACCAGCCCGACATAGCCGGAGACGATCGCAGAGGCGACCGCGATGCAGATCATCGGCGTGACGTCGCGCGACCAGAACCGGGCGATCCCCGCCGGCAGGATCATCAGGCCGACCGCAAGCAAGGTGCCGAGCGCCTGGAAGCCGTTGACGAGGTTGACGACGATCAGGGCGAGGAAGATCAGATGCGCCGGCGCACCGGCGCGGCTCACGGTGCGCAGGAACAAGGGATCGACGCTCTCGACGACCAGCGGGCGGTAGATCACGGCGAGCACGACGAGCGTGATGGTGGCGTTGGTCGCGACCATCAGCAAGGTCGGGTCGTCCATCGCCAGGATGTTGCCGAACAGCACGTGCAAGAGATCGACGTTGGTGCCCTTGACCGAGACGATGGTGACGCCGATCGCCAGTGACGCCAGATAGAAGGTCGCGAGCGACGCGTCCTCCTTCAACCCGGTCGAGCGCGAGACGAGGCCCGATAGCAGCGCCACGGCAAAGCCGGCGATCAGGCCGCCGGTCGTCATCGCAAACAAATTGAGACCCGACAGCAGGAAACCGATCGCCGCGCCGGGAAGAATCGCATGTGCCATGGCGTCGCCGACCAGGCTCATGCGCCTGAGCATCAGGAAGACGCCGATCGGTCCGGAGCCGAGCGACAGCGCGATGACCGCGGCGAGCGCGCGGCGCATGAACTCGAAATCCGAGAATGGAGCGAACAGCACCTCGCGCAGCATCATGCCGCCTTGGAGGCTTGCGCCGGCACGCAGGGCGCGGCGGCATCGTCGAACGCCTCGCACATCCGACGCGCCTGCGACAGATTGTCGGCGGTCAGCACCTCCGCCGTCGGTCCCCAGGCCACGGCCTCGCGCGCCAGCAGCAGGGTCTGCGGGAAATGCGCGCGCACCATGTCCATGTCGTGCAGCGCCGCCAGCACGGTGCGCCGCTCGCCATGCCAGTGCTCGATCAGTTGCAGAAGGTCGGCCGAGGTCTTCGTGTCCATCGCATTGAACGGCTCGTCGAGCACGATCACGCGGGCATCCTGCAGCAGCACGCGCGCGAACAGCATGCGCTGCATCTGGCCGCCCGAGAGCGTGCCAATGCCGCGACCCTCGAAGCCGGTGAGGCCGACGGCCGCGATCGCCTGCGCGATCTTCTCGCGCGCGGCCGCGCCGATGCCGCCGAACATGCCGGTGCTGCGCCACAGTCCGGTGCTGACGAAATCGAACACCGAGATCGGGAAGGAGCGGTCGATATCGGCGATCTGCGGCAGATAGGCGATTTCGCGCGGCTTCAGGCCGGCCGCGGCGATGGTGCCGGCGAGCGGCTTCAACAGCCCGACGATGCCGCGAAACAGCGTCGACTTGCCGGCGCCGTTGGGGCCGACCACGGCGAGCAGCGCCCCTGTCGCGACCTCACCGGTAAGGTGATGCACGGCGGGGTGGCGGTCGTAGCCCAGGGTCACGTCGCGGAATTGCAGCTGGACCATGGCCGTCATCATCGCATCGCCAGCCAGACGATCAGCCAGAGCACCGCGCTCGCCGCCAGCGCCGCGCCGAGCCGCGTCGTCACCGGCATGCGCAGGATCGACCACGGCGCGGGCTGCGCCGGATGCGGCGCCGCGGGACCGTGGCTGTGGGCATGGCCGTGACCAGGCCCGTGCGCGTGGGAATGGCCGTGGCTATGGAGGGCTGGTTGGGTCATTTCGTCACAATGTTACATTATAACATCACTGCTGTCCACCGCAGGCGGGGCGTTTGTGGCATCGGAGGTCGTGGTCTCACCCCGTCATTGCGAGCGCAGCGAAGCAATCCAGGCTGCCCAAGCGGAGGGATTCTGGATTGCTTCGCTGCGCTCGCAATGACGGCGGAGAGAGACCGCCTCCCGTCAACCAGCGCGTCAGCTGAAATACCGCACCAGGGCCAGGCCGGCGAACAGGCCGGCGATGGAGATCCCCACTGAGCCCAGCACATAGACCGCGGCCAGTCCCAACGCGCCCCGCTCATACAGCAGCGCGGTGTCGAGCGAGAACGCCGAGAACGTGGTGTAGCCGCCAAGAATGCCGGTCATCAGGAACAGCCGCCAATGCTGGGTCGCGCCGCCCTTGAAGGCGAGATACCCGGCGATCAGACCCATCACGGTCGAGCCGGTGATGTTGATGATGAAGGTGCCGTACGGAAAGTCCGTCCCGAATGCCTTGGCGCTGACCATGTTGATCGCGTGCCGTAGCGAGGCGCCGCAGCCGCCGCCGAAGAAGACGAGAAAGAATCCGACCAGTTGATTCACGGGACCTTACCTGCAGACCGCATCGAGAGACGGAATGCCCTGCCCTCGTCGCGAATGGAGCAAAACTCTTGCCGCAAGGGCGCCGCTCTTGCAAGGATCGCCCTCGTCAAAAGCCTTGCCATGAAAAAGGGCGGCGAGCCGAAGCCGCCGCCCTGGTCACTTGCTTGCGTCAGCGATCAGATCGCCTTGCCGTAGAGCTCGTCGACGTAATCCCAGTTGATCAGGTTCTCGACGAACGCCTTCAGATAGTCGGGACGGCGGTTGCGATAGTCGATGTAGTAGGAGTGCTCCCAGACGTCGCAGCCGAGGATCGGGGTCGCGCCGTGCACCAGCGGGTTCTCGCCGTTCGGGGTCTTGGAGATTTCGAGCTTGCCGTTCTTGACCGAGAGCCAGCACCAGCCCGAGCCGAACTGGCCGACGCCGGCGGCCGCGAAGTCGGCCTTGAACTTCTCGAAGCCGCCGAGATCCTCGTCGATCTTCTTCTCGAGCCGGCCGGGCAGCTTGGAGCCGCCGCCGTTCGGCTTCATCCAGGACCAGAAATGGATGTGGTTGAAATGCTGGCCGGCATTGTTGAACACGGCGGGGTTCTTGCCGAACGAGCCCTTGACGATCTCCTCGAGGGACTTGCCTTCGAATTCGGTCCCCTTGATCGCATTGTTGCCGTTGGTCACATAGGCCTGGTGATGCTTGTCGTGGTGGTACTCGAGCGTCTCCTTGGACATGTAGGGGCCGAGGGCTTCGTAGGCGTAAGGCAGAGGGGGGAGCGTAAAGGTCATGGGGTCGGTTCCGCAACTTGTGGGAAGACGGGATTTAACGGGACCTCCTTATAGAAGGTTCCGCAGTCCTAAACACTGTGATTCTGGAAAAAGCGAGCCGTTTTGATGAGCATCGAGATCGAGGTCCTGAATGGAGACACGTCCTGGCCGCTGGCGAAGCCGCTGTATGACGCGATCTGGCCGCCCGAGGTGGTCGCGAGCCTACCCTGGGCAGGTATCACTTTTGCGCATGCCGATCTGCGCGTGCTGGTGCAAGACGAGAGCGGCGACCTGCTCTGCCACGTCGGCATCTATCGCCGCCTGGTGAAATGGAACGGGCAGAACGTCAACATCGGCGGCATCGGCGGCGTTTTGACGCGCGCGGACGTGCGCAATCGTGGCCTGGCCACCGTGGGACTCAACGCCGCGATCCAGACCCTGCGGCACGAAGACTCGATCAACTACGCCGTGCTGTTCTGCGCGCCGGATCGCATCGCCTTCTACGGCGCAAGGGGCTTCATCCCGTTCGACGGCGACGTCTACGCCGAGCAGCCCGACCAGGGCCGCATCCGCTTCGACACGCTGTCTGCGCTCGTGCACGACGTCAAGCGCACTGCGCCGACCCGCGGCACCATCGACCTCTGCGGATTGCCGTGGTGAGGCCGCTCTCCCCTGTCGTCCCGGACAAGCGCGCGGTACGCGCGCGCAAATCCGGGACGACCTACCCCCAGGCAGACGTTTGAGGCACGCTGGTCACGGCACTTTGCCCATGATGTCCGCTGCGGAGGATGGGTCCCCGCTCGAGGCCGGGACGACAGCGGAGCACATGGCCCGTATTCCGAAAAAAATAATTCGCTTGCGTTTTTCAAGAAATCATGCTTGTATCCCGGCATCCCGCCTCACCGCAGAGGGGCGTAGCGCGCGATCGTCACGACACGCGAGGTGGGGATGCGATGGCCGCGTTGCTGCCGCAGCATGCTTATCGGCGTGCGGACGAACGGTAGCACGCGGACGTGAAGTCGCAGCGTCCTGGCACCCCGAAGCTGGTGTCAACCTGGCGCAATGCTCACGCATGGCGCTGGGGATGGTGGCCAACAAGCCCGGCGCACCAGGGAGACTGCGTATAAGCGTGAAGACCGTCGCGCAGGGAATGCCGGTGGC
>NZ_JAUHIR010000012.1:0-249107 GCF_032381375.1 Bradyrhizobium sp. SZCCHNR1017 | reverse complement strand
AAGCTTCTAACCATCCTGAATGCCATGATGCGCGACCGAAAACCTTATGCGATCACTCCATCAACATAACAGTTGCCTGCGCAAGGCCGGGACGACACCGAAAGGTGCGGCGGGCGACACGGGCAAAGGAGGCCCATCTTGGTTGAGCGATGCTCGCGAAAGGCCAGGGGCGATGCCTCCCCGAACGACCGCCCTCGATCCGTAAAAACTCGGATCAAAACCTAAATATCAATAATTATCAACGGCTTGTGACTGTCATCCGACTGTCATCGAACCTTTATAAAAGCCACACTGAGGCCCCGTAAAGCGGCCGGGGAAGCGCAATCGGGCGCAGATGGCGCTTCGCTTCCCAAGCATGGAGACCAGCTATGAATTTCATCAAAGCTATCGTCGCTGCCGGCTTGGTCGCCGCATCGACGTCGGCGTTCGCTGCCGACATCACCGGTGCGGGCGCGACGTTCCCGTTCCCGATCTATTCCAAGTGGGCCGACGCCTACAAGAAGGAGACCGGCAACGGTCTGAACTATCAGTCGATCGGCTCCGGCGGCGGCATCAAGCAGATCCAGGCCAAGACCGTGACCTTCGGCGCCACCGACGCGCCGCTCAAGGCCGAGCAGCTCGAGAAGGACGGCCTGGTGCAGTGGCCGATGGTGATGGGCGGCATCGTGCCCGTCGTCAACCTCGAGGGCGTGAAGCCGGGCGAGATGGTGCTGGACGGCGAGACGCTCGCCAACATCTATCTGGGCAAGATCACCAAGTGGGATGACGCCGCGATCAAGAAGCTGAACCCCAACGTCAAGCTGCCGTCCGACGCGATTGCCGTGGTGCGCCGCTCCGACGGTTCGGGCACGACCTTCAACTTCACCTACTACCTCTCCGAGGTGAGCGCCGACTGGAAGAGCAAGATCGGCTTCAACACCGCCGTCGAGTGGCCGGTCGGTGTCGGCGCCAAGGGCAATGAGGGTGTGTCCGGTAACATCGGCCAGACCAAGAACTCGATCGGCTATGTCGAGTACGCCTATGCCAAGCAGAACAAGCTCACCTACACCGGCATGATCAACAAGGCCGGCAAGACCGTGCAGCCGACCGTCGAGGCCTTCCAGGCCGCGGCCGCGAATGCCGACTGGGCCAAGGCCCCCGGCTACTACGTGATCCTCGCCAACCAGCCCGGCGACAAGTCCTGGCCGATGACGGCGGCGACTTTCATCCTGATGCACAAGGAGCCGGCCGACAAGGCGGCGTCCGGCGAAGCCATCAAGTTCTTCAAGTGGTCGTTCGAGAAGGGCGCCAAGATGGCTGAGGAGCTCGACTACATCCCGATGCCCGACAGCGTCGTGAAGCTGATCGAGAAGACCTGGTCGGCCGACATCAAGAGCTGAGCTGGACGTATCGAAAATCCCCCTCTCCCGGCCCTCCGGGGGAGGGGCGCTACCGGGGTTGAGGCGTGTCCAAGGAACAGGGGGCAGAATTGGCAGAGATGGCGGTTCAGACCGAAGTCAGCGATATCGCGGCTGCTGCCGGCCCCTATGACCGGGCACGCGCGCTCAGCGCCTTCAAGCTCGGCGACGTGACCTTCTATTGGATCACGCGGCTGTCCGCGATCTCCGTCCTGTTGATCCTGGGCGGCATCATCCTGTCGCTCATCGTCGGCGCATGGCCGGCCATGAGAGAATATGGCTTCGAATTCCTGTGGACGCGGCGCTGGGCGCCGTCGGCCGATCCGCCGGTGCTCGGGGCGCTCGGCCCGATCTACGGCACCTTGGTCACGTCCTTCATCGCGATGCTGATCGCCATTCCGGTCGGTCTGGGCATTGCGATCTTCCTCACCGAGCTGTGCCCGCAATGGCTGCGCCGTCCGATCGGACTTGCCATCGAGCTGCTCGCCGGCATTCCTTCGATCATCTACGGCATGTGGGGCTTCTTCGTGCTGGGGCCGTTCCTGGCCTATACGTTCCAGCCGTTCATGATCAATCTCTGCGCCGGCATCCCCGTGCTGCAGGACATCTTCGCGGGTCCGCCGTCCTATCTCAGCCTGTTCAACGCCTCGCTGATCCTGGCGATCATGGTGCTGCCGTTCATCACCTCGATCTCGGTCGACGTGTTCAAGACCGTCCCGCCGGTGCTGAAGGAAGCCGCCTACGGCGTCGGCTGCACCACCTGGGAGGTCGTGCGCAGCGTCGTCATTCCCTACACCCGTGTCGGCGTGATCGGCGGCGTCATGCTGGCGCTGGGACGTGCGCTCGGCGAAACGATGGCGGTGACCTTCATCATCGGCAACTCGTTCCGTATCTCATCCTCGATCTTCGCACCGGGCACCACGATCTCGGCCGCCATCGCCTCCGAATTCCAGGAGAGCGACGGGCTGCACCAGTCGAGCCTGATCCTGCTCGGCCTGCTGCTGTTCGTGCTCACGTTCTTCGTGCTGGCGAGCGCGCGGCTGATGCTCATGCGGCTCGAAGCCAAGGCGGGAAAATAAGCCATGTCCAGCGCTGACACGCTTACACTCGATGCGCCGGTCAATCCGATCTATGCGCGCCGGCGCCGCAGAGACATCGTGATCCGCGGCCTCTGCGTCGCCGCCGCGATGTTCGGCGTCACCTGGCTGGCGCTGATCCTGTTCACGCTGTTCTATAACGGACTCGCCGGCCTCAGCCTGCAGGTTTTTGCCGCCGACACGCCACCGCCCGGCTCCAGCGAAGGCGGCCTGCGCAACGCCATCGTCGGCTCCTTGATCATGACGATCATCGGCGTCGGCATCGGCGCGCCGCTCGGCCTGTTTGCCGGCACCTATCTCGCCGAATACGGCCGCAACGACCGCCTGACCTCTGTGATCCGCTTCATCAACGACATCCTGCTGTCGGCGCCCTCGATCATCATCGGCCTGTTCATCTACGGCGCGGTGGTGGTGCCGATGGGCGGCTTCTCGGCGCTGGCGGGCTCGCTGGCGCTGGCGGTCATCGTCATCCCCGTGGTGCTGCGCACCACCGAGGACATGCTGCTGCTGGTGCCCAATCCGCTGCGCGAGGCGGCTTCCGCGCTCGGCCTGCCGCGGTCGTTGGTGATCCGCCGCATCGCCTATCGCGCGGCGCGCTCGGGCCTCATCACCGGCGTGCTGCTGGCGACCGCCCGCGTCGCCGGCGAGACCGCGCCCTTGCTGTTCACCGCGCTGTCGAACCAGTTCTGGAGCCTCAACCTCTCCAAGACGATGGCCAATCTGCCCGTCACCATCAACAACTTCGTTCAGAGCCCTTATGCCTATTGGAAGCAGCTGGCCTGGAGCGGAGCCCTTCTGATCACTCTGGCCGTGCTCGCCCTGAACATCGGTGCACGCATTCTCGGCGCCGAGAGGAACACCAAATGACCGAACTGTCCGTCTCCGTCAGTCAGCCCAATCACGCTCTTCACGGCAAGGCGCTTCCGGATGCGCCGGCCAAGGTGACTGCGCGCAACCTGAACTTCTACTACGGCGACCATCACGCGCTGAAGAACATCAACCTGTCGCTGGGCACCAACCGCGTCACCGCGTTCATCGGCCCGTCCGGCTGCGGCAAGTCGACGCTGCTGCGCATCTTCAACCGGATGTACGATCTCTATCCGGGGCAGCGGGCGACCGGGCAGCTGATGCTCGACAACACCAACATCCTCGATCCCAAGCTCGATCTGAACCTGCTGCGTGCCCGGGTCGGCATGGTGTTCCAGAAGCCGACGCCGTTCCCGATGACAATCTACGAGAACATCGCCTTCGGCATCCGGCTCTATGAGAAGATCTCCAAGTCGGAGATGGACGACCGGGTCGAGAAGGCGCTGCGCGGCGGCGCGCTGTGGAACGAGGTCAAGGACAAGCTCAACGCCTCGGGCCTGTCGCTGTCCGGCGGCCAGCAGCAGCGGCTGTGCATCGCGCGTACCGTGGCGGTCCGGCCGGAGGTGATCCTGTTCGACGAGCCGTGCTCGGCGCTCGATCCGATCTCGACCGCCAAGGTCGAGGAGCTGATCCAGGAACTCGCCGAAAACTATACGATCGCCATCGTGACGCATAACATGCAGCAGGCGGCGCGCGTCTCCGACAAGACCGCCTTCATGTATCTCGGCGAGCTGATCGAGTTCGACGACACCAGCAAGATCTTCACCTCGCCGAGTGATCGGCGGACCCAGGATTACATCACCGGCCGGTTCGGCTGACGCCGACGACATTGTCTTCAGGAGATCATCATGGCCAGTGAACATACCGCCAAGGCGTTCGACAGCGATCTGCAGGACCTCACCCGTCTGGTATCGGAGATGGGCGGCCTCGCGGAGCGGCTGATCGTCGATTCCGTCGATGCGCTGGTGCGGCGCGACATCGCGCTCGGCCAGAAGGTGGTCGCCACCGACGCCGAGGTCGACAAGCTGCAGCGCATCATCGAGGAGCGCGCCGTTCTTACCATCGCCCGGCGACAGCCGATGGCGGTCGACCTGCGTGAGATCGTCGGCGCGATGCGCGTGGCGACCGATCTGGAGCGCATCGGCGATCTCGCCAAGAACATCGGCAAGCGCGTCGCGGCGCTGGAGAGCGACTTCCATCCGCTGAAGCTGATCCGCGGGCTCGAGCACATGACCGATCTCGTGCAGTCGCAGGTCAAGACGGTGCTGGACGCCTATGCCGCGCACGATTTGCCGGCGGCGATGACGGTGTGGAAGGGCGATGAGGAAGTCGATGCCATCTGCACCTCGCTGTTCCGCGAGCTCCTGACCTACATGATGGAGGATCCGCGCAACATCTCGTTCTGCATCCACCTGATGTTCTGCGCCAAGAATATCGAGCGCATCGGCGATCACGCGACCAACATCGCCGAGACGGTGTTCTATATGATCGAAGGCCAGCAGATCATGGACAAGCGCCCGAAGGGCGACATGACGAGCTTCGCATCGACGATCCCCGGCAACTGAGAGAGACGGTTCAGACATGGGCGCCCGAATTCTGGTGGTGGAGGACGAGGAGGCGCTGACGACGCTGCTGCGCTACAACCTCGAGGCCGAAGGCTACGAGGTCGAGACCGTGGCGCGCGGCGACGAAGCCGACACGCGCTTGAAGGAGCGTGTTCCCGATCTCGTCGTGCTCGACTGGATGCTGCCGGGCCTGTCCGGCATCGAGCTGTGCCGCCGCCTGCGGGCGCGGACCGAGACCCGGCAGTTGCCGATCATCATGCTCACCGCACGCGGCGAGGAGAGCGAGCGCGTGCGCGGCCTCGCGACCGGCGCCGACGACTACATCGTCAAGCCGTTCTCGGTGCCGGAGCTCCTGGCGCGGGTGAAAGGCCTGCTGAGGCGGGCGAGTCCGGAGCGGCTGGCGACCGTGCTGTCCTATGGCGACATCGAGCTCGACCGCGAGAAACGCCGCGTGGCGCGCTCTGGTAGGCCGATCGATCTCGGTCCGACCGAATACCGCCTGCTCGAGTTCTTCCTGGAGCATCCCGGCCGCGTGTTCAGCCGCGAGCAGCTGCTCGACAGTGTCTGGGGCCGCGACATCTACATCGACGAGCGCACCGTCGACGTCCATATCGGCCGCCTGCGCAAGCTGCTCAATCCCGGCCGCGAGCAGGACCCGATCCGCACCGTGCGCGGCGCCGGTTATGCGCTCGATGATCGCTTCGCCAAGAGCGAGCAGGTGTAAGGGGCGATCCGGCGCGTGGACGAAGCAGGTGTGAGGCGCGAGGCGGCCCGATTGAGGAGATCGCGGTCCGCTTTCCGCCACGCCGCCGCCGTCTTGATCGTGTCTGCTTCGTGGCCCGTCACGATGTTTCGGTCCCAGCGGACGCCCTTGATCAAGACCATCATCATATCTCTTGCCGTGCTGCTCGGCGGCGCGGCGGGCGCCACGGCCGCCGAGCTCGAAGACGCGGTCGCGGCGGCAGGCAACGGGCAGCATGCGGCGGCGATGCGACGGCTGCTGCCGCTGGCCGCCAAGGGCGATGCGCGGGCGCAGTTCGACGTCGGCTTCATGCACGCCTTCGGCTGGGGCCAACCGCGCAACCCCGCCGAGGCGCTGGCGTGGTACCGCAAGGCCGCCGATCAGGGGCTCGCCGTCGCGCAACACTATCTCGGCATCGCCTACGTCAATGGCGAAGGTGTTGCGAGCAATTACGGCGAAGCCGGCCGCTGGTTCAGCCGCGCCGCGGCGCAGGGCTTCGCCCAGTCGCAATACATGCTCGGCCTGATGCTGCTCGACGGCCGCGGTGTGAAACAGGACGTCGTGCAGGGCTATGCCTGGCTGGTGATGGCGGGCCGTAGCGGCGTGCGATCGGCCGGCCGCGACGTGCAGCGGGTCAAGTTGACCGAGCCGCAGCGCGTCCAGGCCCAGAGTGCCATTGCGGCCTGGCGGCCGAAGCCGGAATCGGCGGAGGCCGGCATCGCCGCTCCGCGTCCGGAGCAACTGCTCGGGCTCGACCGCCACATCGGCGAGGTCGTCGATCCCACCTCGTGGCCGGCGTCGTCGATCGGCGTCGTCACCGTCGCGCAATACTCGACCGGCGGCTGGTGCACCGGCACGCTGGTCGCGCCGCGCGTCGTGCTCACCGCGGCGCATTGCGTGTTCAACGGCGTGGCGCAGGTCAGCCCCGGCAACGTCCGCTTCCTGGCCGGCATGAACAGGGGCACGCCGGCGGCATCGTCGGTCGCCGACAAGCTGATCGTGGCGCCCGATTTCGTCCCGACCCGGCACGACAGGTGGTCGCTCGACCGCTCGCCCGCCGATTGGGCGTTGATCGTGCTGAAGGACGCGCTGCCGTCGAAGCCGGTTGAGGTCAGGGCGCTGACGCGCGAGGAATTGCAGGCTGCGACCACGGCCGGAACCATCTCCGAGATCGGCTATGGCCAGGAGCGGCGCTATTCGCCGACCGGCCAGCGCAATTGCAGCGCCGGCATGACCAAGGACGGGATGCTGCTGACGGTGCATTGCCTCGCCAATTTCGGCTATTCGGGCTCCCCCATCATGGCCGAAGTCGGCGGACAGCCGGCCGTGGTCGGCATCTTCTCGGCGTTCCACGAGGAGACCCGGCTGATGTTCGCAGCCCCCGCGAGCCAGTTCGAGGCGGTCGTGCGGCGCGAGATCACGGCACAGAGTGCCTCGATGCGGTGAGCGAAGGAGGGGCGAGAGAAGAGGATGTCCCGCCGCTGGTCATGATCTGTGCGTGACTGGATAGCGGGTTGCCAAGCAAGAGGGCAATCCGGGAAGGGCCGCCCACGTTTTCCCGCAGCTTTTGCCTGCAGCGGGGGGCTTTACCGAACTGGCCTGGCTCTTGCTATAGTCCGAGTATGACGATTGTTCAAATTGATCATCCTCGTGCCCCTCGGCTGCTGTGGTGGCGATCGCAGCCCGGCCGCAACGTTGCGCTCGTCGGCGGGCTGGTCGCCGCCAACGCGCTCGCCTGGGCCTGGGCGTTCGCGCTCTACGCCGACCGGCCCGCCATCGTCGGCACCGCGATGCTGGCCTGGCTGCTCGGACTGCGCCATGCGGTCGATGCGGATCACATCGCGGCGATCGACAACGTCGTGCGGAAGCTGGTGCAGGACGGTAGCGCCCCGCGCGCCGCCGGCCTCTATTTTGCGCTCGGCCATTCCAGCGTCGTCGTCATCGCCACCATCGTCGTGAGCCTCATCGCCGGCGCCGACCTCTTGGATGAAGAGAGCGCGATCAGGGCGATCGGCGGCGTCATCGGCACGTCGGTGTCGGCCGGCTTCCTGCTGCTGATCGCGTTGGCGAACCTCATTCTGTTCGTGAACCTCTGGCGCCGCGCCGCACAGCCGCAGTCCGAGATGGAAACCGCCGGAAGCTCTGGACGGGGCATCCTCATCCGCCTGCTGCGCCCGGTGCTCCGCCTGGTGGGACGCGCCTGGCACATGTATCCGCTCGGTTTCCTGTTCGGTCTCGGCTTCGACACTGCGAGCGAGATCGGGCTTCTCAGCCTGTCGGCAACCGAGGCAGCGCGCGGCGCGAGCCTCGCCCATGTGCTGGTGTTTCCGGCGCTGTTCGCGGCTGCGATGGCCACCGTCGACACCGCCGACAGCATGCTGATGGCGGGCGCCTATCGCTGGGCGCTGACCGATCCCGCACGCAAGCTGCGCTATAACCTCGTGATCACCGGCGCATCGGTTGCCATCGCGCTGGTGATCGGCGGCTTCGAGGCGATCACGCTGTTGGCGCCGCGGCTTGGCCTGACCGGGGGATGGACGGGGGTCGCCACCGCGCTGGGCGACGATGTCGCCAATCTCGGGATCGTCGCGATTGGCCTGTTCGGACTGATCTGGGCGGTCGCCATGCTGCTCGGTCGCAGCCAGCGCGGTTCCGAGGCTATCCCCGGGGAAGCGCTTGCCAGTGTTCATGCGGGGGCGCTAAACCCGCCGGTGATACGAAGCGGAACGCTTAAGACGGGCTAGGAGCGGGGCCTTATGATGGTCGGCTCTGAGGGAACGATCAGGATGCTATGGCTGCAGGGTGCGAGCTGCGGCGGCTGCACGATGTCGATCCTGGAAAGCGGCGCGTCCGGCTGGTTCGACGAGCTGCGCCAATCCGGCATCGATCTGGTATGGCATCCCTCCGTCAGCGAGCAGACCGGAGACGAGGTGGTGGAGCTGTTGGAGGCGATCCGCGACGGTCGCGAGCGGCTCGATCTGCTGGTGCTCGAAGGCTCGGTGGCGCGCGGACCTGGCCTGACCGGCCGCTTCAACATGCTCGCCGGCACCAACCGCTCGATCTATCACTGGCTGCTCGATCTGGCGCCGCTGGCCGACTACGTCGTTGCCGTCGGCAGTTGCGCCGCCTATGGCGGCATTCCTGCTGCCGGCATCAACCCGACCGATGCGGTCGGATTGCAGTTCGAGGGCAGCGACATCGGCGGCGCGCTCGGCGCGGGCTTCCGCTCGAAACGCGGGCTGCCGGTGATCAACGTCGCAGGCTGTGCGCCGCATCCGGGTTGGATGATGGAAAGCCTGCTGGCGCTCACCTCGGGCGATCTGTCGGCAGACGGCCTCGACGCAGTCGGCCGTCCGACCTTCATCGCCAATCACCTGGCGCATCACGGCTGCTCGCGCAACGAGTTCTACGAGTTCAAGGCGAGCGCGGAGACGATGTCGGAGCGCGGCTGCCTGATGGAGCATCTCGGCTGCCGCGCGACGCAAGCGGTCGGCGACTGCAATCAGCGCTCGTGGAACGGCGGCGGCTCCTGCACCAAGGGCGGCTACGCCTGCATCGCCTGCACCTCGCCGGGCTTCGAGAGCGCGCAGAACTATCTGCAGACGGCCAAGCTCGCCGGCATTCCCGTGGGGCTTCCGACCGACATGCCCAAGGCCTGGTTCGTCGCGCTCGCAGCGCTGTCGAAATCGGCCACGCCGCGTCGCGTCCGAGTCAATGCGACGGCGGATCATGTCGTGGTGCCGCCGGGCCGTGCCGGCGACAAGCGCCGTCCATGACGCGGATCACGGTCGGACCGTTCAATCGTGTCGAAGGCGATCTCGAGGTCAGGCTCGATATCGAGAGCGGTCGCGTCACGAGGGCGGAGGTGACGGCGCCGCTCTATCGCGGCTTCGAGCAGATCCTGGAGGGGCGGCCGTCGCTGGACGCCCTGGTGATCGCACCGCGAATCTGCGGCATCTGCTCGGTGTCGCAATCGATCGCCGCCGCCGCGGCGTTGCGCCAGGCCATGGGTATTGCGGCAGCGCCAAACGGCGTCCTCGCGGCCAACATCGCGCACGCGGCCGAGAACGCAGCCGACCATCTGACGCATTTCTACATCTTCTTCATGCCGGACTTCGCCCGCGACGTCTACGCCTCGCATGCCTGGCATTCGGCTACGGCCGAGCGCTTCGCGGCGACGAAGGGCAGCACGGCCCGCGATGCGTTGCCTGCCCGCGCGCGACTGCTCGAGATCATGGGCCTGATCGCCGGCAAATGGCCGCACAGTCTCGCCTTCCAGCCAGGCGGGACGACGCGCGCGATCGAGCTCGGCGAGCGCGTGCGGCTCAACGCGATCGCGGCGTCGTTTCGCGGTTTCCTTGAACGCGTCGTGTTTGCCGACAAGCTGGAGAACGTGCTCGCCTTGTCGACATCGGACGAGCTCGACCGTTGGCGGGAGGGCCGCGCCGGCGACTTCGCGTATTTCCTTCGGCTGGCCGATGCGCTCGCGCTGGCCGACCTCGGCAGCGGGCCTGGTCTCTTGATGAGCTTCGGCGCGTATCACGATTTGAATGGCGCTCGTTTTCGCGCTGGTGTCCGCACGAGCAGCGGCGAGGTCCACGCTTTGCCGTCGGACGGCATCACCGAGGACGTCTCGCACGCCTGGATGCACGATACGTCGCTCGATCCGGCCGAGAGCCGCACCGTGCCCGATGCCGACAAAGCCGACGCCTATAGCTGGTGCAAGGCGCCGCGTCTTGCGGGAGAACCGGTCGAGGTCGGCGCTCTCGCAAGGCAGGCCATCGACGGTCAGCCGTTGATCACCGCGCTGCTCGCGAGCGGTCGCAGCAATGTCCGCAATCGTGTCATCGCCCGGCTGATCGAAACTGCGCGACTCGCGCTGTCGATCGAGCACTGGATCAAGGGGCTGCGTCTCAACGAGCCGTTCTGCGACAACAGCGCCAGCGCGGCCGACGGCAATTTCGTCGGGCTCGTGGAAGCGGCGCGCGGCAGCCTCGGCCACTGGCTCGCGGTGCGCTCCGGCCGGATCGAGCGCTATCAGATCATCGCGCCGACGAGCTGGAATTTCTCTCCGCGCGACGCGGTTGGGGTGGCGGGCCCGCTCGAACAGGCGCTGGTCGGCACCGAGGTCGGCACCGCCGGCGCGCGTGCGGTCGGCATTCAGCACGTCGTGCGATCGTTCGATCCCTGCATGGTCTGCACGGCCCATTGAGCGCGCTGCACACAGGCAGGCAGCAAGCGGAAACAAGCTTGTCGGTGCAAAGCGCGTGATTTCCGATTGGCGCGCGCGATCCGCCTTCCAAGGATCCACGACCGCGGCCTCGCTGCTGCAAGCATCTGGAATCATTATGATTCAAATCCAGCAATGATGCTGGCCCGCATCTTGCTGTCCTTCTCGTCAGAACGCGATCAGATGATCGCCAACGCGATGTCAGGGGGAGGACTCATGGGCGCGGCAACGGAAACTTTTTACAGCGTCATCAGGCGTCAGGGCATCACGCGGCGCAGCTTTCACAAGTTCTGCAGCTTGACCGCAACGAGCCTCGGCCTCGGGCCGCTCGCGGCCAGCCGCATCGCCAACGCGCTCGAAACCAAGCCGCGCACGCCGGTGATCTGGATGCACGGGCTCGAATGCACGTGCTGCTCGGAGAGCTTCATCCGCTCGGCGCATCCGCTGGTGAAGGATGCCGTGCTGTCGATGATCTCGCTCGACTATGACGACACCATCATGGCTGCGGCCGGCCACCAGGCGGAGGCCATCCTCGAAGAGACGCGCGCGAAGTACAAGGGGCAGTACATTCTTGCAGTCGAGGGCAATCCGCCGCTGAACGAGGGCGGCATGTTCTGCATCGACGGCGGCAAGCCGTTCGTCGAGAAGCTCAAGATGATGGCCGAGGACGCCATGGCGATCATCGCCTGGGGCGCCTGCGCGTCCTGGGGCTGCGTGCAGGCGGCGAAGCCGAATCCGACGCAGGCGACGCCGATCGACAAGGTCATCACCAACAAGCCGATCATCAAGGTGCCGGGCTGCCCGCCGATCGCCGAGGTCATGACCGGCGTCGTCACCTTCATCACCACGTTCGGCAAGCTGCCCGAGCTCGACCGCCAGGGCCGGCCGAAGATGTTCTACTCACAGCGTATCCACGACAAGTGCTATCGCCGACCGCATTTCGACGCCGGCCAGTTCGTCGAGGAGTGGGACGACGAGGCCGCGCGCAAGGGCTACTGCCTCTACAAGATGGGCTGCAAGGGTCCGACCACCTACAACGCCTGCTCGACGGTGCGCTGGAACGGCGGCGTGTCGTTCCCGATCCAGTCCGGTCACGGCTGCATCGGCTGCTCGGAGGACGGCTTCTGGGACAAGGGCTCGTTCTACGACCGCCTCACCAACATCAAGCAGTTCGGCATCGAGCACAACGCCGACCAGGTCGGCATGGTGGCCGCGGGCACGGTGGGCGCAGCGGTTGCGGCGCACGCGGCGGTGACGGCCGTGAAGCGGCTCGCCGGCAAGCGCGACGACGCCAAGCAAGATCATTAATCGAATTCAGGGCAGGCAACGATGGGCATCCAGACTCCCAACGGCTTCAATCTCGACAATTCCGGCAAGCGCGTCGTCGTCGATCCGCTGACGCGCATCGAGGGCCATCTGCGCGTCGAGGTGAATGTCGATTCCAATAACGTGATCCGCAACGCGGTCTCGACCGGCACCATGTGGCGCGGCATCGAGACCATCCTGCGGAACCGCGATCCGCGCGACGCCTGGGCCTTCACCGAGCGGATCTGCGGCGTCTGCACCGGCACGCACGCGCTGACCTCGGTCCGCGCGGTCGAGAACGCGCTGGGGATCATGATCCCCGATAATGCCAACTCGATCCGCAATATCATGCAGCTCTGTCTGCAGGTGCACGATCACCTCGTGCACTTCTATCATCTGCATGCGCTCGACTGGGTCGATGTGGTCTCGGCGCTCAAGGCCGATCCAAAGGCGACCTCGGCGCTGGCGCAGTCGGTCTCGGACTGGCCGCTGTCCTCGCCGGGCTATTTCAAGGACCTGCAGATCCGGCTGACCAAGTTCGTCGAGTCCGGTCAGCTCGGTCCGTTCAAGAACGCCTATTGGGGTCATGCGGCCTACAAGCTGCCGCCGGAGGCGAACCTGATGGCGGTGGCGCACTATCTGGAAGCGCTCGACTTCCAGAAGGAGATCGTCAAGATCCACACCATCTACGGCGGCAAGAACCCGCATCCGAACTGGCTGGTCGGCGGCGTGCCGTGTGCGATCAATGTCGACGGCACCGGCGCGGTCGGTGCGATCAACATGGAGCGGCTGAACCTCGTCTCCTCGATCATCGATCGCTCGATCGAGTTCGTGCAGAAGGTCTATCTGCCCGACGTGGCGGCGATCGGCTCCTTCTACAAGGACTGGCTCTATGGCGGCGGTCTCTCCGGCAAGAACGTGATGTCCTACGGCGACATTCCGGAGAATGCGAACGATTATTCAGGGAAGAATCTCAAGCTGCCGCGTGGCGTGATCCTCAACGGGAATCTGAACGAGATCCTGCCGATCGATCACGGCGACCCCGAGCAGATCCAGGAGTTCGTCACCCACTCCTGGTACAAATATCCCGACGAGAGCAAGGGGCTGCATCCCTGGGACGGCGTCACTGAGCCGAACTACCAGCTGGGCCCCAACGCCAAGGGCACCAAGACGGACATCAAGGAGCTCGACGAGGGCGGAAAATATTCCTGGATCAAGGCGCCGCGCTGGCGCGGTAACGCGGTCGAGGTCGGACCGCTGGCGCGCTACATCATCGGTTATGCGCAAGGGCGACCGGAGTTCAAGGAGCCGACCGACAGGCTTCTGAAGACGCTGAACCTGCCGGTCACAGCGCTGTTCTCCACGCTTGGCCGCACCGCGGCACGGGCGCTGGAATGCGAATGGGCGGCGAACCAGATGCGCTACTTCCAGGACAAGTTGGTGGCACGCATCAAGGCCGGCGATTCCTCGACCGCGAACATCGAGAAGTGGAAGCCGGAGAGCTGGCCGAAGGAGGCCAAGGGCTACGGCTTCACCGAGGCGCCGCGCGGCGCGCTGGCGCACTGGATCAAGATCAAGGACACCAAGATCGACAACTACCAGTGTGTCGTGCCGACGACCTGGAACGGCTCGCCGCGCGATCCCAAGGGCAATATCGGCGCCTTCGAGGCCTCCCTGATGGATACGCCGATGGCGGATCCGGAGAAGCCGCTGGAGATCCTGCGCACGATCCATTCGTTCGATCCGTGCCTCGCGTGCTCGACCCACGTGATGAGCCCGGACGGCCAGCAAATGGCGACGGTCACGGTCAGGTAGTGGGAGACGCACCATGATGGATGCCATTGCACGTCCCGCCGAGGCAGAGCCCAACCTTGCGGCGATCGCGGCCGACGCCGCCGGTGAACACGCGGTCGGCCGGCCCACGGTCTATGTGTACGAAGCACCGGTGCGCATCTGCCATTGGGTGAATGCGTTCGCGATCGTCGTGCTGATGATCACCGGCTATCTGATCGGGACTCCGCTCCCCAGCGTCGAAGGCGAGGCGTCGGCGAATTTCGTGATGGGCTACATCCGCTTTGCCCATTTCGCGGCCGGACAGGTGCTGGCGGTGTTCTTCCTTGCCCGCATCTTCTGGGCCTTCGTCGGCAACCACCATTCCCGGCAGATCTTCTACATTCCGGTGCACCGCAAGCAGTTCTGGAAGGAGGTGCTGCACGAGATCCGCTGGTACGCTTTCCTCGAGCGTGAGCCGAAGATGTATGTCGGCCATAATCCCCTGGCGCAGACAGCCATGTTTACCGGCTTCACGCTGTTCGTGACCTTCATGATCATCACCGGCTTTGCGCTCTATTCGGAAGGCACCGGCATCGACAGTTGGCAGCACAAATTGTTCGGTTGGGTGTTCGCGATCTGGCCGAACAGCCAGGACGTCCACACCTGGCATCATCTCGGGATGTGGGCGCTGGTCACCTTCGTGATGGTACACGTCTATGCCGCCATTCGCGAAGACATCATGTCACGTCAGAGCATCATCTCCTCGATGATCTCGGGCGAGCGACAGTTCCGCGAGTAGCAGGGGGAGCCGGCATGGTCGATGAGCGCGGGCGCGATCGCATTCTGGTGCTCGGGATCGGCAACATTCTCTGGGCGGACGAAGGCTTTGGCGTGCGGGTGGTGGAGGAATTCCACCGCCGCTTCACCGTGCCCGACAACGTCACGATCCTCGATGGCGGCACGCAGGGGCTTTACCTCGTCAACTATGTCGAGGAAGCTGACGGCCTGATCGTGTTCGACGCCATCGACTATGGCCTGGTGCCGGGCGAGCTCAAGCTCGTCCGCGACGACGAGGTGCCGCGCTTCACCGGCGCCAAGAAGATGAGCCTGCACCAGACGGGCTTTCAGGAAGTACTGAGCGCGGCTGACCTGCTCGGCCGCTATCCGCAGCGGCTTGCGCTGATCGGCTGCCAGCCGCTCGACCTCGAGGATTGGGGCGGTCCGCTGACGGCGCCGGTTCGTGCGCAGATCGCGCCGGCGATCGAGCTGGCCTGCACCCTCCTGGCGGAATGGGGCTCGCCGGCCGTGTCGCGGCGTGAACCGCTCGCCGGCGACGAACGCCTGCTCGCGAACGACATCGACCATCATAGCTACGAGCTGCGGGCGCGCCCGGCCGATTGACCGCGCCGCGAGGGAATCCGCCATGTGTCTTGGCCTGC
Organism: Bradyrhizobium sp. SZCCHNR1017; assembly: GCF_032381375.1. Taxonomy (NCBI): domain Bacteria; kingdom Pseudomonadati; phylum Pseudomonadota; class Alphaproteobacteria; order Hyphomicrobiales; family Nitrobacteraceae; genus Bradyrhizobium; species Bradyrhizobium sp. SZCCHNR1017. The sequence continues at coordinate 233,692 of NZ_JAUHIR010000012.1, read as the reverse complement.
CGATGACAATCCTTGAGACCGATGGCGTCTCGGCGCTGTGCAGCTTCGACGGCGAGGAGCGCCGCGTCTCGGTGTTGCTGCTGTCGAACCCGCCGGTGGGGGCCAAGGTGCTCGTCTATATCGACAACGCCGTTCGCTTGCTCGATGACGAAGAGGCGCGGCTGATCGGCGAGGCGCTGCGCGGCCTGCAGGCGGCCGTGAACGGCGAGAATTGCGACGACTTCTTCGCGGATCTGATCGGGCGCGAGCCGGAGCTTCCGGAGCATTTGCGGTAGCGGCGTCATGCCCTCAGGCGTCGCCAAATTGCTGATAATGAGATTTCCATCTATGAAGTAAGTTTGCAGGCTTTCCCTGGAAAGCATCTTTCCGATTTCTTACGCATCTCTTAGTTGCAATAAAAATTGAATGTATTTCAATGTCTTGAGCATTCCTGGCCCGGCGTGGGTGTCTGGCACGTCGATTGCTGATCATGGGGAATATGGCAACGATAACTGGTCAGGGAGAAACACCGATGGAAATGCAGCAGCGTGACCCCGCGCGCGCGCGAGGCGGGTTGCCGGAGGTCGATACCGGCACCGTCGATGCCTTTCTCTCCGAGGCTGATTGCGCCGGGCTTGTCGCCGTGCTGCTGTCGGCCGGGGATCCCGCGCGGTTTCCAGAGGCACTGGACGTGGCCATCGTGCTGCCGGAGCTGATCACGGCGTTTCAGGGCCGGCTGCGCGGCGCGGTCGTCGCGCGCGAAGCGGAGGCCGAGATCGGGGCGCGATTCGGCGTGCGTGTGCAGCCGAGCCTGATCCTGTGCCGCGGGGGAGAGACGCTCGGCCTGATCGCCAAGATCCAGGACTGGTCGGTTTATGTCGATCGCATCTCGCGGCTGATCGACCGGCCGCAGGGCGCGACGGCGGCGGTCGTTGCCAGCATCGTCCCAGTCCATCAGCCTGCGGGAGTCGAGCGATGAAGCCGGGATTCTGGATCGCGCCTGAAGGAGCCGAGGAGCCGGTCAACATCTTTCCGATCGGCGAAGAGGCGCTCGATACCTCACACAAGGGGCTGACCGCCTCCGGAGCGCTGGCCAAGCTGGCCTCGCTCGACTCGGAGGCGCTGGCGCGGAGCTGTCCGCGCGCGGTCGAACTGCTGTCGACGATTGCATCCGCCACCGCGGCGCAGACGGCCGGCGCACCGACGCAATTATTCCGTCTCGAAGGCCTCAACGATCTCGAGCGGCGGCTGATCGACGACGTGCTGGGCGAGGGCGAGGTTGCGGGCGTCGTGGCTCTTCCCGACGGGACGCTGGCCCAGATCCAGGAATCGGTGCTCGCCGGCATCTGGCGGGTGCGGCTGGAAGCGGATGAGCGCCACGACTACATCGAAGTCGGCGCCGTGCCGGAGATCGTGTCGCGCGCGGCCGCCGACCTGACCGCAAATGACATCGCGATCGGACCGGTGCCCGAGGGCACGATGAACGCGCTGCCGGTGCTCGCCGAGATCCGCGAGCGCGCGCTGTCCTGGCGACCGGGCCAGCGCTCGCAGACCATCAACTTCACGCTGCTGCCGATGAGCCCGGCCGACATGAGCTTCATGCAGCAGACGCTCGGCAACGGCCCGATCCAGTTGATGTCGCGCGGCTACGGCACCTGCCGCGTGCTCGCGACCGGCATCCGCCATGTCTGGTCGGTGCAATTCTTCAACGCCATGGATACGATCATTCTCGACACCCTCGAAGTCGGCGGCGTGCCGGTGGTCGCGCTCGCTGCAGCCGAGGATTTCGAGGATTCGGCCGAGCGCCTGACCCAGATCATCGAGGCCTATTTCACATGAACGGCGGCTTCGAGAATTACGGTGTCCGCAGCGATCTCGCTGATGACGCGCTGTTGGAGTGCGGCATCTGCTGGACGCGCTACGACCCGGCCGAAGGTGATGGCGTCGCCCAGATTGCGCCGGGCACGCCGTTCGCGGCGCTGCCGGACGACTGGCATTGCCCGAACTGCGACGCGCCGAAGACCAAGTTCATGGTGGTCGAGCAATGAGCGCGGACGCGCAGGGCAGGTCTGACGTCACGCCGGTCGCGTGGGGCGAGCGTCTCGCCGGCGTCTATCGTGGGATCGGCGCGCGTGCGATGCGCGAGCTGCCGATCTATCACCACGCGCTCGACGTCGAGGCGATCGGATTTTCGGTGGTTGAGGGCCGCATCCTCGGCATCGTCGTCACGCCCTGGTTCATGAACCTGGTCACTCCGGCCGCCCAGGGCTCCGCGGGATCCGTCGTCAAGATCGTGCTTCCGGCCGGCTCGTTCGAGTTCACGATCGGCGATATCGCCGGGATCGGGCGGATCGCGAGCTGCTCGCTGTTCTCGCCGATGTTCGAGTTCGCGGACATGGCCGCGGCGCGTGCGGCGGCGGAGGCCGCGCTGGCCGCGCTGATGGCGGCACCTGAGGACGAGGCGTTGTCCGAACGCGCCGCGAAGGCGTCGAGCACGATCGATCGCCGCGCGTTCCTGCGCGGCACCCTCTCCGAGGGCCGCGCATGACCCTCGGCTTTCGCAACCGCATCGACGTGACGCTGTCGGTCGCCGATCGGCGGATCGCAGGCGTCGACATTCAGCCGCGCACGCGGCCGCCGCTGGGACGGCTGTTCGCCGGCAAGCCGGCCGAGATGCTGCTTGCGGCCCTGCCGCGGCTGTTCTCGCTGTGCGCCGGTGCGCATCAGGTCGCGCTGCTCTCGGCGCTGGAAGCGGCGCGCGGCGAGCAGGCGAAGCCGTCGACGCGTCATCGTCGGATCGAGGCCGTGCTGACGGAACGCTTCGCCGAACTCATGCGCGGTCTGCTGATCGCTTCAATGGCGGACAATCGTAGTGCTGCGCAGCCGGTTCAACGGCTCTTGCAGGCGATCGCGGCGCTACAGACGCATTCCGGCGTCTCGCAGCAATCTCGCGCTGCAACCTTGTCTCAGATCAAGACGGGCATGGTGGCTCTGGGCATAGGCTTGCCAGGGGAACCGGTTCTGCCGGGAACTCTGCTTGCATCGATGATGGACGCGGCCCGGAAGGCCGCCGATGATGGAGGATGGAGGCACATGCCGGCCGAGCACGGCATCCTGTCGGCCGCCGATGATGGCGCCATCGTCGCGCAATTGATCGACGTGGGATCTGCCTTTGCTGAGGCTCCCGAGCTCGACGGCCGCGTTCCGGAGACCGGAGTCTGGGCCCGCTATGCGGAGCGCCATCAATTGGCATCGGCTGGTCCCGTCGAACGCCTCTCAGCCAAGATCGCTGAGATTGCTGAGCTGTTCCGCTGGATCGAGACCGGCGAGGCGGAGGACCAGGCGGCCGACCCGCATGCCGTCGCAAGCTACGCGCTCGGGTCGCGGCGCGGTGCCGCCGCAGTCGAATGCGCGCGCGGCCGGCTGCATCACGCGATCGAGCTGGATGCGCACGGCGCGGTCTCGCGTTTCGAGTATCTGGCGCCGACGGAATGGAATTTTCACCCGCGCGGTCCTGTCGTGAGGAGCCTCACGGGGGTTGCGCTGCGCGGCACCGTCGATCGCCAGGCCATCCATACGATGGTCGGATCGTTCGATCCCTGCGTCGGCTATCACCTGGCGTTCCGGGGGATGGCCGATGCATGAGATGGCGCTGTGCGAAGGCATCGTCGAGATCGTCGAGCAGGAGGCACGTAAGGGCGCCTTCTCCACGGTGAAGACCGTGTGGTTGGAGATCGGTGCGCTCAGCCATGTCGCGCCGGAGGCGCTGCGATTCTGTTTCGAGGCGGTGACCGCGAAAACCCTGTTGCACGGGGCAGCGCTCGAGATCATCGAACAGCCGGGCACGGCATGGTGCCTGGGCTGCTCGCGCGGCGTCGAGATCAGTCAACGCTATCAGTCTTGTCCGGCCTGCGGCAGTCATCAGCTGCAGGTCACGGGCGGTGAGGACATGCGGGTCAAGGAGCTGGAGGTCGAGTAATGTGCACGGTGTGTGGCTGCAGCGACGGCAAGCCCTCCGTCGAATCCGGTGATCATCATCACGATCACGGTAAGCATCATCAGGCTCATGGACACGATCACAGCCATGATCAGTCCGGACATCATCACTATCACGGCCATCATCATCATGATCATGTTCACGAGCATGGTCACCATCACGATGATGACCCGCATGATCACGGTCGCGCGCATGATCATCAACATGATCATGCTGCCGACCACGTCGACTGTTCGGCCAATCCGGCCGGGCAGGAGGTTGCCGGCCTCTCCAGCGGGCGCATCATCCAGATCGAACGCGACATTCTCGGCAAGAACAACCGGCTCGCGGCAGAAAACCGCGCGCGCTTCGCCGCGCATGACGTGCTGGCATTCAACTTCGTTTCCAGCCCGGGCGCCGGCAAGACCTCGCTGCTGGTCCGCGCCGTCTCCGATCTCAAGCAGAGTCGGCCCGTCGCGGTGATCGAGGGCGACCAGCAGACCTCCAACGATGCCGAGCGCATCCGCGCCACCGGCGTGCCGGCGATCCAGATCAACACCGGCAAGGGCTGTCATCTCGACGCGGCCATGGTCGGCGAAGCCTTTGGCCGGCTGCCGTCACTGCGCGGCGGGCTGCTGTTCATCGAGAATGTCGGCAACCTCGTATGTCCGGCCGCCTTCGATCTCGGCGAGGCCTGCAAGATCGTCGTGTTCTCGACCACCGAGGGCGAGGACAAACCGCTCAAATATCCCGACATGTTTGCAGCGTCATCGCTGATGCTCATCAACAAGATCGATCTGGCGCCGGTGCTCGATTTCGATCTTGCGCAGACGATCGAATATGCCCGCCGAGTCAATCCGAAGATCGAGGTACTGACGATCTCCGCGAAGACAGGCGAGGGCCTTTCGGCGTTCTACGCCTGGATCAGGAAGCAGTCTGAGCGGATGCGGGCGGGCGCAGCGAACGCGGTGCGGGGATGAGCACGCCCGGCCGGACATCGGCGGCGAACCATACGTGCCTCCGGCTCCGCGTCCGCGGGGCCGTGCAGGGCGTCGGCTTTCGTCCCTATGTCCATGGTCTGGCAACCCGCCATCGGCTCGGCGGCTTCGTCGCCAACGATGCTGATGGCGTGCTGATCGAGGTCGAGGGCGACGAGGTCGCCGAATTCGTCGAGGCTCTGCCGCGGCAGACACCGCCGCTGGCGCGCATCGACGACATCGCCGTCGAGCCGATCGCGGCCGGTACCGGCACGGGCTTCCGGATCGCCGGGAGCGTGGGCGGGCGCGTCACGACGCGGATCGTGCCGGACGCAGCCACCTGTGCCGCATGCCTGGCCGAGCTGTTCGATCCCGGCAGCCGCTTCCATCTCTATCCTTTTGTCAACTGCACCCATTGCGGCCCCCGTTTCACCATCGCCGAGCGCCTGCCTTACGATCGCGTGTCCACGGCGATGAAGCACTTTCCGATGTGTGAGGCGTGCCGGTCCGACTACGAAGATCCTGCAGGGCGCCGCTTTCATGCCGAGGCGATCTCGTGTCCGCGCTGCGGTCCGCGGCTCAGCCATGGCATCGATGATATCGCAGCCGCGCTCGCGAGTGGCAGGATCGTCGCCATCAAGGGTCTCGGCGGCTATCAGCTGCTCTGTGACGCCCAGGATGAACAGGCGGTCCGGCGGCTGCGCGCGCGTAAGCAGCGCGACGGCAAGCCGTTTGCCGTGATGTTGGCCACGGCCGACGCCGCAACTGAGATTGCCGAGATCGATGCGCCTGAGCGCGCGCAGCTGGAGCGGGTGGCGCGGCCGATCGTGCTGTTGCGCTCACGCCAGCGTGTTGCGTCCTCGGTCGCACCAGGCCTCGCAAAGATCGGGGTGATGCTGCCGGTCGCTCCGCTGCATCATCTGATCTTCCATGCGCTGGAGGCGGGCCGCCGCGCGGCTGCCGACGGACCATGGGCGCTGGTCTGCACCAGCGCCAATCCGAGCGGGGAGCCGCTGCTGACCGACAACGCCGAGGCGCTCGCGGATCTTGCCGACATTGCGGACCTGATCGTCACCCACGACCGGGACATCGTCATCCGCGCCGACGATTCCGTGCTTGCCGTCGTGGCCGGCGTTCCCCGCTTCGTCAGGCGTGCGCGCGGCTATGTTCCGGAGCCGATCCGGCTCGCGCGCACCATGCCGCCGGTGCTCGCGGTCGGCGCTCACCTGAAGGCGACGGTCACGGTGACGCGCGGCAACGAGGCGTTCGTGTCGCAGCATCTCGGTGATCTCGACACGGCGGCCGCGATCCGCTTCTTCGAGGAGGCGATTGCGCATCTCACCGCCATCCTCGATGTCCAGCCGGTCGCGATCGCGCATGACCTGCATCCGGACATGGCGTCGACGCGGTTCGCGCAGGCACGAGGTCTGCCGACGCTGCCGGTGCAGCATCACCAGGCGCATGCGGCCTCCGTCATGGCCGAGCATGGCGTGACCAGTCCCGCTCTCGCGCTGGTGCTGGATGGCTACGGCTATGGCAGCGACGGCGGAGCCTGGGGCGGTGAGTTGCTGTCGTGCGACGGCGCGGGCTTCCGGCGCCTCGGCCATCTCGCTCCGTTGAAGATGCCGGGCGGGGACCGGGCCGCACGGGAGCCGTGGCGGATGGCGGCTTCCGTGCTGCACGACATCGGTCGCGGTGACGAGATCGGGCATCGTTTCTCGGCCCAGCCACAGTCGCGCAACATCTCCATGCTGCTGGATCGTGCCGATGCTCCAGTCACCACCAGCGCCGGCCGGCTGTTCGATGCCGTGGCCGGACTGCTCGGTGTCAGCGCGGTGCAGAGCTACGAAGGCGAGGCGGCCATGAAGCTGGAAGCGCTGGTGCGCGAACCCGCGGCGCTGGAGCGCGGCTGGACCATTGCCGATGGCGTGCTGTCGCTGCGGCCGCTGCTCGCGCATCTGATCGCGCGTGATCTCGACGCCGTCGAAGCGGCGGGGCTGTTTCACGGCACGTTGGCCGCGGCCTGCGTCGACTGGATCGTGAGAGCCTCGCGTGCGACCGGCATCGGTACGATCGTGCTGAGCGGCGGCTGTTTTCTCAATGCGCATCTGGCCGAACAGATCGTGCGCGGCTGCCGGTCCGCAGGCCTCGATCCGCTGCTGCCGCGCCGGCTGCCGCCCAATGATGGCGGCCTCAGCCTCGGACAGGCCTGGGTGGCCGGTCTGCATCTCGCACAAAACAACATGATGTCTGGAGGGACCGTCTGATGTGCCTGGCCATTCCTGCCGAGGTGATCAAGCTCTTGGCCGATGACATGGCGATCGTCTCGATCGACGGCGTCAGCAAGGAGGTCTCGGTCGCGCTGATCGAGGAGATCGCCGTCGGCGACTACGTCATTCTCCATGTCGGCCATGCGCTGGCCAAGATCGATCCGGAGGAGGCGCGCGAGACGCTCGACCTGCTCCGGCAGATGGGCGAGGCTGTGGCGGAGGTCAGGCCATGAAATATGCCGACGAGTTTCGCGACAAGGAGTTGGCGACAGGTCTTGCGCGCGCCATCCGCGCCAAGGCCGATCCGGCGCGCGCCTATCGCTTCATGGAGTTCTGCGGCGGACATACCCATGCGATCGCGCGCTATGGCCTCGAGGACATGCTGCCCGACAATGTGCGCATGATCCATGGCCCCGGCTGTCCGGTCTGCGTGCTGCCCGCCGGGCGCATCGACATGGCGACCGCGCTGGCCGAACGGGCCGAGGTCATCCTCTGCGTTTATGGCGACCTGATGCGCGTGCCGGGCTCGCGCGGGTCCTCGCTGCTCAAGGCGAAAGCGCGCGGCGCCGACGTCCGCATGGTGTATTCGACGCTGGATGCGATCGCGCTGGCCGAGCAGAATCCTGGTCGCGAGGTGGTGTTCTTCGCCATCGGCTTCGAGACCACGACGCCGCCGACCGCCGTGATGATCCGGGCCGCCGAGAAGAAGCAGCTGTCGAACTTCACCGTGTTCTGCAACCACGTGCTGACCCCGCCGGCGATGCGCGCGATCCTCGACAGCGACAATCCTGTCGAGATCGACGGCTTCGTCGGACCGGCACATGTCTCGACCGTGATCGGCACCGAGCCCTACGCGCCGTTCGCGCGCGATGACGGCAAGCCCGTCGTGATCGCAGGCTTCGAGCCGCTCGACATGATGCAGGCGATCCTGATGCTGATCGAGCAGGTCAATGACGGCCGCCACGAGGTGGAGAACCAGTACCGTCGCGCCGTCACCGCCAGCGGCAACCAGCGCGCCATCCGCGAGGTCGCCGAGATCTTCGAACTGCGCGACCAGTTCGAATGGCGCGGCCTCGGCAGCATTCCGGCGAGCGCATTGAAACTGCGGCCCGCCTTCGCGCATCTCGACGCCGAGCTGCGCTTTGCCATGTCCGAGCTGGTTGTGGCCGACAATCCGGCCTGCGAATGTCCGGCCATTCTGCGCGGCCTGAAGAAGCCGGTGGACTGCCGGCTGTTCGGCACCGCCTGCACGCCGGAGACGCCGATCGGCTCCTGCATGGTGTCGTCGGAAGGTGCCTGCGCGGCGCATTGGACCTATGGCCGCTTCCGCGACCATCAGCGGAGGCTTGCATCATGAGCATGCATCAGCGCCGGCTCGACATGAAGAACGGCTGCGTCGATCTCTCGCATGGCGCCGGCGGTCGCGCGATGGCGCAACTGATTGCCGGCCTGTTCCACGAGGCGTTCGGCAATGAATGGCTGGCGCGTGGCAACGACCAGTCGGCGTTCGACGTCGCCGCCGGCCGCATGGTGATGACGACCGACGGCTATGTGGTCTCGCCGCTGTTCTTCCCCGGCGGCAATATCGGCTCGCTGGCGGTGCACGGCACGGTCAACGACATCGCCATGGCCGGCGCCAGGCCGCTGTATCTGTCGGCGAGCTTCATCATCGAGGAGGGGTTTGCGTTTTCCGACCTGAAACGGATCGCCGATGCGATGGGCGAGGCGGCGCGCGAGGCGGGCATTGCGATCATCACCGGCGACACCAAGGTGGTCGAGCGCGGCAAGGCGGATGGCGTGTTCATTTCCACCGCCGGCGTCGGCGTGCTGCCGGACGGCCTCGATCTCTCGGCCGACAAGGCCAGGCCCGGCGACCGCGTGCTGTTGTCCGGCAGCCTCGGTGATCACGGCGTGGCGATCATGTCGCGGCGGCAGAACCTCACCTTCGACACCGAGATCATCTCCGACTCGGCCTCGCTGCACGGGCTCGTCGCCGACATGGTTGCAGCCGGCGGCGCCGGCATCCGGCTGATGCGCGATCCCACGCGCGGCGGGGTTGCGGCCACGATGAACGAGATCGCGCAGCAGTCCAATCTCGGCTTCCGTCTGCAGGAGGAAGCGATTCCGGTGAAGCCTGCGGTCGCTGCCGCCTGCGAGCTGCTCGGGCTCGATCCGCTCCACGTCGCCAATGAGGGCAAGCTCGTCGCGATCGTCGCGCCGGAGCTGGCCGGCGCCGTGCTCGCCGCCATGAGGGCGCATCCGCTCGGCCGCGATGCGGCTGACGTCGGCGAAGCGGTGGCCGATGATCACCGCTTCGTCCAGATGGCGACGAGCTTCGGCGGCGGCCGTATCGTCGACTGGCTGTCCGGCGAGCAGTTGCCGCGGATCTGCTGAGACGCGCGATGGGGATCCAGGGAACGATACTGGTCGTGGATGACGAGGTCCGGTCGCAGGAGGCGCTGCGCCGCGTCCTCAACCAGGACTTCGAGGTCTTGTGTGCCGGCAACACGAACGACGCGGAGAAGCTGCTCGAAGGCGAGATCGTGCACGCCGTGATCTGCGACCAGCGCATGCCGCAGGAATCCGGCGTCAGCTTCCTGAAGCGCGTGCGCGAGATGTGGCCCGACCCTGTCAGGATGATCATCTCCGGCTATTCGGACTCCGAGGACATCATCGCCGGCCTCAACGAGGCCGGCATCTATCAGTACATCACAAAGCCCTGGCAGCCGGATCGCCTGATCGAGATCGTCCGCGAGGCCGTGCAGTTGTACCGGCTGCAGAAGGAGACGGAGACCGCCGGCGTCGACGTGAAGGCCACGCCGGCCCACATCAAGAAGGTGGTGTCGGTCAAGCGCGGCGCCGCCAAGCAGCTCTATGATTTCGACCGCATCGTGCATTCGGCGGCGAGCCCGATGCGCAACGTGATCGAGCTCGGCCGGCGCGCCGCCGACTACGACATCTCGGTCTTGATCACCGGCGAATCCGGCACCGGCAAGGAGCTCCTGGCGCGTGCGATTCACTATGGCTCTGCGCGCGCCACCAAGGCCTTCGTGGTCGAGAATTGCGGCGCGCTGCCCGATGAGCTGCTCGAGAGCGAGCTGTTCGGCTGCAAGAAGGGCGCGTTCACCGGCGCCTATCAGGACCGCATCGGCCTGTTCGAGGTCGCCGACGGCGGCACCATCTTTCTCGACGAGATCGGCGAGACATCCCCCGCCTTTCAGGTCAAGTTGCTGCGTGTGCTGCAGGAGAGCGAGATCCGGCCGCTCGGCGCGCAGCGCGTGCGCCAGGTCGACGTGCGCGTGGTCGCGGCCACCAACCGGGATCTCGAGGCCGAAGTCGAAGCCGGCCGCTTCCGCCGCGATCTGTACTACCGGCTCGCCGCGTTTCCGGTGCACATGCCGTCCTTGCGCGAGCGTCCGATGGACATTCCGCTGATCGCCGAGGGCGTGCTGTCGGCGGTGAAGACATCGTTCAACCGGCCGCATCTGCGGTTCGCACCGGCGGCGCTGGAGGAATTCTCCCGCTATCACTGGCCCGGCAATGTTCGCGAGTTGCAGAACGAGATCCAGCGCATGGCCGTGCTGGCCGATGCCGACGAGCTGCGCTGTCCGCCGTTCGCCGGCCGGCGCAACGGCCGCCGCGCCGCGCCCGTGATCGCCAATGGCAAGCTCAACGGTTCCGGGAGCCTGAAGGACAAGGTCGAGGATCTCGAAAAGACCATCATCGTCCACTGTCTGGAGAAATATGATGGTAACATCAGTCGCGTCGCCAGCGAGCTCGGCCTGTCAAGGGTGGGGCTCCGGAACAAATTGTCGAGATACGATCTGAAGAAACATGGCAAAGGCCACTCACTCTCCTGAGTCCGGGGCTGACACGCTGCTCAAGCTGATCGCGAGCAGCAGTACGCTCGAACTCGACAGCGAGCGCGAAGGCGTGTGGATCGAAGTGATCCGCAAGATGGACGAGGTCTATTCCGACCTGCTGCGCTACGAGGTCGATCTCGAGCACAAGAACGCCGAGCTCGAGGAAGCCCAGGCCTTCGTCACCAACGTCATCGAGTCCGTCTCCGACATCCTGGTCGTCTGCGACGCCAGGGGCACGGTACAGCAGGCCAACTCCGCCTTCCTGCACACATCGGGACGGGCCTTGGCCGACATCGCCGGTCGCGATATCGCCGAGATGATCGATCCCGATCATCGGCCCAAGCTCGCCTCGCTGCTGAAGCCGCGCAGCAGCGCCGATGTGGTCGACGGTGAATTGCGCTTTGCCGCGGCAGCCGGCGTCAGCTCCGATCTGTTCGCGATCAACAGCTCGCCGCGGCATGACCATCGCGGCCGCTTCATCGGCGTCGTGCTGACGGGCCGTCCGATCGGCGAGCTGCGCCGTGCCTATGAGGCCCTGCACAAGGCGCATCAGGAGCTGCAGCGGGCGCAGCGGCAATTGGTCGAGCAGGAGAAGATGGCGAGCCTCGGCCGGCTCGTCGCCGGCGTGGCCCACGAGCTGAACAATCCGATCAGCTTCGTCTATGGCAACATCCACACCCTGATGCGCTACCGCACCTCGCTGGTCGGCTATCTCGATGCCATCCATGAGCAGCCGGTCAGCGAGGACATCGCCGCGCTTCGCTCGGATCTGAGGATCGACGCCATCCTCGAGGATTTCGGGCCGCTGATCGACGGCACGCTGGAAGGCGCGGTGCGCATCAGCGAGATCGTCAAGAACCTGCGCCGCCTGTCGTTCTCGAAGCTCGGCGAGGTCGAGCGCGTCAACATCGAGCGACTGATCAATACCGCCGTGCTGTGGGCAGGGCGCACCAAGCAGCATCGTGTCGACATCCAGATCGAGGTCGAGCCGGATCTGTGGATCTTGGGCAACGAAGGCCAGCTGCATCAGGTGATCGTCAACCTCGTGGAGAACGCGATCGACGCGATGCGATCGACCGACCTGCCGCGCCTTCTGGTCGCGGTGGCGCGCCAGGGCAGCGAGATCGCCTTTCGCATCACCGATAACGGCCCGGGCATCGACAAGGATCATCTGACCCACATCTTCGAGCCGTTCTTCACGACCAAGCGCGTCGGGGAGGGGACGGGGCTCGGGCTGTGGATCAGCTACGGCATCGTCCGCGAGCACGGCGGCGAGCTGTTGGCCAGCAACGAGCCGCGGGGCGGCGCCACGTTCTCTTTCAGCTTGCCGGCGGCTTGACCATAGCGGCGGGGCTGCTGCCGACGCTGAAGTGGGATGCTGGGTATCCCTTCGAAACGATGCTGGGGGTTCCTGACGGCGGTGCCGTCGGATGTTGCGGGCAGAAGCCAAGCCCGAGGTGATCAAGACACCGTCGCGACCGGCAGGGGCTCGCGCTGATTGGTCAACCGCGCCAGCAGCACCGTGGCGGTCCGTGTGATGTGCTGCCGGGCGAGATCCTCGGCTGTCTGCGGATCGCCCGCGATCACCGCCCGCAGGATGTCCTCGTGCTGGTCCCAGATCCGCCGCGGGGTCTCGTCGCGCATCAGCACCTCGCCCATCAGGCGGCGCAGATGCAGCCAATGCGGCAGGGTGGTGTCCTGGATGACGGCGTTGCCGGAGATCTCGTAGAGAAATTCATGAAACCTGACGTCGGCCTCGATCAGCTTCTCGACCGAATGCTCGCGCTCGGCGCGCCGGCCCTGCTCGATCAAATTCGGGCCTTCCTCGGCCGCTCGCTTGGCGCCGCGGGTCGCCGCGAGCCGGCAGGCGAGGCCCTCGGCGACCGCGCGTATTTCATAGAGGTTGCGGATGAAGCCGGTGTCGATCGGCGCGACTTCCAGGCCGCGGCCCGGCGCCTCGCGCACAAAGCCCTGATTGCGCAGCAGCAGCAGGGCCTGCTGCACCGGCTGGCGCGAGACGCCGAGGTCGCGGGCCAGATCGTCCTGGATGAGGCGGGCAGATTCCGGCAACTCCCCGCCGACGATGTCGGAGAGAATGCGCTCATAGACGCGTTCGGTCAGGCTCGGCTGGGTCTTCAGCGGCGGCACACGGCCTCCACGGGATCAGGTGTGATGTCCGGTCGCGAATGCGAGGCTGCCGTGCCGGAGCCCAGCGCTCGCATTGCGGCCGCTGTCGGTTTGAACGGAGTCATAGCGGGAATTTCCGCGCAGTGAGCGTCCGCCGCTGCTTGGACTTGCTGTCCTGCTGGATTTCGAGGTGATGGATGAACACGCTGGCCGCGCGCGAAATGTGCTCCCGGCTCAGCCGTTCGGCCTCGGCGCTGCGGCCCTCGATGACGGCTGCAAGAATGTCCTCATGCTCGTCCCAGACCATCCGTGACATGCTCTGCTCCTTCTGCAGCACGTCGGACATCACCCGCTTCAGGCACGGCCAATGCGGTGCCATCGTCTCGCCGATCAGCGCGTTGCCGGAGAGGTCGCCGAGGAAGCGATGGAAGGCGATGTCGGTCTCGATCTTGCGGTTGACGAGCCCGCTCTTCACCGCCTCGTAGCCGGCCGCGATGTAGGCCGGACCTTCGCGCGCAGCGCGATCGCTCGCCCGCTCGGCGGCCAGTCGCGCCGCGAGGCCTTCGAGCACTGCCCGCATCTCATAGAGGTCCCGGACGAAGCCGGGGTCGAGCGGCGCCACGATCAACCCGCGGCCCGGCGCGCTCTGCACCAGCCCGCAGCCGCGCAGCAGGATCAGCGCCTGCTGAACCGGCTGGCGCGACACTCCGTAAGCCTGGGCCAGATCGTCCTGGATCAGCCGCGAGCCCGGCGCGAGAACGCCGCTGACGATCTCGTCAGTGATGGCTTCGACGACCTGGTCGACCAGAGAGGGAGCGGCGGGCACGATTCGCATGGGTCATCACGTTTTGCCGGACATTAGCATGTCAAGACAGAAAATCCATTTGCGACGTATTCGAATTCAGAGTACGAATTCAAAAAAGGGCGCCGCCCTAGGGCAAGTTAAAGAGGCGGCCATATAGGGGAGGGACTCCGTTGTCGGAAGATCCGACCAGTCTGGAGCGCGATCAGGTTTGGTCCGCGCGCTCGGAGGGCAGCGTGCGCGCCGGCGTGATGCCGGCGGTCTCGCGCGCATTGCTGGCGGCCTCTGTGGCGTCGGTTGCAGCGATGGCGCCTGCGCTCGGGGTGGCCGGAGAAGGCCTGACCCTGTCGGATGCGTGGGTGCCGGCGGCGCCCGAGGTGGGACGCGACATCCCGTTGCTGATCACGATCAAGAATGACACGACCGCGCCGGAAGCCTTGATGCGCGTGCGTTGTCCGATCGCAAATTTTTCGGAGCGGCACACCGTCGACCGCGGCGAAGGCGCGCCGGCGATGCGCTCCATTCCCAACATTCCAATTGCCGCGGGCAGCACGCTGGTGCTGCTGCCGACCGCCTATCACGTGATGCTGCTGCAGACGCGGGAGCCGCTCGAGCCAGGCAAGCGCTTCACCTGCACGATCGTGTTCCAGAAAGCAGGATCCATCGAAACGGAGGTCGAGGTTCGCAAGTCCCCTTGAAGCGTGTTTGTCGCCTGCTGCCCTCCGCCGTCGCGCTTGGCGGAGCGGTATTCGCTCCAACTCATAATCAATATAATGGGAGAAGGAAACGATGAGGACTAACGTCAGGTCGACCCTGCGGGCGGTGCTGCTGGCCAGCGCAGCCTTCGCCTGTTTCCAGCTTGCATCGCCGGCGCAGGCCGCCGACGAGATGACCCCCGAACGGCTTCTCAACGCCGACAACGAAGCCGGCAACTGGCTGCACCATCATAAGAACTACTCGGGCACACGGTTCTCGGCGCTGAGGGAGATCAACAAGGATAACGTCAAGAACCTGAAGGTCGCCTGGACGATGCATCTCGGCGGCGTCGAGGGCGGCGGCATCTGGAGCCACGGCGGTCTCGAAGGCACGCCGATCGTCGAGAACGGCATGATCTACGTCACCGACGGCTGGGGCTCGGTCTACAAGATCGACGCGCGCGGTGGCAAAGGCCAACTGGTCTGGAAGATGGATCCGAAGACGGATCACGACTGGGCCGGCGCCATCGCCTGCTGCGGCGTCGACAATCGCGGCGTCGCGCTGTGGGGCAATCTGGTCATTTCGCACACGCTCGACGGCCGCCTGATCGCGACCAACAAGGAGACCGGACAGGTCGCCTGGCAGCGCCAGGTCGCCGATCCCGACAAGGGCGAGGTCATCACCGGTGCGCCGCTGATCGTGAAGAACATGGCGATCTCGGGCGTGGCCGGCGCCGAATACGGCATCCGCGGCTGGATCGCGGCGACCGATCTCGGCACGCAGAAGGAGGTCTGGCGCACCCACACCATTCCGGGGAAGGGCGAGCCGGGCAGCGAGACCTGGAAGGACAGCAACGACGCGGCCGCGGCCGGCGGCGGCTCGACCTGGGTGACCGGGACCTACGACCCGGCGACCGACACCATCATCTGGGGCGTCGGCAATCCCGGTCCGGACTGGGACAACGCCTATCGTCCGGGCGACAACCTCTACACCGACAGTTCGCTGGCGCTCGATGCCAACACCGGCAAGATCAAGTGGCACTATCAGCACACGCCGAACGATCCCTTCGACTATGACAGCGTCGCCGAGAACGTCTTGGTCGATGTGCCCGCGCCGAACGGCTCGACCCTGAAGCTCGCGCTCGAGGCCGACCGCAACGGCTTTGCCTATGCGATCGACCGTACCAGCGGCAAGTTCATCTGGGGCCTGCCCTTCGTCAAGAAGGTGACCTGGACCAAGGGGCTCGATGCCGAGACCGGCAAGCCGATCGAGTATGATCCGAAGAACCCGGTGCAGCGCTACAATGCGTCGGTGTCGCCGCATCGTGAGAACAAGGTCGCGGACATCTGCCCAGGCAACATGGGCGGCAAGAACTGGCCGCCGACCTCGTACAATCCGGACCTGAAGCTCTGGTACATCCCTGTCATCGAGAGCTGCAACCGGATCACCGTGGAAGAAGCGACCAAGGACAAGCTGAAGCCGCGCGAGTTCTGGACCGGCGGCGGACCGAGCCAGCCGTTCAAGATCACGGGCAGCGTGACCGCGATCGACGTCACCACCGGCAAGATCGCCGGCAAGATGGAGACGCCGTTCCCGAATCTCGGTGGCATGCTGTCGACGCCCGATCTCGTCTTCACCGGCCAGCCCTCGGGCGAGGTGATGGCGCTCGATGCCAAGACCCTGCAGAAGCTGTGGGAGTTCAACACCGGTGGCGGCGTCAATGCGCCTCCCGTGACGTTCTCGGTCGACGGCAAGCAGTATGTCGCGATCCTGGTCGGTCTCGGCGGCGCCTGGGACAAGTGGTTCATCGAATCCACGCCCGAGCTGAAGAAGATCCAGCCCGGCTCGATGCTCTACGTCTTCTCGCTGTGAAGTCGGCTGCGGAGCGGAGGCATGGCCTCCGCTCCGCCTCCTATCCCCTGTTCGACAAGAAGATCAGATGAAACTCAGTGCGATCACGTTCGCCGTGACGTCGGCTCTCGTCCTCGGCTCCGCTTCGCTCGCGTTGGCGCAGTCCGCGGCGCCGGCGGATCCGACCGAGGCCGGCAAGGCCGTGTTCAAGCGCGCGAACTGCGTCGGCTGCCACAAATGGCACGGCAATGGCGGTGGTGGCTATGGCGGCGACGCGCTGTCGCTGCGCAGGACGCAGCTCACTCGTGACCAGATCATCGAGACCGTGACCTGCGGCCGGCCCGGGACGGGCATGCCGTACTTCGCGCGCGGCTCCTATGACACGGCGAAGTGCTACGGCATGAGCCGCCAGGATGTCGGCGAGCGCATGCCGCCGGAAGGCGGCGTGTTCCTGCGGCCGAACGACATCGAGGCGGTCGCAGACTACGTGCTCGCGCACATCAAGGGGCGCGGCGAGCCGACCTACGACGAGTGCACCGCCTTCTTCGGCAACACGTCGCGGGTCTGCGATATCTACAAGGCGAATGCCACCAAGCCTGCAAGCGAGCCATCGAAATGAAGCGGTCGACCTGCGCTGCGATCTTCGCCACGTTCGTGCTGTCGTTCGTGATGCACGCGGCCTCCGCGCAGGCGGTGCCGAACTACGATCTGCGTGACATCACCGTCGGCATGCCGGTCGGCGACCTGCCCGATCAGGGCTATGTCAATCTGACTTGCGCCAAGGATCCGAATCGCAAGCTCAATGCGTGGTCGGCATGGCGCGACTGTCCCGCGGACGAGCAGGCGCGGCACGCGGTGCGCTTCGATTTCGATCCGGCGACCAGCCAGGACGGCACAAAGGTGGCCGGTCATCCCGTGCTGCTGACGGTCCTGGTCGACGACAAGGGCACCGTCACCGGCCTGACGATCGAGACCGATCCGAAGGCGCGGCTCTATATTCGCAAGAAGGCGTTCCTGCTCGGCAACCAGGTGAAGTCGCGCTATGGCGCCGAGGGCTGGGAGTGCAAGGAGCAGCAGCCGACCGCAGGCGAGCAGCCCGTCGGGGGCGTGTTCCTGCGCGAGGTCTGCAAGAAGACGGTGCCCGGCCGGACCCTGACGGTCGAGCGCGAGCTGTTCCGCAAGCCGGATCAGGACGCCAAGAGCTTCGTCGATCAGACGCTGGTGCGGATCACCAAGGATATCAACTAATCCGCCGCCGACCTTCATCGCGCTCCGCTGGAGGCGCGCGCCAGTCGGCGTCGTGAACCCGGTTGCCGGGAGGAAACGACGATGAGGGATCTCTTGAATTTCGGGCAGATGCTGTCGGCCCATGCGCGCATGTCGCCGGAGCGCACCGGTGCCCGAGATCTCGAACGTGCGATGAGCTTTGCGCTGTGGAACGAGCGCGCGTGCCGGCTCGCAAACGCGCTGCTCGGGCTCGGCCTTGCCAAGGGCGATCGGGTTGCGATCCTTGCCTACAATTGTGTCGAATGGTGCGAGATCTATGCAGCCACGGCCAAGGCCGGCCTGGTGGCGCTGCCGATCAATTTCCGCCTCACCGCGCCCGAGATGCAGTTCATCGTGCAGAATGCCGAAGCGGCCGCTGTCATCGTGCAGGACGAACTCGTGGGCCTGGTCGAGGAGACGCGCAAGGATCTTGGCATCGCCGACGACCGCTTCATCCACTTTGGCACCAGGCCGCGTCCGGCAGGCTATCGCGGCTACGAGGACGTCATCGCCGCGGCTGCGGACCGCGAGCCGGACCAGCAGGTCGCGCTGTCCGATCCCTGGACGTTGATGTACACCTCGGGCACCACCGGCAAGCCCAAGGGCGTGCTGCGCAGCCATCGCAGCGCCGTCCTCTTGTCGATGGTCACCGAGATCGAACTGAAGCTGAGCCGCAACGACGGCGCGCTGCTGGTGATGCCGATGTGCCATGCCAATTCGCTGAACTTCTTCGGCGCGTTCGGCTATATCGGCGGCGTCAACTCGATCTATTCGCGCAAGAGTTTCGATCCCGAGCACGCCGTGACGACGCTTGCCGATGGCGGCTCCACGTTCACGTCGCTGGTGCCGACTCACTACATCATGATGCTGGATCTGCCGCGCGCGGTGCGCGCGCAGCATGATTTCAGCGCCGTCACCAAGCTGATGATCTCCTCGGCGCCGGCGCGCCCGGAGACCAAGCGCGAGGTGATGGAGATGTTTCCGAAGTCCGGGCTCTATGAGCTGTATGGGGCGACCGAGACTGGCTGGGTCACCATGCTGCATCCGCATGAGCAGTTTACCAAGCCCGGCTCGGTCGGGCGCGAGTGTGTCGGCGCCGCACCGATCCGCATCCTCGACGAGGCCGGCCACGAGGTGCCGGACGGCGAGGCGGGCGAGCTCTATTCGTCGAACGCGCACACCTTCGACTGCTATTGGCGCCTGCCGGAGAAGACCGCGGAGGCGTTCCGCGGTGACTATTGCTCGGTCGGCGACATGGCGCGCCGCGATGCCGACGGCTACATCCATCTCGCCGACCGCAAGAGCAACATGATCATCTCGGGCGGCGAGAACATCTATCCCTCCGAGGTCGAAGCGCAGGTCGGCGCGCATCCTGGTGTCAAGGACATCGCCGTGATCGGCCTGCCCGACGACAAATGGGGCGAGCGCGTTCATGCCGTGATCGTGCCGCGCGACGGCATGGCGGTGAAGGAGGGCGATCTGGCCGAATGGGCGAAAGAACGGCTCGCCGGCTTCAAGCGGCCGCGCTCCTACGCCTTCATCACCGACGCCGAGATGCCGCGCAACGCGACGGGCAAGATCCTGCATCGCGAGCTGAAGAAGAGATTCTCGCAGTGAGTCGCTGCAATGGCTTACGGTCTGATATGTAGTTGCGATGCAGGCCGTCCTCAATTCCGCCCTTCCGATCTTCGCGCTGATTCTGACCGGATTCCTGTGTGGCTGGTTCGGCGTGTTCGATCGCACCGCGACCGACAATCTCAACCGTTTTGCCGTCTATCTGGCGCTGCCGGCGCTGATCTTCACCGCGATGTCCAAGATCGGCGTCGAGCAGGTCAGCCAGTTCGGCTTCATCGGCGCGTTCTGCGGCGGCATCGCCGCGACCTTCGCGACCGGCTTCGTGATCAGCCGTCTGCGCGGCCGGCGCATTGCGAACGCCAGCATCGAGGGGCTGGACGCCGGCTACAGCAATGTCGGCTTCATGGGCATTCCGATGTGCCTCCTGGTGTTCGGTCCGGACAGCGCGCCGGCCTCGATCATCGCCACCCTGTTCACGGCCTGCGTGCTGTTCCTGTTCGCGATCGTGGTCGTCGAGATGGATCTGCAGAAGGGCGCCACGCTGGGCGCGACGGTCGCCAAGGTGGCGCGTTCGCTGCTGACCAGCCCGTTGTTCATCGCGCCCGTCGCCGGGCTCGCGGTCGGCCTCAGCGGATTCTCGCTGCCGGCGCCGTTCCTCAGCTTCACGACCTTGCTCGGCGGCGCAGCCTCGCCGGCCGCGCTGGTCTGCATCGGGCTGTTCCTGGCACAGGAGCGCGTCGCGACGCGCGATGCGACCTCGATCGCCATCCTCGTCTCGCTGAAGCTCGTGATGCAGCCGGCGGTGACCGCGCTGCTCGCCTTTTACGTGTTCTCGATGCCGCCGCTGTGGTCGCATTCGGCCGTGATCCTGAGCGCGCTGCCGATCGGCTCGGGACCATTCACGATCGCCAAGCTCCACGGCCTGGAGGCCGGCGTCACCTCCGGCTCGATTCTCGTTTCGCACATCTTCGCCGTCCTCACTGTCTCGCTGCTCGTGGCCTGGCTTGCGCCGGGCTGATCACGTCACCATCCGCAGGAGTCGTCAGATGAAGATCTCTCCCGACAGTGCCGCCGATCTGATCGCCCGCCTGCTCAAGCGCCGCGGCGTCAGCCGCGTGTTCGCGCTGTGCGGCGGCCACATCATGCCGATCTGGATGCGGCTGGACGCGGAAGGCATCGGCATCATCGACGTGCGCGACGAGCGCGCCGCCGTGCACATGGCGCAGGCGCATACGGAGCTCACCGGCGAGCTCGGCGTCGCGCTGGTCACCGCCGGGCCGGGCATGACCAACGCGATCACCGGCATCGCCAATGCCCATGTCTCGCGCGCGCCGGTGCTGGTGATCTCGGGCGGCAATCCGCGGCCGCAGGAGAACCGCGGCGGCCTGCAGGACATGGATCACACCCAGCTGGTGCGCTCGATCACGCGCTATGCGCGCACCGTGCGGGAACCGTCGCTGGTGCTGCAGGAGCTCGACGAGGCGATCTCCCGCGCCTTCGGCGACGGCGGCGAGCCCGGGCCCGTTTTCATCGATTTCCCGGTGGATACTTTGCGCGGCATCGTGCCCAAGGCGCTGCAA
The DNA here is from genome assembly GCF_032381375.1 of Bradyrhizobium sp. SZCCHNR1017. NCBI lineage: Bacteria > Pseudomonadati > Pseudomonadota > Alphaproteobacteria > Hyphomicrobiales > Nitrobacteraceae > Bradyrhizobium > Bradyrhizobium sp. SZCCHNR1017. Next base: position 212,730 of record NZ_JAUHIR010000012.1, on the reverse strand, counting down.
CTGGAGGAGCATCTCGCACCGAAGCCGCGGGCGGCGATGCGGCCGGATCCGGCCGAGGTCGAGAAGGCGGTCGAGCTGTTGTGGTCGGCGCGCCGCGTGCTCGTCATCTCCGGCCGCGGCGCGCGTGGCGCCGGCCCGGAGCTGATCGCGCTGCTCGACCGGCTCGGTGCGGTCTATCTCGACACCGGTGAGAGCAGGGGGCTGGTGCCCCACGATCATCCGTCTGTTGTCGGCGCGATGCGCGGCGCCGTGATGGGCGATGCCGACGTCGTGCTGACGGTCGGCCGCCGGCTCGACTTCCAGCTCGCCTACGGCTCCCCGGCTGTGTTCAAGGACGCCAAATTCGTCCGCATCAGCGACATCGCCAGCGAGCTGCGCGACAACCGCCGCGGTGCGGCCGAGATCCTGGCGACACCAGCGGAGACCTTGCGCGCGATGGTGGGGCTGGCGGGCAACCGCGAGTCGGCTGTCGATCGGCAATGGGCTGCAAGACTGCGGGCGGCGCATCAGGAGCGTGCCACGAAGCTGAAGCAGAGCATGGCGACGGCGCCGGCCGGCTCCGACGGCCGGTTGCATCCGAATCGTGTGCTCTCGGCCATCCAGGACGCGATCGGCAACGACGCCGTGGTCATCGCCGACGGCGGCGATTTCCTGTCCTTTGCCCGCGTCGGCCTGAGCGCGCCCCTGATGCTCGATCCCGGCCCGTTCGGCTGTATCGGCATCGGCGTGCCCTATGGCATTGCCGCGAGCCTGGCCTATCCAGACAAGCCGGTGGTGGTCGCGACCGGCGACGGTGCCTTCGGCTTCAACGCGATCGAGGTCGACACCGCCGTCCGCCACAAGGCGCCGGTGCTGATCGTCGTCGCCAACAATGGCGCCTGGCAGATCGAGGTGCACGACCAGGCGGTGACACATGGCAAGGTGGTCGGCACCAGGCTGCAATTTGCCGATCACGCGGCGATGGCGCGCGCCTTCGGCATGCATGCCGAGCGCGTCGAGACCGAGGAGCAGCTCGGCCCCGCGATCCAGCGCGCGCTGGCCAACCGCCCGGCGCTGCTCGACATGGTCGTCACGCCGGAAGCGGTGTCGTCGGATGCCAAGACAGGACTCGCCTGGGTGCCGGACCTGCAGCCGCTTGCTGCGTGGGACGAGGCGGAACGGAAGTGGCGCGGCTCGTGAGGCCTCACACCTGCTGCAGTTGGCGCGGCGCGCTGAGCCACAGCGCGAGCAGGGTGCAGACGGCGCCGGACAAGAGATAGCCGCCGGCCGACAGCAGGCCGAGATTGGCCGCCAGCACCAATGCCGCCAGCGGCGCGAAGCCGGCGCCGAACAGCCAGGCGAGGTCGGCGGTGAGCGCCGAGGCCGTGTAGCGATAGGTGCGCGCGAAGTTGGCGGCGATCGCGCCCGAGGACTGGCCGAACGACAGGCCGAGCAGGATGAAGCCGAGCACCATGTAGATGGTCTCGCCGACCGGGCCGGCGTCGAGCAGTTGCGGAGCGAAGCCGGAGAACACCGCGATCGCGATCGCCGAGCTGATCAGGAGCGACTTGCGCCCGATGCGGTCGGCCAGCATGCCGGACACCACGATCGCGACGACGCCGAACACCGCGCCGACGGCCTCGATGATCAGGAAGCGCGCCGGGGTCTCCTTGGTGAACAGGAACACCCAGGACAGCGGAAACACCGTCACCATGTGGAACAGCGCGAAGCTCGCCAGCGGCGCGAAGGCGCCGATCACGATGTTGCGGCCCTCGTGCCGAATCGTGGTGATGACGCGTGCCGGCTGCAATTCGCGCGACTGGAACAGCTCGTCATATTCCGGCGTCACCACCATGCGCAGCCGCGCGAACAGCGCCACGACGTTGATGGCAAACGCCACGAAAAACGGGTAGCGCCAGCCCCAGTCGAAGAAGTCGGCCGCGGAGAGATAACCGACGAAGAACGCGAACAGCACGCTGGCGACGATCAGCCCGAGCGGCGCGCCGAGCTGCGGGATCATCGCATACCAGCCGCGCCGGTGCTCCGGCGCATTCATGGCGAGCAGCGACGCCAGCCCGTCCCAGGCGCCGCCCCAGGCGAGGCCCTGGCCGATCCGCGCCAGCGCCAGCAGCCAGATCGCCGCGGCGCCGACGGTGTGGTAGCTCGGCAGGAACGCGATCGCGACGGTCGAGGTGCCGAGCAGGAACAATGCGGTGATCAGCTTGGCGCTCTTGCCGTAGCGGCGGTCGATCGCCATGAAGATCACGCTGCCGAACGGGCGTGCGATGAAGGCGAGCGCGAACAGCGCGAACGAATACAGGGTCTGCGTCAGCTCGTCGGCGAACGGAAACACGAGGCGCGGAAACACGATCACCGAGGCGATGGCATAGACGAAGAAGTCGAAGAATTCCGACGTGCGCCCGATGATCACGCCGATCGCGATCTCGCCCGGATGCGCCTCATGCGTGCGGGAGAGTTGGGTTTCGCCGTCGGCGGTCGCCGCTGCCTGTGTCATCGCGCTGCCTGCAGTCCTCTCATACTCTATTGTTGCCCCGTAATTGTCGTCCTCGGCGCCGCTCCGGTATTGGACAAATTGTCCAATGTCGGCCGTGTCGTCCGGTCGCTACGTGAGGCCTCGTTCAGAGATCCGCCGTGCGACGAGGTTAAGCGTGCGTTACTGGAAATTCTTGGCACTGCTGCCGCTGGGGCTCGCGCTCGGAGGCTGCAATCTGGTCGTGCTCTCGCCCTCCGGTGACGTGGCCGCCCAGCAGCGCGATCTCGTGATCATCGCAACTGTGCTGATGCTGCTGATCGTGGTGCCGGTGATGGCCGCAACCGCCATCGTGGCCTGGCGCTACCGCCAGTCGAACCAGGCGGCGGCCTACACGCCGGATTGGGATCACTCCACCCAGCTCGAGCTTCTGATCTGGGCGGCGCCGCTGCTGATCATCATCTGCCTGGGCGCGGTGACGTGGATGGGCACGCATCTGCTCGATCCCTATCGCACGCTCGGACGCATCTCCGCCGAGCGCGCGGTGACGCCGCAGGACAAGCCGCTCGAGGTCGACGTCGTCGCGCTCGATTGGAAGTGGCTGTTCATCTATCCCGAATATGGCATCGCCAGCCTCAACGAGCTTGCGGCGCCGGTGAACCGGCCGCTCGATTTCAGGATCACCTCGTCGTCGGTGATGAACTCGTTCTACATCCCCGCGCTCGCCGGCCAGATCTATGCGATGCCGGGCATGCAGAGCCGGCTGCACGCCATCATCAACAAGCCCGGCGTCTATCGCGGCTTCTCGGCGAACTACAGCGGCGCCGGCTTCTCCGGCATGCGCTTTGCCTTTCATGGCCTGTCTGACGTCGAATTCGCCGGTTGGATCGAGAAGGCCAAGGCCAGCGGCGCCGAGCTTGGCAAGCCGGACTATCTCAAGCTGGAGCGTCCCAGCGCGAACGAGCCGGTCCGCTACTACGCATCGGTGGATAGCGACCTGTTTCGCGCCGTCCTCAACATGTGCGTCGAGCCCGGCAAGATGTGCATGAGCGAGATGATGGCGATCGACGCGAGAGGCGGCATGGGCATGGCCGGCGTCCGCAACACGCTGCCGCTCGCCTACGACAAGTTCGCCGGCCGCGGCGCCGTGTTCGGCGCCGAGCCGAGCTTCGTTGCCGGCGGCGTCTGCCTGCCGGGCGATCAGGTCACGCGGATGGCCGACGATTCCTCGCCGACGGTCCTGGCGCCGCTCGACTGGACGCCGCTGCAGGGCCGTGGATTGGAGCGGCCCGGCCTGCTGCGGCCGTCCAAGGCCACCTTCATCACGGGGACAACCTCCAAATCGGATTCGTGACGTCGGATTCGTGAGGGTCACATCATGTTCGACACTGCCAATCTCACCAGGTTCATCTTCGGCCGGCTGACGCTGGAGTCGCTGCCGTTGCACGAGCCGATCATCGTCGGCACCTTCGCGATGGTCGCGCTCGGCGGCCTCACGCTGTTCGGCGCCATCACCTATTTCCGGCTGTGGGGCTATCTCTGGAAGGAGTGGTTCACGACCGTCGACCACAAGCGCATCGGAATCATGTACATGGTGCTCGGCATCGTCATGCTGCTGCGCGGCTTCGCCGATGCGCTGATGATGCGCCTTCAGCAGGCGATCGCGTTCAACGGCTCCGAAGGTTATCTCAACTCGCACCACTATGATCAGGTGTTCACGGCGCACGGCGTGATCATGATCTTCTTCGTGGCGATGCCTTTGGTCACCGGCCTGATGAACTACGTTGTGCCGCTGCAGATCGGCGCCCGCGACGTGTCGTTCCCGTTCCTCAACAATTTCAGCTTCTGGATGACCACGTCGGGCGCCGTTCTGGTGATGTGCTCGCTGTTCGTCGGCGAGTTCGCGCGCACCGGCTGGCTGGCCTATCCGCCGTTGTCGAACCTCTCCTACAGTCCGGATGTCGGCGTCGACTATTACATCTGGGCCCTGCAGGTCGCCGGCGTCGGTACGCTGTTGTCCGGCGTCAACCTGATCTGCACGATCGTGAAAATGCGTGCGCCCGGCATGACCATGATGAAGATGCCAGTCTTCACCTGGACCTCGCTGTGCACCAACGTGCTGATCGTCGCCTCCTTCCCGGTGCTGACGGCGGTGCTGGCGCTGCTGTCGCTCGATCGCTACGTCGGAACCAACTTCTTCACCAATGATTTCGGCGGCGATCCGATGATGTATGTCAACCTCATCTGGATCTGGGGCCATCCGGAGGTCTACATCCTCATCCTGCCGGCCTTCGGCATCTTCTCCGAGGTGACCTCGACCTTCTCGGGCAAGCGGCTGTTCGGCTACACCTCGATGGTCTACGCCACCGTCGTCATCACCATCCTGTCCTACCTGGTCTGGCTGCACCACTTCTTCACGATGGGCTCCGGCGCCAGCGTGAACTCGTTCTTCGGCATCACCACGATGATCATCTCGATCCCGACCGGCGCGAAGATGTTCAACTGGCTGTTCACGATGTATCGCGGCCGCATCCGCTTCGAGCTGCCGATGATGTGGACGGTCGCCTTCATGCTGACCTTTGTGATCGGCGGCATGACCGGCGTGCTGCTTGCAGTGCCGCCGGCCGACTTCGTCTTGCACAACAGCCTGTTCCTGGTCGCGCATTTCCACAACGTGATCATCGGCGGCGTGCTGTTCGGCCTGTTCGCCGGCATCGCCTACTGGTTCCCCAAGGCGTTCGGCTTCAGGCTCGATCCGTTCTGGGGCAAGATGTCGTTCTGGTTCTGGACGGTGGGCTTCTACTTCGCCTTCATGCCGCTCTACGTGCTCGGCCTGATGGGCGTGACCCGTCGGCTGCGCATCTTCGACGATCCGAGCCTGCAGATATGGTTCATCATCGCCGGCATCGGCGCGTTCCTGATCCTGCTGGGCATCGCGAGCTTCCTGATCCAGATCGCGGTCAGCATCCTCCGCCGCGAGCAGCTCGCCGACGTCTCCGGCGATCCCTGGAATGCGCGCACCCTGGAATGGGCGACGTCGTCGCCGCCGCCGGCCTACAACTTCGCCTTCACGCCCGTCGTCCACGACAACGACGCCTGGTGGGACATGAAGCGCCGCGGTTACGCGCGTCCGCTCGCCGGCTTCAAGGCGATCCACATGCCGAGCAACACCGGTACCGGCATGATTCTGGCGGGCCTCAGCACCACCATGGCATTCGGACTGATCTGGTACATGTGGTGGATGGCGGCAGGCAGCTTCGTCGCGCTGCTCGCGGTCGCGATCGGCCACACCTTCAACTATCACCGCAGCTTCCACATCCCGGCCGATGAGGTCATAAGCGTCGAGCGCGCGCGCACCAAGCTGCTCGTGGCAGGAGCCAAGTCATGACCGTTGCGATGGGCACGATGAAGGCCGGGGAGCCGGTCTTCTATGTCGTCGACGAGCACGAGCATCCCGAAGGCAGCAGCACGATGCTCGGCTTCTGGATCTATCTGATGAGCGACTGTCTCATCTTTGCGATCCTGTTTGCCGTCTATGGCGTGCTCGGCGCCAGGTACGCCGCCGGGCCGGCGCCGAAGGATCTGTTCGACCTGTCGCTGGTCGCGGTCAACACCTCGTTCCTGCTGCTGTCGTCGCTCACCTATGGCTTCGCGATGCTGTCGATGCAGCGGAACCGCATTGGCGCGATGCAGGCCTGGCTCGTGGTGACCGGGCTGTTCGGCCTCGCCTTTCTCGGCATCGAGCTGACCGAGTTCGCGCACATGATCCATGAGGGCGCGACGCCGCAGCGCAGCGCCTTCCTATCGTCGTTCTTCACGCTGGTTGGAACCCACGGCCTGCATGTGACGTTCGGTCTGGTCTGGCTGGTCACCCTGATGGTGCAGGTCGGGACCCACGGCCTGATCGAGGCTAACCGCCGCCGGCTGGTCTGCCTCAGCATGTTCTGGCACTTCCTCGACGTGATCTGGATTGGTGTCTTCACCTTCGTCTATCTGATGGGGATGCTTCGATGAGCTCTGATGCACACGCGCACGGTTCGGCGGACGACCATGCCGGCACGCGCTCGGGCCAACTGATCGGCTTCGGCGCCTCCGTCGTCCTGACGGCGATTCCGTTTCTGCTGGTCATGAACGGCTCGCTCGACAAGCAGGCCACGGCGCTGATCATCATGGCATTCGCGGCCGTGCAGGTCGTCGTCCACATGATCTTCTTCCTGCACATGAACACCAAGGCCGAGGGCGGCTGGACCATGATGGCGCTGATCTTCACCATCATCATGGTGGCGATCGCGCTCAGCGGCTCGCTCTGGGTCATGCATCACCTGACCACCAACATGATGCCGGTACACGAGATGGGCCAGACGCCGTGATGTCAGCTCCTGCCGACGGGGCAGGGGAACGCGACGAGGCCAGCCGCGGGCGATCCGGCGCGCTGCGGCTCGCGATCGTTGCGGCGTGGGTTGCCTGCGTCGCGATGCTGCTGTCGCTGGGCGTCTGGCAGATCGAGCGGCGGGCCTGGAAGCTCGACCTGATCGATCGCGTCGAGCGCCGCGTTCATGCCGCGCCCGTGCCGGCGCCGAGCCCGGCGGATTGGCCGGCCATCGATCGCAGCAGCGACGAGTACAAGCTGATAACGTGAGCGGCCGCTTCCTCAACGACCGCGAGACGCTGGTCCAGGCGCTGACGGTCGAGGGCTCCGGCTATTGGGTGGTGACGCCGCTGCAGACCGCCGGCGGCGCCGTGCTCGTCAATCGTGGCTTCGTGCCCGCGGATCGCCGCGCGCCCGCAAGCCGCAGCGCCGGGAACCCGAATGGCACGGTAAGCGTGACCGGATTGCTGCGGATCTCCGAGCCTGGCGGCGGCTTCCTGCGCCACAACGATCCCGCGGGGAATCGCTGGTATTCACGTGACGTCGCGGCGATCGCGGCGGCGCGCGGTCTGTCCGACGTCGCACCATTCTTCGTCGATGCCGATGCGACCCCGAATCCTGGCGGACTTCCAATCGGCGGACTCACCGTGATCTCGTTTCCGAACAACCATCTGGTTTACGCGCTGACCTGGTTTACATTGGCCCTCATGCTGGCCGGCGCCGGGCTGCAGCGGCTCCGCCGCGCGCAGCGTGAGCCCGGCGCGCCGGCAGCGCAGGATGTGGAATGGGATCAGCAGCGGCAGGACATGGGTGGATGCGGGACGGCGTCTTGAGCGATCGACGCTTGCCGTTCTGCCGGCGGAGATCGGACGGGCCCTCATGAGCAGCGAGGCCCCCAATTTGCCGTTCGGAGTCGTGGCCGCGATCGCCACACCCGAGATCAACGCGCCGCTGCCGACCAAGGACGCGACCAACCGCAAGAACATGGTGCTGCTGATCCAGCTGCGCTGGATCGCCGTGGTCGGCCAGATCGTCACCATCGGCTTCGTGACCACCTGGTTCGGCATTGCGCTGCCGGTGCTGCCGATGGCGGCGATCATCTGCGCGCTGGTGGCGCTCAACATCGCCAGCCATATCTGGCTGCGCAGGCGCGACGACGTCGGCAATCGCCATTTGCTGATCGCGCTGATGCTCGACGTGGTGGCGTTGACATCGGAGCTCTATCTCACCGGCGGCGCGTCGAACCCGTTCACGTGCCTCTATCTGCTGCAGGTGACGCTGGGGGCCGTGCTGCTCGACGCGCGCTCGTCCTGGTCGCTGGTCGCGCTGACGGTGCTCAGCTTCATCTGGCTCACCATCGAGTACCGCCCGCTGCAACTGCCGCAGCATCATGTCAGCGATGCCTTCACCCTGCACATCACCGGCATGTTCGTCGGCTTCATGCTCGACGCCGTGCTGCTCGTCGTCTTCGTCACCCGCATCAACCGGAACCTGCGCGAGCGCGACGCCAAACTCGCCGATCTGCGCCAGCACGCCGTCGAGCAGGATCACATCATCCGCATGGGCCTGCTCGCCTCAGGCGCCGCGCATGAGCTTGGCACGCCGCTGGCGTCGATCTCGGTCATCCTGAACGATTGGCGCCGCATGACCGTGATCTCTGCCGATCCGACGCTCGCGGAGGATTTCACCGAAATGGAAGCGGCGGTGCAGCGCTGCAAGTCGATCGTGACTGACATCCTGGTCTCGGCCGGTCAGGCGCGCGGCGAAGGCTCGGCGCCGACGACGTTGAAGGCGTTCCTGACGACGTTGGTCGCCGAATGGAGCGCGGCGCGCTCGGCGCGCAATCTGATGTTCCGCAACGAGTTCGGCTCGGATCCGGCGATCGTCTCCGACGTCGCCCTGAAGCAGGCGATCGTCAACGTGCTCGACAACGCGTTCGAAGTCTCGCGCGAGTGGGTGGAGTTCGTGGTCGAACGAGATGGTGATCAGCTGCTGCTCAGCGTCAGCGATCGCGGGCCGGGTTTTGATCGGGCGATGCTGGGGCAACTCGGACGTCCCTATCAGTCGAGCAAGGGCCGCCCGGGCCGCGGCCTGGGCCTTTTCCTGGTGGTCAACGTGATCCGCAAGCTGGGCGGCAGCGTTTCCGCCTGGAACCACCGGGGACGTGGAGCGACCGTCCGGCTGTCACTGCCGTTGTCGACGCTTGTCATTGGAGAGCGCGATGGCGAATGACCTGTCCCTCCTGATCGTCGAGGACGATGACGGTTTTGCACGCACCCTGAAGCGCTCGTTCGAACGGCGCGGCTACGAGGCCGTCGTCGCCGGCTCGCTCGAGGACGTCGACGAGATCCTCAAGGAGAAGACGTTCGGTTATGCCGTCGTCGATCTCAAGCTCGGCGGGGCTTCCGGCCTCGTCTGCGTCGAGAAGCTGCATGCGCACGATCCGGAGATGCTGATCGTGGTGCTGACCGGCTTTGCCAGCATCGCCACTGCTGTCGAGGCGATCAAGCTCGGCGCCTGCCACTATCTGGCCAAGCCGTCGAACACCGACGACATCGAGGAGGCGTTCCGCAAGGCGCAGGGCAATGCGCAAGTGGCCCTGGCGGAGCGCTCCACCTCGATCAAGACCCTGGAATGGGAGCGCATCCACCAGACCCTGATCGAGACCGACTTCAACATCTCCGAAGCTGCGAGGAGGCTCGGCATGCATCGCCGGACGCTCGCGCGCAAGCTGGAGAAGCGCCCGGTGAAGTAGATCGATCCGGTTGTTGTCCGGAGGAGTGGAGCTCATTCTTTCCGACCTACTCCCTTGCCAGAGCCGTTGCCGGATCGAGCCGTGAGGCGCTGCGGGCGGGCATGTAGCCGAAGCCGATGCCGATCGCCATCGACGTGACGGCGGCGCCGACCATGGCGAGCGGCGAATAGATCAGCTGGAAGCCGACGTCGAGCGCGTTGAAGACCGTGCCGAAGCCGACCGCGAGCGCAAGGCCCAGCGCACCGCCCAGCAGGCAGACCAGCACCGCCTCGATCAGGAACTGCATCAGGATGTCGCTGCGGCGGGCGCCGACCGCCATGCGCACCCCGATCTCGCCGACGCGCTCCGACACCGACACCAGCATGATGTTCATGACGCCGATGCCGCCGACCAAGAGCGAGATCACGGCGATGGCCGCCACCAGCAGTGTCAGCACCTGCGTCGTGCTTTCGACGGTCTTGCGGATGTCATCGGTGTTGAGGACGAAGAAATCCTTGGCATTGTGCCGCGCCGTCAGCAGCGCCGTTGCGGCACGCTCGGCCGCCGCCATCGGCGTCGCCTCGTCGACGCGGACGCTGATGCTGCGCAGCACCTGGTTGCCGAGGAAGCGCGCCTGCACGGTCGTGTAGGGCAGGTACACGATCGGCGTGGAGCTGGAGCCGAAGCCGGCCTGCTGCTGCTTGGTGATGCCGACGACGCGGCAGGGCACCTTGCCGATCAGGACCACGCTGCCGAGCGGACTGACGTCGGGATCGGGAAACAGCGCCTTGCGCGCATTGTCGTCGATCACGGCGTCCTGGGCGTAGGAGCGCACGGTATCGGCATCGAGATAGCTGCCTTCGGCAAGCTCGGTGTTCTTGACCCGGAAATACTGCTCGCCGACGCCGGAGATCTGGGCGCTGACCTCGATCGCGCCGAACCGCAGCGTGCTGGTGGTCGAGACCGTCGGCGAGATCGCATCGACATAAGGCTGCTGCGCCATGACCTTGGCATCGGCGAGCACCAGCGTCCTGATCTTGCTGGAGCGCGTATCGCCGAAATCCTTGCCGGGAAAGAATTCCAGCGTGTTGGTGCCGAGCCGGTTGATGTCCTTCAGCACCTTGGCCTGCGAGCCCTTGCCGAGCGCCAGCACCAGCACGACCGAGGCGACGCCGATGATGATGCCGAGCATGGTGAGGAATGCGCGCATCCGGTGCGCATTCATGGCGAGCAGCGCCATCCGCGCGGCCTCGCGGAAACGGTCGAGCTGGCTGCGCCACCACGACGCCGCCTGCGCTGCGTGGTCTTCGGTCGCTGCGGCTGGCGCGGGTTCCGAAGTCCGCGGATTGAGCCGGTCGGAAATGACGCGGCCGTCCTCGATCTCGATGATGCGCCGGGCGCGCTGCGCGACGCTCGGATCGTGCGTGACGATGATGACGGTGCGCCCGGAGGCGCTGATCTCGTCGAGGATGCGCAGCACCTCCTCGCCGCTGGCGCGGTCGAGCGCGCCGGTCGGCTCGTCGGCCAGGATCACGTCGGGATCGTTGACCAGCGCGCGGGCGATCGAGACCCGCTGCTGCTGGCCGCCCGAGAGCTGACCCGGCTTGTGGTCGGTACGGCTGCCCATGCCGAGCCGCTGCAGCAGCGCCTCGGCCTTGCGGTGGCGTGCCGCCGGGCCGAGCCCGGCATAGACCGCAGGCACCTCGGCATTGTCGGCGGCGCTGAGCTCGCCCAGCAGATGGTAGCGCTGGAAGATGAAGCCGAAATGCTCGCGCCGCAACGCCGCCAGTTCGTCCGGATCGAGCGAGCCCATCTCGCGGCCGGCGATCCGGTAGCTGCCGGATGTCGGGCGGTCGAGGCAGCCCAGAATGTTCATCAGCGTCGACTTGCCGGAGCCCGACTGGCCGATGATCGCCACCATCTCCCCGCGCGCGATCTGGAGGTCGACGCCACGCAAAGCATGGACCGTGCCTTCGCCGGACGCGTAGCGCCTCCCGACATTCTGCAGGTCGATCAGGACCTCCGTCATTACGCGCCTCCGGGCGGGGGCATCACGGTTCGCTTCGTGCCCTCCTCGGGCGCCGAGATCACGACCCGCTCGCCCTCGCGCAGGCCGGACTGCACCTCGGCCCGGATCTTGTTGTTGAGGCCGACGCGAATGGTGCGCTTCTCCAGCGTTCCTGCGCCGGTCAGCACGCGCACCGTGTAGCTGCCATCGGGATTGGCGTTGCCAAGCGCGGACGACGGAATGGTCGGGACCTTGCGGGCCTCGCCGAGCAGGATGTGAACCTCGGCCGTCATGTAGGTCATCAGCCGCCCGTCCGGATTGGCGATGTCGAACACGCCGTTGTAGTAGATCGCGGAGGACGTGGTGGACGAGGACGAGCTGCTGCTCGACGTGGTCGTCGTGCTCGACGAGAAGCTCGAATCGCTCTTGATCGATTCGGGCGCCGGCTCGATCGACCCGAGCGTGCCCTCGTAGCGATGATCGGGCTCGCCCAGCACGGTGAAATAGACGTTCTGTCCGGGCCTGACCTTGACGACATCGGCCTCGGAAATCTCCACCCGCACGGTCATCGTCTCGACCTGGCCGAGCACGACGATGGTCGGTGCCGACTGCACCGCATTCACGGTCTGGCCCTGCTGGGTGACGATCGACAGCACGGTGCCGTCGATCGGAGCCGTGATCTTCGTGTAGCCGAGATTGACGCGCGCGGTCTCGATCGCCACCTCGGCCTCGACGATCTGCGCGTCGAGCTGCGCGATCTGGGCCTGGGTCTGCTTCGCGGTCGCCTCGGCGCTGTCGTAGTCGGCGCGCGACGACGCCTTCTGCGCCAGCGTAACCTGCTGCCGCGCCAGGTTGGCCTCCGCCAGCGCCAGGGTGGCGACCTTCTCGTCACGCTGCGCCCGCACGCTCCGCAGGCTCGCCTCGTTGGTGCGCAGCGTGTTCTGTTGCGTCAGCGAGTCGATCTCGGCGATCAGGTCGCCGGCCTTCACTTTCTGGCCGAGCTTGACGTTGAGCGCGACGAGGCGCCCCGAGGCCTGGGCACCGACCGCGACGAGCTTGACCGGCTTCAGCGTGCCGGTGGCGAGCACGGTCTGCTCGATGTCGCCGGTCGTGACGGGTGCGGTGACGAGATTGGCGTTGGGATTGCTGGTCAGCCTCATGATCAGCACGATCGCGGCGGCCAGAACGACGAGCGCTCCGGCGATCAGCAGCGGCCAGCGGCGTGGCCGCTTCGGCTTCGGCGCCGGCGCGAGGCCGCCATCGACCGCGACCGGTCGGGGCATGTGGGATAAGGGTGCGTTCATCGGATCACTTCGGAGGCACTTTTTGAAGTTCAGATCGTAGATTATTTGGGCGCGACGGCCTGTGCGAGATGCGGGCCGGTGCCGCTGTCGACGACCTCGGGCAGCGAGCTGTCGATCGCTGCGGTCCAACCGCCGCCCAGCGCCTTGGCCAGCGCCACGTAGTTCTTCGCGAGCGTAGCGCGGCTGGCGAGCAGGTTGTCCTCGGCGGTGAACTGCGAGCGCTCGGCATCGAGCACGTCGAGGAAGGTGCTGGAGCCGGTCTGGTAGAGCGAGCGCGACAGCCGCGCGGCTTCGCCATAGCGCCGGGCCGACTCGCTCAGGCTGCGGATGCGGATGCGCTCCTGGCCGAGGCCGACGATGGCGTTTTCGACGTCTTCGAGCGCGCTCAGCACCGCGCTGCGCCAGGCGACGTGGTATTCGTCACGCTGCGCTTCCGCGACCTCGACGGCGGCCTGCAGCTTGCCGCCGTTGAAGATCGGCACCGAGACGCTCGGGCCGATCGACCAGCCGATCGTCGAGCTCTTGCCGAGATCGCCGAGCTTCAGCGCCGTGGTCGAGACCGTGCCGGTCAGGCTGACATCCGGGTACAGCGCGGCGGTGGCTTGGCCGATCTTCGCGGTGAACTGCGCGAGCTGCCGTTCGGCCTTGCGCACGTCGGGCCGCATGACCAGCACGTCGGCCGGGATGCCCTTCGGCAGCGGCAGGCGCGGCGATGGGATCGGCGCCGCGCGCGACAGGCGGAGATTCAGGGCCGTCGGGTCGCGGCCGAGCAGGACGCCGAGCCGATGCACGGCCTGCTGATAGCTGCTCTCATAGGTCGGGATGGTTGCTTCGGTGCTGGCGGCCAGCGCGCTCGCCTTGGCGGTGTCGACGGCCGAGGCAGAGCCGGCATTCTGCTTGCGCTCGGTCAGCGCCGCGGTCTCGCGCTGCGAGGCGGCAGTGCGCCGCGCCAGCGCCGCTCGCGCCTGGTAGGCGCGGGCATCGATGTAGTTGGAGGCGACGTCGCCGACCAGCGTCAGCAAGGTCGCGCGCAGATCGTCCTCGGCGGCATCGACGCCGTAGGTCGCCGCCTCGACCGCACGGCGGTTGGCGCCGAACAGATCCAGCTCCCAGCTCGAATCGAAGCCGGCCTGGTACTGGCTGTAGGTGGTAGGAGCGATCGCGATGCCGCTCGTCGAGCTGCCGGCGCTGCGGGTCTCCGTTGCCGTGCCGGTGCCGCTGACGGACGGAAACAGCGCGCCGACCGCCTGGCGCTGCGTCGCCCGCGCCTCGCGGATGCGCGCCTTGGCGGCGGCGACGTCGAGATTGCCGGCAACCGCCTCGCTGATCAGTTGATCGAGCAGGTCATCATTGAGGTTGCGCCACCACTGCGCGAGCTTCAGCGTCTGCGCCGGCCGATTGCGGTCGCTGCTCCAGCGCTTCGGCACGCCGAACTCAGGCGTCACGTAATCGGGGCCGACGGCGCAGCCGGCGAGCAGCGGCGTGGCGAGGCAGAGTGCGAGCAGGACGGGCTTCACGGCGGCTGATACTATCGCGGTTCGAAAGGAGGCCGCGCCGGCTGGTCGGCCACGCCGCAGGACTTCCCCGTGTTTGTTTGATGCGCGGAGCCTAGGCAGGTTAACGATTGCGCAGGATTAAGTCGCGTGAAGAAATGTTTCCGCCTTAACAATACAGCTTACTTTCGCCACGATCGGACCTCGCTTCGGGCTGTTCTTTTGGACTCAAATCGACCATGTTCCGCGCATGATGTCGTCACACGATACCGCCGTGTCCGCAGACGCGAACATACCGGCAGCCGCGCGCATTCTCTGCGTCGAAGATGACCGGGAGATTGCGGCGCTGCTCACCGAGCTGTTGCAGGAGCACGGCTTCGCGCCGCGCTTCGTGTCCTCCGCGGCCGCGATGAACGACCTCCTGCAGCGCGAGCAGGTCGACCTCATCATGCTCGACGTGATGCTGCCGGACGACGACGGCATGAGCATCTGCCGCCGCCTGCGCCAGATCTCGACCGTGCCGATCATCATGGTGACGGCGAAGGGCGAGGACATCGACCGCATCCTCGGCCTCGAGCTCGGCGCCGACGACTATGTCGTCAAGCCGTTCAATCCGCGCGAGCTGGTGGCGCGCATCCGCGCGCTGCTGCGCCGGTCGCAATTGCATCCCGCCGTGATCGCGGCGCGGCAGGCGCCGATGACGTTCGACGGCTGGCGCATCGAGCCGGCGACGCGCACGCTGTTCGATCCCGACCGCGTCAAGATCACCTTGACCAGCGCGGAGTTCGATATCCTGCTGGCGTTCTGCCGCAATGCCGGCCGCGTGCTGTCGCGCGAGCAACTGATCGAGCTGGCGCACGGCGGGCAGGCCGGGCCGGTCGAGCGCAGCATCGACGTCCATATCAGCCGTATCCGGCAGAAGATCGAGCCGGGCGCGCGCAGTTGGTCCCTGATCAAGACCGTGCGCCTCGGCGGCTACGTGTTCACGCCAAGAGTCGAGACCATCGATGACGCCAGATAGCAAGCCGTGCCCGCGCCTCGGCCTCACCACGCAGATCGTGACCTTGGCGTCGCTGTCGGTGCTGTTCGGCATGGTGCTGATGATCGCGGCCGCGCTGCTGTTTCTCGATCCGCCCGACGAGCAGGAATCGCCGGCCTACGGCATCGCGCGCGTCGCCGAGGCGGTGCACTTCGTCCGCGCCGCGAACGACCCCGTGGCCGTCGAGAGCAGCCTGTCGAGCCTGCGCAGCTCCGGCATCCAGGTCGAGCTGGTGCCGCTGACCTCGCTGACGCTGCTCGCCAAGCCGGTCAGGGACGTGCCATGGACCTCGCGGCTGGCCCGCCGTCAGCTCAGCGTGCTGCGTGACGTCACCTTGCTCCACGGCGTCGGCTATGGTGCGGCGCCGCCGACCCAGATCATCGTCCAGGTCGACGGCGAGCGTGCGCTGGTGTTCGACGACGTGCCGCGCCTCGAATTCTGGTCGATGGTGCTGAAGCCGACGGCGGTGTTCCTGTTTCTCATCCTGATCCTGGGCGTGCTGCTTTCGATCTACGCGGCGCGGGCGATCATCCGGCCGCTGTCGGAGATGGCGCGCGCGGCGGCCGCATTCGGCCGCTCGCCGGGCGCGCAGGAGCCGCTGAGCCGGCGCGGGCCCAGGGAGATCGCCCAGGTCGCCGAGGCGCTGAACGAGATGCAGGCGCGCATCCGCGCGCTGCTCGACGACCGCACGCGGATGCTGGCGGCGATCAGCCACGACCTGCGCACGCCGCTGACGCGGCTCAGGCTGCGCTCGGAGCGGATCGGGCAGGGCGAGATGCGCAGCGCGATGCTGCGCGACATCGACCAGGTCAGCCGCATGCTCGACGAGACGCTCGATTACCTGCGCGACGACACCAAGGCGGAGCAGCCGGCGCGGATCGAGCTGGCGAGCCTGCTCGAGACGATCTGCTGCGACTTCGCCGATGTCGGCCACGCCGTCAGCTTCGATGGACCGTCGCGGCTGGTCTGCGAGGGCCGGGCGCGGGCGCTGTCGCGCGCCGTCACCAACGTGGTCGAGAACGCGGTCAAGCACGGCAGCGAGGTCGTGGTCAGCCTGTCGACCCTGGCCGACGGCATGATCGCGATCGAGGTCGCCGATGACGGCCCGGGCATTCCGCAGGCGCTGCAGGCGCGCGCGCTGGAGCCGTTCGTCAAGCTCGACCAGGCGCGCTCCGCCGGCGGCTTCGGCCTCGGCCTGTCGATCGCGCAGGAGATCATGAAGAAGCATGACGGCGGCATCGCGCTGATGCCCAACGCCCCGCGCGGCCTGCGGGTACGGCTGTCGCTGCCGCTGCGCCTCGCGATGCCCGCGGCGATCCCCGCCAAGGTGGCGTAGCAGACGCCACGAGGAGGAAACCCCGCCGGTGCTGATCCCGGCGGGGCCTTTGCGTTCGCCGATCTCGAGGGACGGCGATCAGCTCACGCGCTTCCAGGTCTGTCCGCCGCAGAACAGGCCGCCGAAGGCGCAGCCCTGGACCCGCAGCGTGTTCGGATTCTTGAGCACCACGGTGGAGTCGTAGTTGCCGCCGCCGTCCGGATCGTGGATGCGGCCGACCCATTTGCTGTCCTTCGGCTTCATGTTGATCAGGATCTTCTCCCGCGTCTTCTCGGCAAAGCCGCAGATGTTGGCGCCGCACGGCTCGATCACGACATTGCCCTTGCCGCCCTCGGTGGCCCACAGCCCGAGCGGCGAGTTCGGATCGGCTGCCGGCGCCGGCTGAACTGCGGCAGGCGCCGCGGCAACCGTGACCGGCGCGGGTGCCGGGGCTGGCTGTGGAGCAGGCGCGGTCGCCGCGACCGGCGCCGGCGGCACCGGCATCTGCACGGTCGTGGATGGCGCAGCGGCAGTGGGCGATGCAGGGGCTGGCGCGGCCGCGGCTGGCGCGGTGGCGGCGGGCGCCGGCGCGTTGACGACCGGCGGAGCCGCCACGGGCGCCGCGACAGCGGGGGCCGGAGCGCCGGCCGCAGGCGCGCTGCTCGCCGGCGCATCGTCATCGTCGAGCTTGGATGATTTCAGCCCGCTGAGGTCGATGCCGGACACCTGCAGGCAGGACAGCGACTGGCAGTTGCGCGGCACGGTGACGCGGATCTTGTGTCCGTCGAAATTGAACGCGATCGAGCTGCCGGCCTGCGCGGCGCTGCTCGCGATCAGAACGGCTGCTGCGGCCAGATACACGGTCTTCATGAATGAGCTCCCTCGGACGGCGTCGTGAACCTGGAGGGAACTCTTAGACGCGGGTGACGGCGCGATCTGTGACAAGGGTCACAGCCGAAAAGGCAATGCGGCTGGGGCCGCACGCGGCCCACCGCGGCCCGTCAATCGATCGAGGTCGGATCGCAGCGATCAGATCATCCCGACGATGATCGCGCCGACGAATGCAAACACGACATACGTGACCACCATGCTCAGCCGATCGGCAAGGCTCATGGGACCGCTCCCGTTTCGCATCTCGCGCACCTGGCGTGCGCTCGCGCTTGACGCCTGCTCCGCAAAGCGCGCGCCACACATATCCGATCGGCATCGGCAAAAAAGACAGCGCGGTTGTCGCTTCCCCGTAAATGGACTGCCTTTCACGTCACGATGGTTTGCGCGCCGTAAATGGACGGCATTGACAGGTCCTTAAGCAAATTGCCGCAAACCTCTGCATATGACGCGCGGAGTTCGTTTGTATCTCGTCGGCTCCATCGTCCTTGTCTCGCTTGCGGGTTGCGGCCGTGGATTCTTCCAGGAGCGCGAGCCGTGGCGGGCCGAGGCCGAGATCGCCTGCCTGAAATCGGGCGCGGTGAAGGAGAGCGCGGATATCGTCCGCATCAATCCGATCTCCGGCCCCGGCATGTGCGGCGCCGACTATCCGCTGAAGGTGGCGGCGCTCGGCGAAGCGACCACGAGCTATGGCTTCGCCGATGAAAGCCTGCGTCCGCCGGCCGCGATCGGCGGCCAGCCGCGCTGGCCGATCAACCAGCCGCCGCAACGCTACGCCCCGCCCGCGACCTATCAGCCACAGGCGGCGCCGCAGCCCGCCTATCCGTCGTCGAGCGCGGCCTATCCGGGTCCGGCATCGCCGTCCTATGGCGCCCCTCCCGGCGCGCCACTGCAGCTCGAGCCGCCGGTCGGCGAGGACGACGTCAATCAGCCGGCCGACGCGGCCTATTCGCCCTCTGGCGGTCAGCCGGCCGCTCGCACCGCCTATCCGCAGCAGGAACCGCCGCCGCGGCTCGGACCGTCGCGCGATCCGGTCGGCACCGTCGGCCCGGTCGCGGTGAAGCCGACCGCGACGCTCGCCTGTCCGATCGTCTCGGCACTCGACCGCTGGATCGCGGAGTCGGTGCAGCCGGCAGCCCAGCGCTGGTTCGGCACCAAGGTCGTCGAGATCAAGCAGATCTCGGCCTATTCCTGCCGCGGCATGAACGGCAATCCGAGCGCGCACATTTCCGAGCATGCCTTCGGCAACGCGCTCGATATCGCCGCCTTCACGCTCGCCGACGGCCGCCGCATCAGCGTCAAGGACGGCTGGATCGGCCTGCCGGAGGAGCAGGGCTTTCTGCGCGACATCCAGGGCGGGGCGTGCCAGCAGTTCACCACCGTGCTGGCGCCCGGCTCCAACGTCTATCACTACGACCACATCCATGTGGACCTGATGCGCCGCGCCAGCCGCCGCATGATCTGCCAGCCAGCCGCGCAATCCGGCGAGGCGGTGGCGGCACGCGCGCAGCAGCGGCGCTATGGCTACGGCCAGCGCGAGCCCGACGTGACCAGCTCGATCCCGTCGCGCAAGCAGCCGCGCAGCATCGGCCAGCTGATCAACGAGGAAGACGAATTCCGGGACTATTGAGTGGGCGAATAGGGAATAGCGAGTAGCGAATCGGGATCGGGACGATCACCTGCTCGCCATTCGCCATTCGCCATTCGCCATTCGCCATTCGCCCGTCCTGTGCGCGGTTGTGGATTTCTTTCGCCGTCAGCCGCGCCTGACCGCGCTCTGTCCCGTCCCGAAACGCAAACGCCGACGTCACGCGCTGCGGATTAGGAGTCCGTTGACCAGTTTTGCCGTCCGCCTTTGGCCGACACTAGACCTGCCACAGTCGCCAGGAACAAGGCGCGCGGGGTTCTGGTTGCTGCCGGATTGGGAGAGGCGGAGATGGCATCGTATCGCATCAAGGCGATTGGGGCGGGCTTCGAGGTCGGCACCGCCGAGCAGGCCGTGCTGGTCTGCCGCTCGCTGAAGACGGCACGCCGCGCCGTCGCCGATGCGCAGCGTCTGGAGCGGATGCCGCCGAAGCCGATTCCCTGGCGCACGCCGCCGGAGAGTGAGACGTCGGCTGGCGGAGCGGAGGATGCCGCGCGCAGCGAGGATACCGACACCGAGGTTCTCGTCGTGTCGGATGGGCCGCCTCTGTGCTGCTGACTAGATCATGATGCGATTCCACGGAATCGCATCATGATCTCATCTCCTTGTTTGAGCATGATCTTTTCGGAAAACCGGCTTCCACTTTTCCGGATCATGCTCTAACCGGCGCGGAAGCGGCAGAAATTGAACTGCTGCGTAGAGTCCCATGGCGTGCGATGCACCTCGGTGCAACTGTCCTCCAGCGTGAAAGCAGGACCCAGCGCAGCGGCCAGTCCGTGGGCGTCGTAGCGGACGACCGGCAGTCCGCTGCACTTCTCCGGACCATCGGACGCGAACGTGCCGATGATGATGGCCCCGCCGGTCACCACGGCCGCGCGCAGGCGGTCGACGTAGGCGGCGCGGTCTTCGGGCGCGGTGAGGAAATGGAAGGCGGCCCGGTCGTGCCAGACATCGTAGCGCGCGTCCGGCGTCCAGGTGGTGACGTCGGAGGCGATCCACGTCACCCCGGCCGCCGCCGCGCCAAGCCTGCGGCGCGCCGTCGCCAGTGCCGCGTCGGAGATGTCGAGCACGGCGAGCGCGCCGTAGCCGGCCGCGAGCAGCGCATCGACCAGCCGCGAGGCGCCGCCACCGATGTCGATGATCCGCGATGTCGGTGTCGCACCGGCCTCGCGGATCATCCGCAGCGACGTCGCCGGGTCGTCCTGGTACCAGCTCACCTCGGTCTCGGCCTTGGTGGTGTAGACGGTCTGCCAATGGGTGGTGCGGTCGGACATGGTTTCGGTCCCGAGGAGAGGCACGCATTATAGCACGCGACGGCTCGAACTCTTGCCCAGTGAGCTCCCCTCCCCCTTGCGGAGAGGGGGCGGGGGGGGTCCCCACGCGCTGAACGTGGTGAGATCCCCACCATCTGTCGAGAACTCATGGGGTGCGTAACGCGACACGCAACGAAGCGTCGTGCCTGTCGGCGCGCTGGCTCTCATCAACAGCGGGACGCGTGGACCCCCACCCCCAACCCCTCCCCGCAAGGGGGAGGGGAGCCGACCGCGGTCGCGGCGGGCCTCAGAACGTCCCCGCCACCGTCACCCGGAACGTCAGCGGCTCGATCGGGTGCAGCACGCGGTCCATCACGCCGGTCTGGCAGACCTGGGCCGGCGGCACCGGCGGGGGCGGCAACGGGGAGGCCGATGAGCCGTAGCAAGCCTGGTAGAGCTGGTCGGTCGCCAGCAGCGAGCCGTAACCGTAGGAGATCTGGCTGGCCTTGGTGTTGAGCAGGTTCAGCACGTCGAGCTGGATGCGCCAGCCATTGGCGTCGCGGAAGCCGATGCGGCCGTTGAACACGCTGGTCGCGGTCGAGCGGAAGTAGTTGTCCTCGGTCAGCGGCGTCGATCCGAGATAGCGCCAGCGCAGGCCGCCGAACCAGCCGGTCTTCTCGCCGAGCGTGATGCCGGCCGAGGCGATCACCGAAGGCGCGTTGGGGATGTAGTTGCCCGGCGCATTGCCGCGCAACACCTCGGCGGGCGCGCCGGCCGCGACGAGCTGGTTATAGGCGTCGGCCTGGCCGTCGTCGGAGCCGACGAAGCGGGCATGCGTCATCGCGAGGTCGGCGTCGATGTCGATCCACGACGCCGGGCGATAGTGGTTGGTGAACTCGAAGCCATAGCGCCGGCTCGGCCGGCTCGCCTCGGTGTTGCCGGCATCGCCCGAGAACAGTATCTCGGAATCCTGGTTGAGCATGAACACGCTTAGCGACGAGTCGAGTCCGGGGACGATGCGCGTGCGCACGCCGACCTCGGCGCCCTTGGTGCGGACGAGGAGCGGCGAGGAGGCAACTTTGTTGGTTGGATCGGCTGGATCCACGGTCGTGGTCGCGCCGCGGGCATCGTTGCTGTGCATGCCGTAGCCGGCGCCGAGGAAGAACTCGGTCCTG
Source organism: Bradyrhizobium sp. SZCCHNR1017 (assembly GCF_032381375.1). NCBI lineage: Bacteria > Pseudomonadati > Pseudomonadota > Alphaproteobacteria > Hyphomicrobiales > Nitrobacteraceae > Bradyrhizobium > Bradyrhizobium sp. SZCCHNR1017. Next base: position 191,037 of record NZ_JAUHIR010000012.1, on the reverse strand, counting down.
TTGAACGGTCCGATCACCATACGGAACTTCGGGCTGCCGAGGCTCGCGGAAGCGTCGCCGGTGTTGTTGCCGTTGGTGAGCGAGTAGACGTGAGTCTGATAATAGTCGCCGCGATAGCCGACCGTGGTGCGCAGCCAGTCGGTCCAGCGCACGGTGTTCTCGACGTAGATCCCGACGCTGCCTTCGCCGGCCTTGTCGGCGCGAACGACGCCGGTGCTCAATGGATCGATGTCGGAGAGCAACACCCGCTGACGGGTGTTGGTCAGCGCCAGCGCGATGTCGTCGTAGCGCGTCTGGACGCCAAACGTCGTCTCCATCGGTCGGCCGGCAAAGCTGCCGTTCAAGGTGCGCGACGCATTGGCCCCGAGCATCAGCCGATCGTCGTGCTGGTGGAACTGGTCGCCATAGGTGGGGTTGCTGAGTGCGTAGGTGAAATTGTTGTAGAGATCGAGCTGGCTCTTCACCACATAGGCGTTGGCCTTCCACGAGCCGGCGTCGTCGCTGCCGGCGATGCGGCCGGACAGCGCGAAGCGGTTGGTCTTGCCGCCGTCGGTCGGATCGACCGCATCGTAGCGGCCGAGATATCCCGAGGTGATGGCGCGCTCCGGCACCTGGTCGGTCGAGGTCCAGCGGTTCGCATAGGCCATGCCGGTGATCGAGAAGCCGTCGGTTGCCGTGCCCTGCGAGTAGCGCATCAGGCCGTTGATCTTCTTGGCATCGTCGGGCGTGGTCCAGGGACCGTCATAGCGGCCGGCCTCGCCGGCGATCAGGAGATGGCCGTCGCCGACATGCACCGAGTCCATGCCGAAGAAGCGGCGATAGCCGAAGCTGCCCGCCGTCACCTGCGCGATCGCCTTCGGCACGCTGTCGACCAGGCCGATATGGACGCTGCCGACCGAGGCGAAGTCGCCCTCGTCGGCGAAGTAGGGCCCCTTGCGCACGTCGACACGGCCGATCGTCTCCGGCATCAGCCAGTTGAGATCGGCATAGCCCTGGCCGTGGGCATGGGTGCGCATGTTGACCGGCACGTCGTCGACGAACAGCGCGAGGTCGGTGCCGTGATCAAGGTTGTAGCCGCGCAGAAAATACTGGTTGGCTTTGCCTTCGCCGGAGTGCTGCGTGACGATCAGGCCGGGCACCGCTTCCAGCACCTCGCCGGGGCGCGTCGCCGGGCGGGCGTTGATCTCCTCGCCGGATATCACGACCTCGCTCGCCATGCCTTGCGGCTGCGCTGGGCCGGAGCCGACATTGGGCGCGCCGGATGGTGCAGCCGCGGCCGTGGCGGCCGGCATCACATGCGCAGTCGCACCGGCCGTGCCCGGCTTCGGCCGCTGCGCCGACCGCCGGACCTGCGGCTTCGGCTTGGCCGTGCGTCGGGGGGCATCCACGTCGACCGTCGGCAACTCGGCAGGGGCCCGTTCCGGATGGGCGTTTGCCTGCTGCGCCAATGCCGCCATCAGCACGCCAACACTCGCCCCACGCCACCGCATCGTCACGCCCCTAGAACTCGCCACAGGGCATGCATCATCAACTGCAGCGCGCCTTCGTTGGCCCGCGACATGCTCGCTTGGATCGCCCTACTGTCGAATGTTAAAGAACGCTAAGGTGACACCGGTATGATGTCAACGTGAATACATCATACTCATGCGGTGGATAGGCGCTTGCCGCGCAGCTCAGGGAGACCGGACATGCAGCGCCTGACGATCACGATCGACGACGATCTACTCGCCGAGGTCGACGCCTTCATGGCCCGGCGCGGCTACGATAACCGCTCGGAGGCGTTTCGCGATCTGCTGCGCAGCGGCTTGGAGACGGCGGACGGGGCGGCCGGCGACAGCCGCCACTGCATCGCGACGCTCAGCTACGTCTACGACCATGCCGCGCGCGAGCTGCCGAAGCGACTCACCCAGGAGGCGCACGACCATTCCGGCCTCGCCCAGGCGACCCTGCACGTCCACATCGACCAGGAGAGCTGCCTTGAGGTCACCGTGCTCAAGGGCGAGCGCCGCGAGGTCAAGGCGTTCGCCGACCACGTCATCGCCGAGCGCGGCGTCCGCCACGGCCACGTCGCGATGATGCCGGTCGAGGCGGCGCAAGGCCATGGGCACGCGCATTCGCATAGCCACGCCCATAGTCATAGCCATTCGCATTCCCACACGACCAAGAGCGGGAAGAAGTAGAGCAGAAAGAGATTTGGCACCCTGCCGGCCAAATCCTCCAATGTCATGCCCGCCCCCGGGTCTCGCCTTTGGCGAGCCCGAGGGCAGGCTCCGGCGGGCATCCAGTACGCCGTGACGTCGCGTGTCATCACAGCCGCCGCGGAATACTGGATCGCCCGGTCGAGCCGGGCGACGACAGTTGAGGTTTTGGCGCGGAGCCTGCCCACTCTCTGTCAATGCGAGGCGCTCTTGCGCCGAAGCAATCCAGACTCTTCCCGCGCCTCTGATTGCTTCGCTTGTGTTGGCGACAGGGTAGGGTGGGCAAAGGCGCGCCCCGATGCCGCTGATCATACGTGATGCGTCGCGCGCGGTGCCCACCATCCCGCTTTCTCGTGCGCGGAGCGATGGTGGGCACGCGACCGACCTGCAGGCGGCTACTTTGCCCACCCTACGACTGATGTTTCCGACACCCATCAGATGGCCCGCACGGCTGCGCGTGACATCGTCGGGGCTGCGTCGAGCAACTGCTCCGAGCGCTCCCAGAGCCGGCGGGCCAGCGCCCGGTCATGCGCCTGCGGATGCCGTCGGCGAAACACCTAGCGCCTGGTCCGACCGGGACAATGGCAGATAGCGTCAATCCTAGATTCACCATTGGCCACGTGCGGATGCGGCGCGGACGATTTTGCCGGGCCGAGAGATCATAAAGGCGCTACGGTTGTGACCATGAGCAGCGGCATCCCGACAGGCAAGACTTACCTTGGATTCTGTCTACTATGGACCGGTGTGATCTGCGTCGGTGGGCCGCTCTGCTTTGCGACTCTAGCGGCTGGTCACGTGATTTCTGGCGTCACTGCAATTCTGCTCGCTGGTTATGCGTTTTTCCGACACAGCAGATCGATTGGCCGACGTGCCAAGCGAGCAATTCGTCGACCCTCGTCGGAGCTGAGGCGCATTTTGGACCAGCAGCGAGACGTTGTTGGCGACGACAGTTCTCGTTAAGCAGCGGCTTAGTCAACAGTCTCAGCAATTGGCCCGTTGCAGACCTTGCCACTACCAACTCGAGAGGGCATGAGTTACGAGTCGCGCGTTCGGAGGACGAAGGACTATGACTGAACGGCATGAAGTACCTTGGGAAGGTCAGTGCACCGATGCCGCCTATCAGTTCGGTCTGCAGTGCGCAAAGTTGGTCGCCGGAAAGCCTCACAACGTGACCGCGCCGTTAGATTTCATCATCAACTGCTTTATGACTGAGCTTTGGGACAGGAACTTCGGCCAAAGCGAAATCAGGGCAGCTTTCGAAGGGGCAATCTCCGATCTGCCGCGCTACGCTGCGGGGGAGGAGCGGCGCAGTTCAACATCGGCCGAATTGGCTACGGCTGATTGGCGAATGACAGAAAGCCCATGATCGGCGCAAAAGTCCGGATCTGGTCGATTTCGTTGAAAAAGTCAGCAGTTGCGACGCAGAGATATCGGTGATTCAGTCTGTCTAGTGGGCAGGACTGAAGGTCATGATGGGGCATCGGCAAGTCGAACAGGCTGCGTTGTTCTATGAGTTCTCGCTGGAAAGGCACATCCCAGCCGACCACCTCGTGCGGTCGATCGATAGGTTCGTCGACCTTGAGGACTTACGGCGGGAGCTGGCGCCGTTCTACAGCAACATCGGGCGGCCCTCGATCGATCCGGAGCTGATGATCAGGATGCTCTTGATCGGCTATTGCTTCGGCATCCGATCGGAACGGCGCCTCTGCGATGAAGTCCATCTCAATCTGGCATACCGCTGGTTTTGCCGGCTGGGTCTGGATGGAGCTGTCCCCGATCACTCGACGTTCTCGAAGAACAGGCACGGCCGCTTCCGTGAGAGCGATCTCTTCCGTCGCGTGTTCGAGACCGTCTTGCGCCGCTGCATCCGGGAGCGCCTGATCGGCGGCGAAGGGTTCGCAGTCGACGCGAGCCTGATCAAGGCGGATGCCAATCGGCAGAAGGGAATCGAAGGCGATAAGAGGCTTCCGCCGGAGGCTGCGGGTCGAGCGATCGACGAGTATCTTGCCGTTCTTGATGATGCCGCGTTCGGTGCCGCGACGGAGGTCACGCCCAAGTTTGTATCGCCCTCCGACCCGGCGGCGCGCTGGACGGGAGCGCACGGCGGCCAAGCCTTCTTCGCCTACTCGACGAACTATCTGGTCGACGTCGAGAATGCGATCATCGTCGATGTCGAAGCGACCACGGCGATCCGCCAGGCAGAAGTATTGGCCGCCAAGCGCATGATTGAGCGTTCAATCGAAAGGTTCGATCTTTATCCAAGCCGGCTTCTCGGCGACAGCGCCTATGGCTCCGCTGAGATGCTCGGGTGGCTGGTCTACGAGCACGGGATCGAGCCGCACGTGACCGTCTTCGACAAGTCGGCCCGCACCGACGGGACCTTCTCGCGTGAGGCCTTCACCTACGACCATACCAGGGACGTCTATCGCTGCCCCGCTGGCAAACCCCTCACCACTACAGGGACGCTGGTGAACAACGACACGACGGTCCTCTACCGTGCGAGCAAGCGCGATTGTCAAGCATGCTCTCTAAGAAGCAGGTGTTGCCCCAACACCCCGGCCCGAAAAGTGCCGCGCTCGATCTACGAGGGCGCTCGCGACATGGCACGCGAGATCGCAAGCTCATGGGAAGGCCGCACTTCACGCCGGCTCCGCAAGAAGATTGAGATGCTGTTCGCGCATCTCAAGCGCATCCTCAAGCTAGATCGGCTGCGACTAAGAGGGCCGAACGGCGCACGCGACGAGTTCACCCTCGCTGCAGCCGCTCAGAACCTTCGTAAGATGGCCAAGCTGATCCCGATGCCCGCGCTGACGCCCGCGTGAACCACAACGCGCCAATTCGTCCTCGAAACAGATGGCGTTCACGACGAAACTACTGTCGACTTTTTCAACGGAATCGGCCCTTCTCGGACTTTAGGCTCCGGCCGGCTGTCCAGTTCAGGCAGGTGCATCGGTTTTGGAAGGGTGGGCAGCGCCGTTGCATCGTCACCCGCGGCTGCAGCGGAGCAAGGCGCCGTTTGTCCACCCTGCGCGCCTTGCATCGTCCACGTCATTGCAAGGCGCCCTTGCGCCGACGTGTCCGCCGAAGCCGATCGGGCGTAGGCGGAAGCAATCCAGACTGTTGGTGCGGCCCCTGGATCGCGTCGCTTCGCTCGCGATGACGCCGGCTGCTGCGGTCGCGCGCCTTAAAGACCATGTGCGCGCAAAAACTAAATTTGTCAGTCCCATCAAACTGATTTGCCCTGTCCAGTCCCTCGCGCAAAAATTTTGATCTTCCATTTTTCCGAATTTCATGGTTGTCTACCGCCATCCCGCCTCGATCGAAGAGGGACGTTTCGCGGTCGTCACGAGCGTTGGAGGCGGGGAGCGGTGGCCTGTCGGCGCGCAGCGCGCTGAAATCGCGAGCGGACGAACGCGACCGGCAGGACGATGAAGTCGTATGGTCCTGGCGCCCCGATGCTGGCGCCAAGTTGGCGACGATGCCCAGCGCATCGCGCTGATGACGGTGGCTACAAGCCCGGACACCGGGGAGACTACGTATAAGTCGTAAGCCCATCGCGCAGGGAGGGCCGGGTGATCTCGGCTGAACCTGTGGTACCTGCCGCCTGCATTTTTTTGAGCAGGCGGGCCACGGGCGCGGCCAGCGCCCGGCCTTCCCTGCACCCTCCGATCGATTCGAGGGTGATCCGGACGCCAAGCTCGGACGTCATCCGTCGCGAGAAGGAAAGCGCATGCCCGATGCTGGTGAGAACAGAGCCGCAGATGCCGCCATCCGCGGCCCGTCCTCAGTTCTTGACGCCATAGTGGGCGAGGAACATGCCTACGGCGCTGGCGATGACCTTGTGAACGCGGTCGGGCGAGGGGGCCGGCTCGGCCTGGAAGATGAAGGGCAGGAACAGCGTGGCCTGGCACATCTGCTGGAATTGCGAGGCCGCCAGATGGCAGTCGTCGATGGCGAGCTCGCCGGCGTCGACACGGGCCTGCAGATAGGCCGCCAGCCGGCTGATCGTGCCGTTGAGCACGCACTCGTAGTAGCGGCGGCCGACGTCCGGCATCCGCTCGGCGATCGCCATTACGGTACGGATCGCCGATCCGCCGCCCGGCCGGCAGACCACCGCGATCCAGGCCTTGCCGAACTCGCTGAGCACGGTCGCGGCATCGCGATCCGGGTCGAAGCTGAAATTCGAGGCGCCCCGATGCACGCTCTCCTCTTCGACGATCGCCTCGAACAGGCGGAATTTGTCGGCGAAGTAGACGTACAGCGTGCCCTTGGAGACGCCGGCGACGCGCGCGATCTCGCCCATGCTGGCGCCGTCGAAGCCCATGTCCATGAACACCTTGCGGGCGCCCTCGAGGATTTGCCGACGCTTCGAGGAATCGTCGTCCGTCGTCGCCTGGGTGGTGTTTTGGTGCGGCTCAATCATTGGTTTAGGCTGTTCCCGAAGATTTGGCCGGTGCCAACGTCACAAAAGCATCTGCGCGGATATGTTGCGGTAGCGAAGATATAGATTGACCGAACGGTTCGGTCAATGGTAGAGATGAATTGACCGAACGGTTCGGTCGGGATTTTCGATTTTCGGGGCCTGAGCGGCCCCGCTGTCATGGGTGGAGTCTCTGATGGCCGCTGCGAGAGATCAGGCTGTGCGGGCGCGCCGTCCGGACGCTGAGGAAACGCTGGAACAGACGAGGTCTGGGCCGGTCCGGCCGCAGGCCAGCGACGCGGCACAGCGCAAGCCGGTTGATGCCAAGCCGGCTGACCCGAAGGCCGACGTCAGCACCGAGGCGCCGCTTGAACGGCCGGCGCCGGCCGGCGCTCCCACGGGCGCGAAGCCGCAAGCCGCGCCCGCCGCCGCTCCGAAATCCGGCAAACGCAAGCGCGTGCTGGCGGGCATCGGCGTACTGCTCGCGCTAGCCGCCGCCGGCTATGCCACGCACTATTATCTGGTCGGCCGCTTCATGGTCTCGACCGACGATTCCTACGTCCGCGCCAACAACACCATGCTGGGCGCGCGCGTCTCCGGGCACATCCAGGAGATCGTGCCGCGCGACAATTCGGTGGTTCGCAAGGGCGACGTGATTTTCCGCATCGACGACGGCGACTACAAGATCGCGGTCGACGCCGCCCGCACCAAGATTGCCACGCAGGAGGCGACGATCGCGCGCATCGGCCGCCAGGTCGCCGCGCAGCAGAGTGCCGCCGAGCAGGCGCAGGCCAATCTCACCTCATCCGAAGCCGCGATGAAGCGCGCCGGGCTCGACTATGAGCGCCAGCAGGCGCTGAGCAGCAAGGGTTTTGCCTCGCATGCGACCTTCGAGCAGTCGGAAGCCGCGCGCGACCAGGGCATGGCGGCGGTCCGCGCCGCCCGTGCCGCGTACGACGCCGCGCGCGACAATGTCGAGGTGACGAAGGCGCAGCAGGTCGAGGCCCAGGCGCAGCTCGCCGAGCTGAAGACATCGCTTGCCAAGGCCGAGCGCGATCTCGAATTCGCCACCGTGCGCGCGCCGGTCGACGGCACCTTCTCCAACCGTCTCGTCAACACCGGCGACTTCGTCGCGGTCGGCCAGCGGCTCGGCAACGTCGTGCCGCTCGACGACGTCTTCATCGACGCGAACTTCAAGGAAACCCAGCTCAGGCGCATCCGTCCGGGCCAGCCGGTCACGATCAAGGTCGACGCCTATGGCGCGCGCGGCTTCAAGGGCGTGGTCGACAGCATCTCGCCGGCCTCGGGCTCGGTGTTCACCCTGCTGCCGCCGGACAACGCCACCGGGAACTTCACCAAGATCGTGCAGCGCCTGCCCGTGCGCATCCGCGTGCCGAAGGAGGTTGCGCGGCAGAACCTGCTGCGCGCCGGCATGTCGGTCTACGTCACCGTCGACACCACCGACGGCGCCAAGGATGCCGACAGCGACGGAGATCTCGACGCGCCGGCGACGGTGCAGGGGAAGTAGCGAGGTGATCTAACTGACGCGATTGCATTCGCTGTTGCGTCATCGGAAGTCAGCTCCCTCCCCCCTTGCGGGGGAGGGTTGGGGTGGGGGGTCTCCGGGCGAGACCGCCGTTGGGGACCTCCACCCCCGACCCCTCCCCGCCTAGCGAAGCTCCGCTTCGCGCGGGGGGAGGGGAGCGCACCTGTGACGCGGCGCGGTCATTGACTCCAGCGGACTCATTAGAACATGGCTACCGCAACGACAGCCGACCCCACTATGAGCGCACCGGCCGCGCCGTCGGACCGCATCGCGCCGCGGCGGCTGATCGCGTTCCTGATCATGGTGTTCGGCATGTTCATGGCGATCCTGGACATCCAGATCGTCTCGGCGTCGCTGAGCGAGATCCAGGCCGGACTGTCGGCGAGCTCCAGCGAAGTGTCGTGGGTGCAGACGGCCTATCTGATCGCCGAGGTGATCGCGATTCCCTTGTCCGGCTTCCTGTCGCGCGCGCTCGGCACGCGGCTGTTGTTCGCGATTTCGGCGGCCGGCTTCACCATTTCGAGCTTCCTGTGCGGCTTCGCCTCGTCGATCGAGCAGATGATCGTGTGGCGCGCGCTGCAGGGCTTCCTCGGCGCCGGCATGATCCCGACCGTGTTCGCCTCGGCCTACACGGTGTTCCCGCGCACCAAATTCCACATCGTCGGTCCGATCATCGGCCTGGTCGCGACGCTGGCGCCGACGGTGGGTCCCACGGTCGGCGGCTACATCACCGACGCGATGTCGTGGCACTGGCTGTTCTTCGTCAACATCGTGCCGGGCATCATCATCACGACAGGCGTGCTGGCGCTGGTGGATTTCGACGAGCCGCATTTCGAGCTGCTCGACCGCTTCGACTGGTGGGGCTTGCTGTTCATGGCCGGCTTCCTCGGCTCGCTCGAATACGTGCTGGAGGAGGGGCCGCAATATGAATGGCTGCAGGACACCTCGGTCGCGATCTTCGCCGCGGTCTGCGCCGTCTCGGCGGTGTGCTTCTTCTGGCGGGTGCTGACGGCCGACGAGCCGATCGTCGACCTCTTCGCTTTCGGCAACCGCAACTTCGCGGTCGGATGCCTCCTGCAATTCTGCATCGGCATCGGCCTCTACGGCCTGACCTACATCTATCCGCGCTATCTCGCCGAAGTCCGCGGCTACAGCGCCCTGATGATCGGCGAGACGATGTTCGTCTCGGGCGTCACCATGTTCCTGATGGCGCCGGTGGTCGGCCGCCTGATGCTGAAGATCGACATGCGCCTGATGATCGCGTTCGGCCTCGTGATCTTCGCGATCGGCTCCTACCAGATGACCGGCATCACCCGCGACTACGACTTCTGGGAGCTTTTCCTGCCGCAGGTGCTGCGCGGCGTCGGCATGATGTTCGCGATGGTGCCGACCAACAACATCGCGCTCGGCACCCTGGCGCCGGATCGGGTCAAGAATGCATCCGGCCTGTTCAACCTGATGCGCAATCTCGGCGGCGCCGTCGGCCTTGCCGTGATCAACCAGGTGCTGAACGACCGCACCGACCTGCACATTTCCCGCCTGCACGAGCGCGTCAACTGGGGCAATGCCACCGCGGTCGAGACCCTCAACATGCTGCAGCAGAAGCTGCAGGGCATGGGCGACTCGGCGCTGATGGCGATGAAGCAGCTGTCGCAGATCGTGCATCGCCAGGCCGTCGTGATGGGCTATGGCGATGCGTTCTTCATGCTGACCTGCTTCTACATCGCGCTCAGCTTCATGGTGATGCTGCTCAACAAGCCGAGCTCGCCGATGGCGGGCGGCGGCGACGCGCACTGAGACGAGGACGTCGGGCGGGGTGGTGATAACGACGCGGTGAGCTGGATGGCTTACGTGATGTACGCGGGTTGCCAAATCATACCGCCGCGGTTATAAGGCGGGAATTGTCGCTCGAACCGGGGAGATTTGCATGACTGAATCGCATCTGCAGATCGCATGCACCCGATCGATGCCTGTCTTGGTGTTCGGCCGCTCGCTTTGAGCGCCACCGTCTTCTTCCCACAGCCTGATTAGTCATTCGCAGACCGCGCCTGCCGCGTCCGTCTGCCTCATTTGGAGCCGGCCTGGCGCGACGAGCGCGGCCGGATGATGCCATGACCGTCGACGTCTCCGGCCTGAAGGCCGACAAGCGTCCCGCCGCCATCCGCGTCGTGATGCCGTTCGTGTTCCGCCACTGGCTGAAGCAGCCGCGCATGACGCTCGGCATTGCGTGCGCGCTGCTGGGCGCCACCGCTGCCGATCTGTTCATGCCGCTGTTCTCTGGCCGGCTGGTCGATGCGCTCACTCTGGGCCCAGGTAATGCCGATGCACGGCACAGCGCCCTGGTGGCGTTCGCCGCCATCGTAGCCCTCGGCTTCGCCTCGATCGTGCTGCGATTGTCGGGCCTGCAGCTGATCGTGCCGTTCACCCTGCGCATCATGTCCGACGTGGCGCGCGACGCCTTCGTGCGCGTGCAGCGCTTCTCGACCGACTGGCACGCCAACAGCTTCGCCGGCTCCACGGTGCGCAAGATCACCCGGGGCATGTGGGCGCTCGACCTCTATAACGACACCATCCTGCTGGCGCTGCTGCCGTCGCTCTCGGTGCTGCTGGGCTCGATGGTGCTGCTCGGCCTGCACTGGGGCGCGCTGGGCGGCGTGATCGCCGTCGGCGCGGTGCTGTACGTCGCGATGACCGTCGCGTTCTCGACCCGCTACATCGCCCCGGCCGCACGGATCTCCAACGCCTGGGACACCAAGGTCGGCGGCACGCTGGCGGACGCGCTGAGCTGCAATGCGGTGGTCAAGTCGTTCGGGGCGGAAGCCCGCGAGGACGGCCGGCTGATGCGCGTCGTCAGCCGTTGGAGCCGTCGCGTCAACCGAACCTGGCTGCGCTACAACACGACGGCGGCCGTGCAGCTCGGCGTGCTGCTGTGCCTGCGCTCCTCGGTGATCGGCGGCGCCGTGCTGCTGTGGATGGCGGGCAAGGCCTCGCCAGGCGACGTCACCTATGTGCTGACGAGCTACTACGTCATCCATGCGTATCTGCGTGACGTCGGCATGCACATCAACAACCTGCAGCGCGCGGTCAACGACATGGACGAGCTGGTGGCGATCCACAGCGAGCCGATCGGCATCATCGATGCCAAGGACGCCAGGCCGATCGCGGTGACCGGTGGGCACATCGTGTTCGATGCGGTGACGTTCCACTATGGCGGCCATCGCACCCCGCTGTATGACCGGCTCTCGGTGGACATCCGGCCGGGCGAGCGGATCGGCCTCGTCGGGCGCTCCGGCTCCGGCAAGACGACCTTCGTCAAGCTGGTGCAGCGGCTCTACGACGTTGGCGGCGGCCGCATCCTCATCGACGGGCAGGACATAGCGCATGCCACGCAGGACTCGCTGCGCAGCCAGATCGCGATCGTGCAGCAGGAGCCGATCCTGTTCCACCGCTCGCTGGCCGAGAACATCGCCTATGGCCGTCCCGGCGCCAGCCAGGCCGAGATCGAGCAGGCGGCGCGGCTCGCCAACGCGCATGAGTTCATCACGCGCCTGCCCAAGGGCTACGGCACGCTGGTCGGCGAGCGCGGCGTCAAGCTGTCGGGCGGCGAGCGGCAGCGGGTCGCGCTGGCGCGGGCGTTCCTGGCGGACGCGCGGGTGCTGATCCTGGACGAGGCGACCTCGAGCCTCGATTCGGAATCCGAGGCGCTGATCCAGGAGGCGATGGAGCGGCTGATGAAGGGCAGGACGGCGATCGTGATCGCGCATCGGCTGGCGACCGTGCGCAGCCTCGATCGCATCCTGGTGTTCGACCGCGGCCGTATCGTCGAGCAGGGCAGCCACGCCACGCTGGTTGGCAGACCCGGCGGACTCTATCGCAGCCTGTTCGAGCGCCAGGCCACCGAGTTCGGCCAGCTCTCGGCCGCCGGTTGACAAAAATGGTGAGGGGCCCGGCGCTGCTGCGCCGAGCCCCTCATGAACATATCAGCCGGCCTGTAAGCCGGGTTCTGTAGGGCACCGTGATGCTTGCGCATGACGATACGTGACGGCCATTCCTCTGGGATCGCGCTTGCGCGCGACCTCGGGCAACCTACCCGGACGGCGAGCCTGACATCGCTCCCGCGGACGTCATCGCCTTGGCATCATCTGCCTTGGCGATTGTCTCCGCGTGGCCGTCCCTATTCGGTTTTGCTCCCGGTGGGGTTTACCATGCCGGTTCCGTTGCCGGCCCCGCGGTGCGCTCTTACCGCACCTTTTCACCCTTACTCGCCTCCCTCGCGGGAGGAAGCGGTTCGTTCTCTGTGGCACTATCCCTGGGGTCGCCCCCGCCGGACGTTATCCGGCACCGCATGTCGATGGAGCCCGGACTTTCCTCCCCGGCGGCCTTTCGGCGCCTGCCGGAGCGGCCGTCCGGCCGACTGACGCAGCTTGAATGGGGCTTCCCGGCCATCAGGTCAAGCCATCGCTGCGCCGGCAAAAATATTATCCTGGGCGTGTCGTTTCGTGAGCGCGCCATTCGACTGGATGTCGGCGATCCGGCCGAAACAAGGGAGCAAGTTCGATGCAATATCTGTTGATGATCTACCAGAACGAAGTCGACTACGCGAAGATGGAGAAGGAGGCCGAGGGCAAGATGCTGGCGGAGTACCAGACCTTCACCCAGTCGATCATCTCGAGCGGCAATTACAAGGGCGGCGACCGGCTGCAGCCGACCACGACGTCGACGACGGTGCGGGTGCGCGACGGCAAGATCCTCACCACGGACGGTCCGTTCGCCGAGACCCGCGAGCAGCTCGGCGGCTATTACATGATCGAGGCCAAGAATCTCGACGAGGCGATCGGGATTGCCGCGCGGATTCCCGGCGCCCGTTTCGGCTCGATCGAGGTGCGGCCGGTCTGGCAATATAATCATTGAGGCCGGTGCGCTCGCGGCCGAGAAGGGTCACCGATGACGCTTGATGCGATCGACAAGGTGTTCCGCGATGAGGCCGGCCGCGCACTCGCGACCTTGATCCGGCTCGTCGGTGACTTCGATCTGGCCGAGGACGTGCTGCAGGATGCGTTCGCTGCGGCGCTGCTCAAATGGCGGGGGTCCGACGCTCCCGCCAACCCGCGGGCGTGGCTGGTCAATGTCGCCCGCAACAAGGCGATCGACCGGATCCGGCGGCGGAGCAATTTTCGCGGCAAGGAGGCGGAGATCGTTCACGCCATCGAGCGCGATGCCGCCAACGACGATGCCGACGCGCCGGGCGATCTCGACGACGACATGCTGCGGCTGATCTTCACCTGCTGCCATCCGTCGTTCGCGCCGGAGGTCCAGGTGGCGCTGACGCTGCGCACGGTCTGCGGCCTCACCACCGCCGAGGTCGCCCGCGCACTTGTCACCGGCGAGGAGGCGATGGCGCAGCGCCTGGTGCGCGCCAAGCAGAAGATCCGCCTCGCCGGCATTCCCTACGAGGTGCCGGGACGCGATGCGCTCGAGGAGCGGCTGCGCGGTGTCCTGACCGTGATCTATCTGGTGTTCACCGAGGGCTATCTCGCGACCTCAGGCACCGAGCTGATTCGTGAGGATCTCGCGCGCGAGGCGATCCGGCTGTGTCGCCTGCTGCTTGGCTTGATGCCGGAGGCGCGCGACATCAAGGGCCTGCTCGCGTTGATGCTGCTGCACGATGCGCGGCGCGCCGGCCGTACCAATGCGGCGGGCGACATCGTCCTGCTGGAGGAGCAGGACCGCTCGCTGTGGAATCGTGAGCAGATCGCCGAAGGGCTTGGGCTGGTCGAACAGGCCCTGGGCATGAAGGGGCTCCCGCAGCCCTATACGGTCCAGGCAGCGATTGCCGCGCTTCATGCTCAGGCCTCCAGCTACGCTGAAACGGATTGGCGGCAGATCGTGGGGCTCTACGAGGTTCTGCTGCGGATCGCGCCATCGCCTGTGATCGAGCTCAATCATGCGGCCGCTGTCTCGATGGTCGACGGCCCGGCGCGGGCGCTGGCACTGGTCGATGCGCTGGCCGCGCGCGGCGGATTGAAGCAGTACGATCTGCTGCCGGCGGTGCGGGCAGACCTTCTGCGGCGGCTCGGTCGGCGCGACGAGGCGCGCGCTGCTTACCGCGAGGCGAGCGCAGCCACGCAGCTCGCGCCGCTCAAGCGTCTCTATGCACGGCGGCTCGGCGAGCTCGACGTGGAGGCCTGACGTGTCAGACGCGCGGCGCCTGATCCTCGGCCGGCAGGCTCGTCAGCAGCGCATGCAACGTCCACAAGGTCGAGCGGTCGGCGATGCCGTCGATCTTTTCGGGGCGGAAGTGCCGCTGGAACGCGGTGACGACATCCATGGTGATGCCGTCGAATTTACCCGTGATCGGCACGCCATAGCCGTATTTGGCGAGCGCCTTCTGCAAGCCCTTGACGTCGTCGCCGATGCTGCCGAGCTTTAGCGTCTCGCCCTTGGTGATCGCCGCCGGCTGCACCCAGTGGCCCACGCCCGAATTCGCCAGCGAATGCCACGGGAATTTCTCACCCGGATCCTTCTTGCGCGCGGGTGCCACGTCGGAATGCCCGAGCACGCGATGCGCCGGGACATTGCGGCGGAGCATGATGCCCCGGCACAGCGCGATGACCGCCGCGATCTGCCGCGGTGGGAAATCCGGATAGCCCCAATCGTGGCCGCGATTGACGATCTCTATGCCGATCGAGCAGGAATTGATGTCCTCCTCGCCGTCCCATGACGAGAGACCCGCGTGCCAAGCGCGCAAGGCCTCCGGCACGCACTGGACGATGCGTCCGTCCTCGAGCACGACGTAATGCGCGGAGACCTCGCTGCCGGCGGTGCACAGCTTGGTGATTGCCCCTTCGACATCCGGCATGCCGGTGTAATGAAGAATGATCATGTCCGGCTGGCGCCCACCCTTGCGCTCGCCGAAATTGGCCGACGGGATCACGTCGGAGACAACCGACGAGTCCGGCGTGAAGACCGGCAGGTTGGAAACGCCTTTGGGGATCTGCAGCGCACGAGGACGCTTCGATTCCGGCTTGTCGGAGGGACTTGGCATGAACGACTCGAAGCGGACGGCGGCGGCGGCTCAAACCGGATATGGGCAGGCACTACTCTTTTACATGACCCAGCCGCAATCGAAATCGCATGCGAGCCCTCGCTATTGAGCGGACCGTTGTATCGCGATCGCCGGTCCGCCGAACGGCACGGCGGCGAGCAGGACGAAACGTCTACCGGGCAGCTCCGCCTCGCGGTCCAAGTGCCCAACATCCGCCACAGACCATCAACGGTTTGTTAACGCTAAACGCCGTTACTGAGTGGTGAAGAGCCAAGCCGGCTTTCGGGACGGCAAGCCGCCACGATGCAAGGTCCTGCACGGCAGATCACGATCGAAAGCGGTTCCGGGGCGCTCCGGCGCCGCGCGATCGCTGTCGGATCGAGGATCTCGACATGGCCGGATCGTGCTGCTGATGTCGTGACGGCGCGACGGATGACGGAGCGTCCCGGGAGATGGCTTGGCGAATTGACGGGGCGCGAGGATCGAGGGCGCGATGGGCTCGCTGCCAACCAAAGTCAGTCTGAAGCAACGGCGCGCGTGCGGAGCGGCCGGGTGAGCACGGCTGACCAGCGGCACATCCCGGTGCTCGGCCCCGAAGCGGTCGAGATGCTGGCGCCACGCGGCGGCGGAACCTACGTCGATGCGACCTTTGGTGCCGGTGGCTATACGCGCCTGATCCTGGCAACGGCGGGAACACACGTCATCGGGATCGATCGCGACAGCACCGCAATCGCCGGCGGCGCAGGTCTCCTCGCCGAAGCGGGCGGTCGCCTGACACTGGTCGAGAACCGTTTCTCGGCATTGGCCGACATCTGTGCATCGCGAGGCCTTGCGCATGTCGATGGCATCGTGATGGATGTCGGCGTCTCCTCGATGCAGCTCGACTCCGCCGCGCGCGGCTTCTCGTTCAGGTTCGACGGCCCGCTCGACATGCGGATGGGCGGCACGGGACCGACGGCCGCCGATGTCGTCGCCAACGCTGCCGAGCGCGCTCTGGCCGACGTCATCTACATCTTTGGCGAAGAGCGGCACTCCCGCGCCGTGGCGCGGGCCATCGTCGCCGCGCGCAAGGAACAGCCGATCACGACGACGCGGCAACTCGCCGACATCGTCGCGCGCGTGGTGAGATCCAAGCCTGGCGACATCCATCCGGCGACGCGCACGTTCCAGGCGCTGCGGATTCTCGTCAACGAGGAGCTGGACGAGCTCGAACAGGCGCTGTCGGCAGCGGAGCGCGTGCTGGCGCCGGGCGGCCGGCTGGCGGTCGTCTCGTTCCATTCGCTCGAGGACCGCATCGTCAAGACGTTCCTCGCCGAGCGCAGCAGGACCGGCGGCGGCTCGCGCCATCTGCCCGAGATCGCGCAGGAGGCACCGAGCTTCCAGTTGCTCAACCGCAAGCCGGTCGTGGCCGCGGAGGCTGAGACCGAAGCCAATCCGCGGGCGCGGTCCGCCAAGCTGCGCGGTGCCGAGCGCACGGCGGCGCCGGCGCACGCTTCGGCATCCTCGTCGCCCTGGCCGCGGCTGGCCGATGTCCTGCGAGGAGGGTGACCGATGCGCCTCCTGCATCTCGTCGTGATCTGCTCGCTGATCTTCGCGGCGGCCTATGTCTATCGCATCAAGATGGACTCCACGGCGCGGGTCGAGCGCGTGCTGCAATTGCGCGCCGAGATCCGCGAGCAGCGCGAGGCCATCGCAGTGTTGCGCGCGGAATGGGCCAAGCTCGACGCGCCGCTGCGGCTGCAAGGGCTGGTCGAGCGGCATCTGCCGCTGAAGCCGCTCAACGCCACACAATACGACAGCCTGAAGAATCTGCCGGAGCGGCCGCCGCGATTTGCGCGACCGGACAATCCGGATCCGATCGGATCGATGATCGATGCGATCGACGCGATCAACGAAGAGCCCCCCGTGACCGGGTCGGTGCGTCGCCCGGAGGATCAGCAATGACCGATCAGCTTCGGCCCGACGTCAAGCCGCAGGAACCCTGGCGGCAACGTCTGGTGCGCACGCTGCTGTATGGGCGCGATGTCGATCGGACTGCCAAGGCGCGCGCGCGAGTCGGCCTCGCGATCATTGCCTTTGCTGCCGTCTACGCGGTCATCGGCGGCCGCCTCGTGATGTTCGCGATCGGCTCGGATGGTCCGAGCGCGCGGCGCGCCGCGCAGCAGGACGCCATCGCCACCGCGCGCCCCGATATCGTCGACCGCAATGGCGCCGTTCTCGCCACCGACGTGAAGACGCCGAGCCTGTTCGCCGAGCCGCGTCGTCTCATCGACAAGGACGAGGCAATCGAGCTTCTGACGGCGACCTTGCCGGATCTCGATACGGGCGAGGTCCGCGACCGACTGTTGTCGCGCAAGGGTTTCGTCTGGTTGAAGCGCGAGATGACGCCGAAGCAGCAGCAGGACATTCATCGCCTCGGCCTGCCGGGCATCGGCTTCCTGCGCGAGAACAAGCGCGTCTATCCGACCGGAAACGAGGTGGCCCATCTGATCGGCCTGGTGAACATCGACAACCAGGGCATCGCCGGCATGGAGAAGTGGCTCGACAATCAGGGCCTTGCCGACCTGCATCGCGCGGGCTTCGCCACCGATCGCCTGCAGCGCCCAATCGAGCTCTCGGTCGATCTGCGCGTCGAGCACGCGCTGCGCGACGAACTGCTCAAGGCCAAGGACAAGTTCAAGGCCAAGGCAGCTTCCGGTCTCGTCGTCAATGTCAGGACAGGCGAGATCATCGCCATGGTGTCGCTGCCGGATTTCGATCCCAACAACCCGAAGGAAGCGCACGATCCCGACCGGATCAACCGCCTGACCACGGGCGTGTACGAGATGGGCTCGACCTTCAAGGCGTTCACCCTGGCAATGGCGCTCGACACCGGCAAATATGATCTCAATTCGCTGTGGGATGCACGCGGGCCGCTGCACTACGGCAAGTTCGCGATTCATGACGACGAGCCGAAGGGCCGCTTCCTCAACATGAAGGAAGTGTTCTACTTCTCGTCCAACGTCGGCGCCGCCAGGATCGCGTTGACGCAGGGCGTGGAAGCGCACAAGGCGTTCCTGCGCAAGATGGGCCAGTTCGACCGGTTGCGCACCGAGCTGCCTGAGAGCGCCTCGCCGATCCTGCCCAAGCGCTGGGGCGAATTGAACACGGTCACGATCGCGTTCGGTCACGGCATGGCGGTGGCGCCGCTGCAGGGCGTGATGGGCGTCAGTGCGCTGGTCAATGGCGGCTATCTGATCCCGCCGACTTTCATGAAGCGCACCGAGGCAGAGGCGATGCAGGTCGCCAAGCGCGTGATCAAGCCGGAGACCTCTGAGAAGATGCGGTATCTGATGCGTCTGAACGCCGAGGTCGGTACCGCGCGCAAGGCCGACGTGAAGGGCTACTACATCGGCGGCAAGACCGGCACCGCCGAGAAGGTGATCAACGGCCGCTACGCCAAGAAGAAGGTGCTGACCCTCTTCACCGCCGTGATCCCGGCGGACAAGCCAAAATACCAGCTCCTGATCATGCTGGACGAGCCGCAGCCGTTGAAGGAAACCTATGGCTTCATCACCTCGGGCTGGAACGCGGTGCCGACCGCTGGCAACGTGATCTCCCGGATCGGGCCGCTGCTGGGAATTGAGCCCCGTTTCGACCTCCCGCCGTCCGACCGCCAAATTCTTGCGGCATCGCGGCTGACACAGTAAGCCGTCGTCGAATCGCAGGCTTTGGAGCTGCCGCCATCCCGGGCGGGGCCAGGACTGGCACGGAACCAGGATGAAACTTCACGACCTCCTGGGCGATCAGGCGACGCTCGACGCTCCCATCGCCGCAGTCGAGATATCCGGCCTCGCCGTCGACAGCCGAGCCGTGCGGCCCGGCGACCTGTTTTTTGCACTCTCCGGCACCAAGACCGATGGCTCCCGCTTCATTGCGGCGGCAATCGCGGCCGGTGCGGTCGCCGTGGCCGGCGCGGCGGGCCCTGGAACAGGGCTGGCCGTTCCATTCATCGCGCTGCCGAACCCGCGGCGGGCACTCGCGCTCGCTTCGTCCCGGTTCTATCCGCGGCAGCCGGCGACGATTGCCGCCGTCACCGGCACCAGCGGCAAGACGTCGGTCGCGGCCTTCACGCGCCAGATCTGGCAGCGCCTGGGCCACAGCTCGGCCAGCATCGGCACCGTCGGGCTGGTGTCGGACAAGCGCACCGTCTACGGCTCGCTGACGACGCCAGATCCGATCGCGCTGCATCGGCAGATCGACGAGATCACGCAGGATGGCGTCACCCATCTAGCGTTCGAGGCTTCGTCGCACGGGCTCGATCAGTTCAGGCTCGACGGTGTCAGGGTCTCGGCCGGCGGGTTCACGAACCTGTCGCGCGACCACATGGACTATCATCCGGACATCGCGCACTACCTCAACGCCAAGCTGAGGCTGTTCCGCGATCTCGTGCCGCCGGGCGGGCCTGCGGTGATCTCGGCCGATCATGAGTGCTCGCCGGAAGTCATCGCTGCGGCGCAGACGCGCGGTCTTCGCCTGATGACGGTGGGGACGCATGGCGACGGTGCAGGCGAGGGCATTCGCCTCGTGGCCGTTGCAATCGACGGCTTTGCGCAGCAGCTCCAGATCCAGCATTGCGGCCGCATGCATGCGGTCCGCCTGCCGCTGGTGGGCGCGTTTCAGATCGAGAACGCGCTGGTCGCGGCGGGCCTCGCGATCGGCACCGGCAGCGATCCGCAAGCGGTGTTCGAATCGCTCGAGCAGCTCGAGGGCGCCAAGGGCCGGCTCGAGCTGGTCGGCGAGCACAATGGCGCACCCATTTTCATCGACTACGCGCACAAGCCGGATGCGCTCGCCAAGGCGCTGCATGCGCTGCGGCCCTATGCTCCGCGAAAGCTCGTCGTCGTGTTCGGCGCCGGCGGCGACCGTGACACCGGCAAGCGCCCCTTGATGGGCGCGATCGCCGCCGAAGAGGCCGACAGTGTCATCATCACCGATGACAATCCGCGCAGCGAGGATCCGGCTGCGATCCGCGCTGCAATCCTGGCCGCCGTACCCGGTGCGCGTGAGATCGGCGACCGAACGGAGGCAATCCGCGTCGCGATCGGCGAGCTGCAGCCCGGCGATGCGCTCGTGATCGCCGGCAAGGGCCATGAGACCGGACAGATCATCGGCAGCACTATTCTGCATTTCAGCGATCATGAAGCGGTCGCGGACGCGTTGGCAGCGAGGACATCATGACGAAGGCGCTGTGGACCGTGGCAGAGGCGGCGCGCGCGCTCGGCCTCGCCGGCGACTACCCGGAGACCCCGATCGATTTCGTCGCGCAGGACAGTCGCGCGGTGAAGCCCGGCAGCCTGTTCGTGGCACTGAGTGGCACACCGAGTGGCGGCTTCGTATCGAGCTTCGCCTCCAGCCGCGACGGCTGGGAGTTCGCGGCGAATGCCGAAGCGGCCGGCGCGGTGGCGATGATCGTTCCCCACAGGATCGATGGGATCACGGTGCCGCAGCTCGTGGTGCCGGACACGCTGATCGACGGGCTGTGGGCGCTGGCGCGCGCCGCGCGGGCGCGCTTCCATGGCCCGGTGATCGGGTTGACCGGCAGCGCCGGCAAGACCTCGACCAAGGAGTTCATCGCCGCCTATCCCGGTGCGTCTGCGAGTCCGTCGAGCTTCAACAATTTCTGGGGCGTACCGCTGACGCTGTGCAACGCCGATCCTTCCGCTTCGGTGTGGGTCGTCGAGATGGGCATGAATCAAAAAGGCGAGATCGCGCGGCTGACGGAGCTGTCGCAGCCGACGGTGGCGCTGGTCGTGAATGTGCAGCCGGTGCATCTGGAGAAGCTCGGCAGCCTGGAAGCGATCAGGAAAGAGAAGGTCTCGATCGCGCATGGGCTGCCGGCTGACGGCGTCCTCGTGTTGCCGGCTGATCTCGCAGCACCGGAATGGACCGGCAAGGTGATCCGCTTCGGTGGCGGCGCTGACGTCCGCGAGCTCTCGCACGACTCGCGCGGCGAGACCTGGGATGTGAGCGCCGACATCGCCGGTCGCCGCGTCGCCTTCACGCTGACGCCGGGTGCGCCGCATCGCCTGCACAATGCGCTGGCGGCACTCGCCTCCATCGCAGCGGCCGGGCTCGATCCAGCGCTGCTCGCGCCGACGCTCGGCGATGTCGGCATCATGACCGGCCGTGGCGTCGAGCAGACCGTCGGCGACATTGTTCTGATTGACGACAGCTTCAATGGCAACCCCGCCAGCATGGCGGCGGCGCTCGACAGCCTGCAGGCGCGACCGGTGCGGGGACGGCGGATCGCCATCATCGGCGACATGCTCGAGCTCGGCGACGAGGCGCCGGCCTATCATCAGGGGATGGTCGCTCATCTCGCGGGGGTCGACGGCGTCTATTGCGTCGGTCCGCTGATGCGTCACCTGTTCGACAGCCTGCCGCACGCGAAGCGGCTCGGCTGGCACGAGGATCCGGTGACGCTGGATCCCGGTCGGGTCGCGGCGCTGCTTGCGCCGGGCGACGTCGTCGTCATCAAGGGCAGCAAGAAGATCTTCTGGGTCAACAAGTTCGTGTCGAAGCTCGCCGCGGCGCTGCAGCGGGCCACTTGAAAATCGGGCGATATCGCGGCGCGGCAGAAGGATATTTTCCACTGGTGGTCGAAGCGGTCATGCCGGATGGGTCATTCCGCCGGGCTATGATTCGCACCCGGCCCCGATCATGGTTAAAAGAGGCTGGACCGGATTCGCGACCGAATTCGTGTTCGCGGTCTCGGTGAGGCGGCATAGGCGGGTTGGATGTTCTACTGGTTGATCGAGCTGACGAATACGTTTCCGAGCCTGTCCGTCTTTCGCGGATTGCTGAACGTGTTCCGCTACATCACGTTCCGTACGGGCGGCGCCGTCGTCACCGGGGCGCTGTTCGTGTTCCTGTTCGGGCCCTGGATCATCGATCATCTTCGCCTGCGCCAGGGCAAGGGCCAGCCGATCCGCACCGACGGCCCGCAATCGCACATCATCAGCAAGAAGGGCACGCCCACGATGGGCGGCTTGATGATCTTGTCGGGCCTCGTCGTCTCCACCGTGCTGTGGGCCAATCCGCTCAACCCCTATGTTTGGATCGTGCTCGCGGTGACACTCGGCTTCGGCTTCGTCGGCTTCTATGACGATTATCTGAAGGTGACCAAGCAGTCGCATTCCGGCTTTGCCGGCAGACTGCGTCTGCTGATCGAGGCTGCGATCGCTCTGGTCGCCTGTTACGCGCTGGTGCGGCTCGGGCGCGATCCGTCCTCGACCGGGCTTGCCATTCCGTTCTTCAAGGATCTGGTGATCAAGTTCGGCTGGCTCTATGTCATCTTCGGAGCGTTCGTCATCGTCGGCGCCGGCAATGCCGTGAACCTGACCGACGGGCTCGACGGCCTGGCAATCGTGCCGGTGATGATCGCCTCCGCCAGCTTCGGCCTGATCGCCTATCTCGCCGGCAATGCGGTGTTCTCGGACTACCTGCAGATCCACTATGTCGCGGGCACTGGTGAGCTTGCCGTGCTGTGCGGCGCGGTGCTCGGCGCGGGCCTCGGCTTTCTCTGGTTCAACGCCCCGCCGGCGTCGATCTTCATGGGCGACACCGGCTCGCTGGCGCTCGGCGGCATGCTCGGATCGATCGCGGTCGCGGTGAAGCACGAGATCGTGCTGGCTGTCATCGGCGGCCTGTTCGTGCTGGAGGCCGTGTCGGTGATCGTGCAGGTCGCCTCGTTCAAGCTGACCGGCAAGCGCATATTCAAGATGGCGCCGATCCACCACCATTTCGAGCAGCTCGGCTGGACCGAGCCGCAGATCGTGATCCGGTTCTGGATCATTTCGGTGATGCTGGCGCTGGTCGGTCTCTCGACGCTGAAGCTGCGCTGACATGATCCCCGTCACCGCATTTGCCGGAAAGACCGTCGCCGTGTTCGGGCTCGGCGGCTCGGGGCTGGCCTCGTGTCATGCCCTGCGGGCCGGCGGCGCCGAAGTGATCGCTGCCGACGACGGCGCCGATCGGATGACGGAAGCGGCGAAGGCGGGTTTCATCACCGCCGATTTGCGCACCGTCTCCTGGGCGAACTTCGCCGCGCTGGTGCTGGCGCCGGGCGTGCCGCTGACCCATCCCGTGCCGCATTGGACCGTATTGAAGGCGCGCGAGGCCGGGGTCGAGGTGATCGGCGACATCGAGCTGTTCTGCCGCGAGCGCAGGCGGCACGCGCCGGATGCGCCGTTCGTCGCGATCACCGGCACCAACGGCAAATCGACCACGACGGCGTTGATCGCGCATCTGATGCGCGTCGCCGGCTACGACACCCAGATGGGCGGCAATATCGGCACGGCGATCCTGTCCCTCGAGCCGCCGCGCATGGGCCGCGTCCACGTCATCGAGATGTCGTCCTACCAGATCGACCTGACACCATCGCTCGATCCGAGCGTCGGCATCCTGCTCAATGTCAGCGAGGACCACATCGACCGGCACGGCACGATCGAGAACTACGCGGCCGTAAAGGAGCGCTTGGTGGCGAATGTCCAGTCCAAGGGCTCCGCGATCGTCGGCGTCGACGACGGTTTTTCGCGCGCGATCGCCGACCGGCTCGACCGGGCCGGCAAGCGCGTCGTGCGCATCTCGGTGAAGAACCCGCTGGCGGACGGGCTGTATGTCGAGCACGAGACGATTGTGTGCAGTGCAGGCGGGGCCCGCAGCGAGGTCGCCCGGCTTGGCGGCATCGGCTCGCTGCGCGGCCAGCACAATGCTCAGAATGCGGCCTGCGCCGCCGCCGCGGCGCTCGCGATCGGTGTGAAGGAGGACGTGCTGCAGCAGGGGCTGCGCAGCTTCCCGGGCCTGGCGCATCGCATGGAGCAGGTCGGCCGTCGCGGCAACGTGCTGTTCGTGAACGACTCCAAGGGCACCAACGCAGACGCGACCGCGCACGCATTGTCGTCCTTCGCCGACATCTTCTGGATCGCCGGCGGCAAACCGAAGGCCGGCGGCATCACCAGCCTCGCGGGTTTCTTCCCGCGCATCCGCAAGGCCTATCTGATCGGCGAGGCGGCCGCGGAGTTCGCTGGCACGCTGGGCGACAAGGTGCCGCACGACATGTCCGGCACGCTGGAGGTCGCGGTCTCCCAGGCGGCCGCCGATGCGGAGGCCTCGGGATTGAAGGATGTCGTGGTGCTGCTGTCGCCGGCCTGCGCCTCCTTCGATCAGTTCCGCAACTTCGAAATCCGCGGCACGCATTTCCGCGACCTGGTGCAGGCGCTACCGGGCGTGGAGCGGGTGGCCTGAGGCAGCGTTGCCAGCGATTTTCTTAACCCTTCGATAACCATCCTGGGCGCCAATGGGCCGAATATTCGGCTCAGGTGGACGCCCGATGCTCTCCCGTGAAGAACGCAATCCGCTGTCCGACTGGTGGTGGACGGTCGACAAGCCGCTGCTCGGCTCCATCCTCGCGCTGATGCTGTGCGGGGTGATCCTGTCGCTCGCGGCCAGCCCGCCGGTGGCGACCCGGATCGGGCTCGATCCGTTCCACTTCTTCAACCGCCACGTCCTGTTCCTGCTGCCGTCGTTCATCGTGCTGATCGGCGTCTCCTTCCTGTCGCCGCGCCAGATCCGGCGCAGCGCGCTGGTGGTGTTCGCGATCGCCATCGTGCTGATCGTGCTGACGCTCGCGATCGGCCCGGAGGTGAAGGGCTCGCGGCGCTGGATCACGCTGATCGGCGTCAACATCCAGGCGTCCGAGGCGGCGAAGCCGGCCTTCGTCGTCGTTTCCGCCTGGCTGTTCTCGGAATCCGCGCGGCGGCCCGACATGCCGGCGACCACGATGGCGTTGGTGCTGCTGCTGATGCTGGTGTCGCTCCTGGTGATGGAGCCGGATTTCGGCCAGACCATGCTGATCCTGATGGTCTGGGGCTCGCTGTTCTTCATCGCCGGCATGCGCATGATCTGGGTTGCGGGCCTCGCGGGCGCCGCCGCCGCCGGCCTGTTCGGCGCCTATCTCTTGGTCCCGCACGTCGCCGGCCGCATCAAGCGCTTCATGAACCCGGCCTCCGGCGACACCTTCCAGGTCGACACCGCGATGGAGGCGTTCTCCAACGGCGGCTGGTTCGGGCTGGGGCCGGGCGAGGGCATCGCCAAGCGCAGCCTGCCGGACAGCCACACCGATTTCGTGTTCGCGGTCGCTGCCGAGGAGTTCGGCATCATCCTGTGCCTGGCGCTGGTCGCGCTGTTTGCGTTCATCGTGATCCGCACGCTGTCGCGTGCCTATGCGACCGAGGATAGCTTTGCGCGCTTCGCGGCCTCGGGCCTCGCGATCCTGTTCGGTATCCAGGCGGCCATCAACATCTCGGTCAATCTGCAGTTGATCCCGGCCAAGGGCATGACCTTGCCCTTCATCTCCTACGGTGGCTCCTCGATCGTGTCGCTGGCCTATGGCGTCGGCATGATGCTGGCGCTGACCCGACAGCGGCCGCGGATGGAGCTCGAGGCCGGCGACGCAGCCGGCGCGCTGCGCAATTACGCTTAGGCTGCTGGCTCGCAATGACGAGACATTGCCTGTAAACATCAGCGCATGACCTCAACCGCGCCTCTCATTCTGCTCGCGGCCGGCGGCACCGGCGGCCATCTGTTTCCCGCTGAAGCGCTCGGCGTCGAGCTGATCAGGCGCGGCTATCGCGTCCGTCTCGTCACCGACGCGCGCGCGCTGCGCTACAGCGGCCTGTTCACCAAGGACATGATCGACGTGGTGCCGAGCGAGACGGTGCGCAGCCGCTCCCCGGTCGCGCTCGCGCGCACCGCGCTGCTGCTCGGCACCGGCACCATCGCGGCCTTCAACCTGATGCGGCGGCTCAAGCCCGCGGCCGTGATCGGCTTCGGCGGCTATCCGACCGTGCCGCCGCTGCTGGCGGCGCGCCTCGCCGGCGTGCCCAGCCTGATCCACGACGCCAATGCCGTGCTCGGCCGCGCCAATCGTTTCCTGTCCGCGCATGTGAAGGCGATTGCAACCTCGTTGCCGGGCGTGCTGGACCGCGATCCTGCGCTGGCCGGCAAGACGACCACGGTCGGCACCCCGATGCGACCTGCAATCCTCGAAGCCGCGGGCGTGCCCTATGTCCCGCCGGAGACCGCCGGGCCGCTGCGGCTGCTCGTCGTCGGCGGCAGCCAGGGCGCGCGCATCATGAGCGACATCGTGCCCGGCGCGATCGAGCGGCTGGAGCCGGCGCTGTGGGGCCGTCTGGTGCTGACCCAGCAGGTGCGCCAGGAGGACATGGCGCGGGTGCGCGCGGTCTATGACCGGCTGAAGATCAATGCCGACCTGCAACCCTTCTTCACCGACCTGCCGGCGCGGCTTGCCGCCAATCATCTCGTGATCTCGCGCTCCGGCGCCGGCACCGTGGCCGAACTCGCCGCGATCGGCCGGCCCTCGATCCTGGTGCCGCTGCCGGGCGCCATCGACCAGGACCAGTTCGCGAATGCCGGCGTGCTGTCGGACGCGAGCGCCGCGATCCGGATCGTGCAGAGCGAATTCACCTCCGACAGGCTGGCTTCCGAGATCTCGGCGCTCGCCGCCGAGCCGACGCGTCTCGCCGCGATGGCCCAGGCTGCGCGCACAGCCGGGCGGCTCGATGCCGCGGAACGGCTGGCCGATCTCGTGATCAGGACTGCGGCGCTCTAGTCGCGCAAGCGCACGGTGATCCCATGATGAACCGGAGCTCCGACGATGGCGCTATCCTGCTTGACGATCATCCGATGCACTTGCGGCGCCATCCGTCCTTTGTGCCTGTGCTCGTCGGATTTTGCGACCGGCTGATTGCGCCGCTGCGCGGTCAACGCCTGATGATCAAGCTGTTCGGTCAGCGCGCTCCGACGGAAATCGCCGCGCACATCGTGATGATGCACATGTCGGCGCGCAAGCCGGTCGAGCGGCCAACCCTGACACGCCTGCAGAGGCGACTGCCGGGTCCGCGGCAGACGGCGGCGTTCGTCGCGGTGTTGCGCGGTCTGTCGCTGGTGACCGTCGAGCGCGATCCCGAGGATGCCCGTCTCCGCTACCTGGTGCCCGGCCCCGTCATCCTTGAGGGGCTGCGAGGCTGGCTTGCCATGCATCTGGATTGCCACGCCCGATTGACGCATGCCGGCGGACTGAGCCTTCGTCTGCAGGATGACGCCGCGTTCTATGCGGAGACGATCCGGCAATGTGCGAGCTGGCTGTGCCGCGACAATCGGCCCCTGACGGGATTTCCCGATCTCGCCTGGACCGACGAGCATGACAGCGGCATCCATCTGGCGCTGACGCTCGTCGCCCGGTCCGCCGTTGGGCGCGAGGCCGTCGCGATTTCGACGGCGGAGCTTGCGAGCTCGCTCGGCGTTTCGCGCTCCCATATCCGCAATCTCCTGACGACCATGGAGGGGCGCGGTCTGCTCCGCTTCGGCGACGGGCGCCGGCATCTGATGCTGACGCCGGGTTTCGTGGCCTCCGTGGAGGCCTGGTTCTGCCACCAAGTGTGTTGGCTCGCGGCCGCAGCCGCGCGTGCGGATCGCGTGCTGCGGCCAGCTTGAGGCGTCAGATCATCGTGACCCGGCCGGTGCCGATGTCATAGATGCCGCCCACGATCTTCACCTTTCCTTCGGCGACCATGCGGCCGACAATCGGCTTGGCGGTCGACAGGCGCCGGACGTTGCTGCGCACGTTCTCCGCGGTGGCTTCGGCCAGCAGATCCTGCGGCTTCTTCGCGATCGCAGCCTCGACGCCGGGTTTGAGCGCATTGATCAGTGCGGGCAGGTGGCCTGGCAGCTTGGTGCCGTCCTTGAGTACCTTGATCGTCGCATCGATGGCGCCGCAGCCGCTGTGACCGAGCACCAACACGAGAGGCGTGCCGAGGAACTTGACGCCATATTCGAGGCTGGCGAGACCGTCGTCGTTGACGAAATTGCCGGCGACCCGGACCACGAACAGCTCACCGGGCGCTTGATCGAACACCAGCTCGGGGGCGACCCGGGCATCGGCGCAGCTCACGATCGCGGCGATCGGGTATTGGGCCGCGGCGCGCGCTGCCCGGCCGGCCGAGAAATCCTTGTTGTCGAGGTTGCCGGCGACGTAGCGCGCGTTGCCATCGACGATGCGCTTCATCGCGTCGTCCGGAGAGATGGCGTTGGGGGGCATCGCGCTGTCGCTCGCCTGCTTGGCTTCTTTGGCAAACGCCGGAAGTGCGCCGACCGCCGCGGCAGCCAGCACTGCGCCGCCGCCGAGCAGCCGGCGCCGGGACAATACGGGAGGGTGCGTTTCACACAGCGAGCACATCGGCGAGGGTTCTCCATCAAAGATTGAAATATGCGTGCCCGGCACGCCGGCCGCCCGCTACTCATGCCACGCGAACTGACGCGGTGAGCGCGCAAAAATTGCAGGTATCCTGTTGGGAGGGGGCAGCGTGGGATCGCGCTTAACAATTTGTGAAAGGTGGGATCGAGCGGGAACTCCTGGCCGATCGCGCCGGCTGGGCTGCCAAAATCGGCCAAAATCGGGCGAACGGCTGCGAATTTGGCAGTTCTTACGGCCTGGCCGCACTTGTCCAGGTCGGTCATGTCTTGCAAGAAGGGCTGATGATTCGCGGCCGCTCCCCTCCCGCCGGGCGCCCGGAACCCTTGAGACGAGATGCCCCCATGAGACTGCCGCGCGAGATCGGACCCATCCACTTCGTCGGGATCGGCGGCATCGGCATGAGCGGCATCGCCGAGGTGCTGTGCAATCTCGGCTATACCGTGCAGGGCTCGGACGCCTCGGACAATGCGAACGTCGCACGCCTGCGCGAGAAGGGCATCACCGTCAGCGTCGGCCACAAGGCCGAGAACGTCGCGGGTGCCGACGTCGTCGTCGTCTCGACCGCCATCAAGCGCGACAATCCCGAGCTGATGGCGGCGCGCGCCCAGCGCATTCCCGTCGTCCGGCGTGCCGAGATGCTGGCCGAGCTGATGCGGCTGAAGAGCTGCGTCGCCATCGCCGGCACCCATGGCAAGACCACGACGACATCGATGGTCGCGGCGCTGCTCGATGCCGGCGGGCTCGATCCGACCGTCATCAATGGCGGCATCATCAATGCCTATGGCACCAATGCGCGGCTCGGCGCCGGCGAATGGATGGTGGTCGAGGCCGACGAGAGCGACGGCACCTTCCTGAAGCTGCCGGCGGATGTCGCCATCGTCACCAATGTCGATCCCGAGCATCTCGATCACTTCAAGACCTTCGACGCCGTGCAGGACGCCTTCCGCGCCTTCGTCGAGAACGTGCCGTTCTACGGCTTCGCCGTGATGTGCATCGATCATCCGGTGGTGCAAACGCTGGTCGGAAAGATCGAGGACCGCCGCATCATCACCTACGGTGTGAACCCGCAAGCCGATGTCCGCCTTGTCGACCTCGCGCCGATGGGCGGCGGCTCGTCGTTCAAGGTCGTGTTCCGCGACCGCAAGAGCGGTGAGACGCACGAGATTGCCGACATCGCGCTGCCGATGCCAGGCCGGCACAATGCCTCGAACGCAACGGCGGCGATCGCGGTCGCGCGCGAGCTCGGCCTGTCCGACGAGGCCATCCGCAAGGCGATTGCCGGCTTCGGCGGCGTCAAGCGCCGCTTCACCCGCACCGGCGAGTGGAATGGCGTCACCGTGATCGATGACTACGGTCACCATCCGGTCGAGATCGCGGCGGTACTGAAGGCGGCGCGCGAATCCACCAATGGCAAGGTCTTCGCCGTGGTGCAGCCGCATCGCTACACCCGGCTGCAATCGCTGTTCGAGGAGTTCTGCACCTGCTTCAACGACGCCGATGCGGTCGTCGTCGCCGACGTCTATCCGGCCGGCGAGGCGCCGATCGAGGGCATCGATCGCGATCACTTCGTTCTGGGCCTGCGCGCCCACGGCCATCGCGACGTGGTGCCGCTGCCGAAGGCCGCCGACCTCGCCGGGATAGTCAAGGATCTCGCCAAGCCCGGTGACCTCGTCGTGTGCCTCGGTGCCGGCAACATCACGCAATGGGCCTACGCGCTGCCCGGCGAGTTGAAGGCGCTGGGGTGAGGGCGGTGTCGTTGGGCGAGCTGGCAGCTACGCGGCATACTCTGCTCTCTCCCCCCTTGTGGGGGAGAGGTGGAGAGGGGGGGACCACGAGCGCCGGCACCTGGGGCTCACCCCCCTCCCTGACCCTCCCCCACAAGGGGGGAGGGAACGGAGAGTGCGTGCCGACCCTGACGATGCCGGCGCACGATGTGAGAGCAGCCGCGTGAGTTTCCCCGACATTACGCCCGAGCTCAAAGCCGCAATGCCGGAGCTGCGCGGGCGGCTGCTCGCCAACGAGAGTCTCGCACCTCTCACCTGGTTTCGCGTCGGCGGACCGGCGCAGGTGCTGTTCACGCCGGCGGATGCCGATGACCTCGCCTACTTCCTCAAGCACCTGTCCAGTGATCTGCCGCTCTACGTCATCGGCGTCGGCTCCAACCTGATCGTGCGCGACGGCGGCGTGCCGGGCGTCGCGATTCGGCTGGCGCCGCGCGCGTTCGGCGAGGTCAAGGCGGAGGGCGATATCGTGACCGCCGGCACCGCCGCGCTCGACAAGCGCGTCGCCGAGATCGCGGCGTCGGCCAATCTCGCGGGCCTGGAATTCCTGTTCGGTATTCCCGGCACGATCGGCGGCGCGCTGCGGATGAATGCCGGCGCCAATGGCGGCGAGACAAAGGACATCCTGGTCGAGGCGATCGCGATTGACCGCCATGGCAAGACGCACCGCTTCAACAATGCCGAGATGAAGTTCACCTATCGCGCGAGCGGCGCCGATCCGTCGCTGATCTTCACCGCAGCGCGCTTCCGCGGCACGCCGTCGGCGCCGGAGGCGATCCGGGCGCGCATGGCGGAGGTGCAGGCGCATCGTGAGACGGCGCAGCCGATCCGCGAGAAGACCGGCGGTTCGACCTTCAAGAATCCGCCGGGACATTCCGCCTGGAAGCTGGTCGATGCCGCAGGCTGCCGCGGTCTCAAGGTCGGCGGCGCCCAGGTTTCAGAAATGCACTGCAACTTCCTGATCAACACCGGCAACGCCACCGCTGACGACATCGAGACTCTCGGCGAGACCGTGCGCGAGCGGGTCAAGGCGAGTTCGGGCATCGAGTTGCAGTGGGAGATCAAGCGGATCGGAGTCAAGGCGAGCTGATCGCCCCCCTGCTCAAGTGACGTCAGCGCAATCGCGACTGCGGTTGTGAGATCAACCGAGAAGACATTGATGCGCACCACGATTTTGTTCGGCGGCTCCAACAAGGAGCGCCTCGTCTCGGTCGCCAGCGCCAAAGCGCTGCATGCCGCGCTGCCCGAGGCTGACCTCTGGTTCTGGGAGGCCGACGACACGGTGCATCAGGCGAGCGGCCTGGCGCTCATGGCTCATGCCAAGCCGTTCGAGGAGCCGTTCACCGCCGATGGTGAGAGTATCGGCACGCTCGCCGAGGCGCTCGATCGCGCCAGGGCCGAGGATCGGGTTCTGGTGCTCGGTCTCCACGGCGGCCGGGCGGAGAATGGCGAGCTTCAACTGATGTGCGAGCTTCGCGGCGTGCCGTTCACCGGCTCGAGCTCGGCCGCCTCGCACCTCGCCTTCGACAAGGTTGCCGCCAAGCGCTTCGCCGTGCTCGGCGGGGTCACAGCGGCCGAGGGCGTCGCGTTCGATGACGCCGAAGCGGCGCTGGCGCGCTACGGCCGGCTGATCGCCAAGCCGGTGAAGGACGGATCGAGTTTTGGGCTGATCTTCGTCAACGCCAGCCAGGACCTCGTTGCCGTCAAAGCGGCGGCCGCGACCGAGGAGTATCTGATCGAGCCGTTCGTCACCGGGACGGAAGCGACCTGCGGCGTGCTCGAACAGGTAGACGGCTCGCTGATCGCGCTGCCGCCGATCGAGATCCTCCCCGCCGACGGCGCCTTCAACTATTTCGCGAAGTACCTCGCCGCGGCGACGAAGGAGATCTGTCCCGGCCGCTTCAGTCCGGAGGTGACGGTCGCGCTGCAGACGGAGGCGATCAAGGCGCATCGCGCGCTGTCCTGCGGCGGCTATTCGCGGACCGACTTCATCGTCTCGGCCAATGGTCCCGTTTATCTCGAGACCAATACGCTGCCCGGGCTGACCGCGGCCTCGCTGTATCCCAAGGCGCTCGCGGCGCAGGGGATCGCTTTTGTCGATTTCCTCAATCAGCAGATCGCCTTGGCGGAGGGGCGCAGCCGTCGATCCGGCGTTCGGTAGACGCCCCGCAGGAACCCGGCCCGGCGTCTCCCGGTGGTTCCTGTAACCCGTAAAATGCTTAAGAATTCCGGGCAAGGTCCTCATAAATCGGAGAAAAAATTCGTCTCTCCGGACCGATTTTACTTTTTGTTTACCAGGACGTCCGAAGGTTAACGCTGGCGCCTCAGTGGTGCTCGGCTGCCGGGTGGTGACGTCACGCATCGCGACGTCACCAGCGTCCGGCCGGCCGGGAGCGCAGGCGTGGGTCCGCGAGTATCTGCGGGCGCAACAGTTTGATGAGCTCGTGCAATGGATGGTGCAGGACGCCTCGCTCGATCGCAGAGGCCTCAAGCGAACCTGAAAGCCGCTGCCCTTGGCGCGGCAATCCTGCTGCGCGAGTATGTCTCGGCCCGCCTTCCGCGTATCGGCTTCGCGCACGGCGGCACGAAGCAAGGCAGGCGGTCGAGCCGAAGAGATCTGGCGTCGATGCAGGCCGCGCGCGCGCCGATGGTCGAGCGCGAGGCGCCGCCGCGCGTGGTCGAGCTCGTCGAGCGCTATTTGCCGCGCCGGCTCGGCACCGTGGCGACCGTGGTGCTCTTGTTCGGCAGCGTCTGGCTCGGCATCGTCAAGGGCGGCCACGCCCAGGACGTCAGCGCGGCCCTGTCCGACACCCGCAATGCCCTGGCCAATGCGGCCGGCTTCCGCATCACGGCCGTGGCGATCAATGGCCGCAAGCAGCTCACCCAGGACGAGATCCTCGCCGTCGGCGGCGTCACCGGCCGCTCCTCGTTGCTGTTCCTCGATGCCGCCGCCGTGCGCGACAGGCTCAAGGCCAACCCCTGGATCGCCGACGCCACGGTGCAGAAGTTCTTTCCGAACCAGCTCCAGATCGACGTCGTCGAGCGCAAGGCGTTCGCGCTCTGGCAGCAGGAGGGCCGCCTCTCGGTCATCGCCGATGACGGCGCCGTGCTCGAGCAATATGTCTCGCGCCGTTTCCTGACCCTGCCGCTCGTGGTCGGCAAGGGAGCCGAAAGCCGGGCGCGTGATTTCCTGGCGCTGCTCGCCCGCTACCCGCAGGTGCGCGCGGTTACCAAGGCCGCCGTGTTCGTCGGCGAGCGTCGCTGGAACCTGCGGACCAAGGACGGCCTCGATATTCGCCTGCCCGAGCACGATGTCGGTAATGCGCTCGCGACCCTGACCCAGCTCGACCAGGACGACAAGCTGTTCTCGCGCGACATCGTCGCCATCGACTTGCGGCTGTCGGACCGGCTGACGGTGCAACTGTCCGAGGACGCAGCGAAGGCGCACGACGAGCTGTTCAAGGACAAGAAGTCCAAGAAGAAGGCCGGTGACGCATGACCGGCTTCGATCGCCAGACTCCGAAGACGCGCCCGATGGGCCAGAAGCGCACCGCGCTTGTGGCCTCTCTCGATGTCGGCACCAGCAAGATCGCCTGCATGATCGCGCGGCTGAAGCCGGCGCCGCCCAGCGACGCGCTGCGCGGCCGCACCCACACGGTCGAGCTGATCGGCTACAGCCAGATCCAGTCGCGCGGCGTCAAGGCGGGCGCCGTCGTCGATCCCGTCGAATGCGAGCAGGCCGTGCGGCAGGCGGTCGCGCTGGCCGAGCGCATGGCCAAGGTGCGGGTCGAGTCCGTGCTGCTGCCGGTCGCCGGCGGCCGCGTCATGGGCCATCTGATCGAGGCCACCTCGGACATTCGCGGCGGCGCCGTGACCCAGGCCGATGTCAGCCGCGTGACCTCAACCGGCATGCACCACGCCACCGGCGACGGGCGCGCGGTGCTGCATGCCTTGCCCGTCGGCTACACGCTCGATGGCGTGAAGGGCATCCGCGACCCCCGCGGCATGCTGGCGCGGCAGTTCGGCGTCGACATGAACGTGGTCACGACCGACGCCACCGTGGCCAAGAACCTGATGCTCGTGGTGGAGCGTTGCCATCTCAACGTCGAGGCCATGGCGGCAAG
Source organism: Bradyrhizobium sp. SZCCHNR1017 (assembly GCF_032381375.1). NCBI lineage: Bacteria > Pseudomonadati > Pseudomonadota > Alphaproteobacteria > Hyphomicrobiales > Nitrobacteraceae > Bradyrhizobium > Bradyrhizobium sp. SZCCHNR1017. Next base: position 156,605 of record NZ_JAUHIR010000012.1, on the reverse strand, counting down.
CCCGTATGTTGCCGGGTTGTCGGTGCTGACCGACGACGAGGCCGATCTCGGCGCGGCGGTGGTCGAAATGGGGGCCGGCACCACGACGATCGCGATCTATTCCGGCGGCCGCTTCGTCCATGCCTCCGGTTTTGCGCTCGGCGGGCATCACGTGACCATGGATCTTGCGCGCGGACTATCAGCGTGCATTGCAGATGCCGAGCGAATCAAGACGTTATATGGCACGGTGCTGACTGGCGGGTCCGACGCGCGTGAGTTGATGTCTGTTCCGACGGCCGGTGACAACGAGCGGGATGTTCCGCAGATCGTGTCCCGCGCCACCATCGCGAACATCGTCAGGCACCGCGCAGAGGAGATTTTTGAAATGGTCCGCGACCGGCTGAAGGATTCGCCCTTTGCGGCAGAACCCAAGGCGCGCGTCGTCCTTAGCGGAGGCGCCTCCCAGCTGACGGGGCTGGTCGAGCTTGCGACCCGGATCCTCGACCGCCCGGTGCGCGTCGGCCGTCCGCTCGGTTTCGGCCGTCTCCCCAACGAGGCCAAGAACGCCGCCTTCGCGGTGCCCACCGGGCTTCTGGTCTATCCGCAATACGCGCACCTGGAACACGTCGAACCGCGGCATACGCGGCAGGTCGGGACAGGAACCGACGGCTACTTCGGAAAGGTCGGACGATGGCTACGCGAGGGCTTCTGATGACCGGTTTCCACCCCATGCGATTTTCAACAACACCAACCGCGGCCGGCGGCCGGGGCGAACCCACCCGCGCGTGATCGAGAGGCAATCATGGCACTCACTATTACCCCTCCTGATATCCACGAGCTGAAGCCCCGGATCACCGTGTTCGGTGTCGGCGGCGCGGGCGGCAACGCCGTCAACAACATGATCACGGCCGGCCTGCAGGGGGTGGACTTCGTGGTCGCCAATACCGACGCGCAGGCGCTGACCATGTCCAAGGCTCAGCGCATCATCCAGATGGGCACGCAGGTGACCCAAGGCCTCGGCGCCGGCTCGCAGCCGGACGTCGGCGCCGCCGCCGCGCAGGAGGTGATCGACGAGATCCGCGATCATCTCTCGGGCGCCAACATGGTGTTCGTGACCGCCGGCATGGGTGGCGGAACGGGCACCGGTGCAGCTCCGGTCATTGCCAAGACCGCGCGCGAGATGAACATTCTCACCGTGGGCGTCGTCACCAAGCCGTTCCACTTCGAGGGCGCGCGCCGCATGCGCACCGCGGAGTCGGGCATCTCCGAGCTGCACAAGGTCGTCGACACGCTGCTGATCATCCCGAACCAGAACCTGTTCCGGGTCGCCAACGAGAAGACCACCTTCGCCGACGCCTTCGCGATGGCCGACCAGGTGCTCTATTCCGGCGTCGCCTGCATCACCGACCTGATGGTCAAGGAAGGCCTGATCAACCTCGACTTCGCCGACGTCCGCGCTGTCATGCGTGAGATGGGCAAGGCGATGATGGGCACCGGCGAAGCCTCCGGCGACAAGCGCGCGCTCACTGCCGCCGAAGCCGCCATCGCCAACCCGCTGATCGACGATTCGTCGATGAAGGGCGCGCGCGGCCTCCTGATCTCGATCACCGGCGGCAAGGATCTCACGCTGTTCGAGGTCGACGAAGCTGCGACCCGTATCCGCGAGGAGGTCGACCAGGACGCCAACATCATCGTCGGCGCCACCTTCGACGAATCGCTCGACGGGCTGATTCGGGTCTCGGTGGTCGCGACCGGCATCGAGCAGGCGCAGTTCAACCGGAACGTCACGACCTCACAGCCGGCGGCGGCTGTCGCTCCGATTGCCGCCGCCCCGACCGCTGCCGCGGGTCTCCCTGAAAGCCGCCTCGCCGATCTGACTGCGCGCCTGCGCGCCGACAATCAGCGCCTGGCTGAACGCGCCGCCAAGCTCGAGCAGCAGGCGTCGCAGGCTCCGGCCGTCGCCGCCGCGGCGCCCGCGCCGATGGCGCCTGCGCCGCGTCCGGCGCCGAATCTCGAGCGCGACACGCTGGCCGCCGTTGCAGCCGCAATGGCAAGCGAGCCCGCGCCCTCGGCTGCCCCGGCGCCGGCAGCCTCTTATGGCGACGTGACGGTCCGCCCGATTGCGCAGAAGCCGTCCCTGTTCCCGGAGCCCGAGGCGCAGCGCGCGGCTCCGATCGAGCCGGCGGCCCCGCCCGAGACCTTCATTCCCCAGGCCGCTGAGCGGGTTCCGGTCCGCGCGCCGCGCATGCCCAAGTTCGAGGACCTGCCGATGCCGGCCCAGGCCGAGATCCGTCAGGCGAGGGGCGACGAGGGCGACGAGCATCCGCAGAAGACCCGAATGTCGCTGCTGCAGCGTCTCGCCAATGTCGGTCTCGGCCGCCGGGACGAGGACGCCGAGCCGCCGCTGCCGGTGCGGACCGCGGGTCCTGCCATGCCGCAGATGCCGCCCCTGCCGGAACGTAAGCCGCAGCGGAACGTTGCTCAGCAGGTTGCGAGCCACGAATCGCCTGTCTCGGAATATGCCCGCCGTCCCGCGCCGCAGGGTCTGGACGTCCATGGCCGTCCTGCGCCTGTGTCCCCGGCGCCACAGGGAGACGACCATTTGGATATCCCGGCCTTCCTCCGCCGGCAGGCAACCTGAGAATTGTTACAGCCCTGATGGTGCTGAACAGGCCCGGCTCGCGAGAGCCGGGCCTTTTCCATGGGCCGCCGGGGCTCCGTGATTGCCGTTCAACTAACTGATTTTAAATGATTAATTATTCTTTCGGTGTTTAGATCGGGAACCGGGAGGGTTAAGGCCTCGTTCCAGTTTGGTTAAGGGTTGGCGCGAATACGGCAGAGATGGGGTAACAATCCGTAAAGAAGCGTGAGTTGGCGCTCTTTGGGGCTCTCGTTAAGTTCTGCCGTGACTTGGGGATGCCTGAAAGTGAGTCGGTTCGCGAGGGGCGGGCTGACGAGGGATCAGGCGGGGTCTTGGGCGATCGTCGATGAAATTCAGCCGGCAAACAACGCTTCGTTCGCAAGCCACCGTCACCGGTGTAGGCGTCCACTCTGGCGCGCCTGTCAGCCTGACGATCGGGCCTGCGCCGATCGATGCGGGGATCGTGTTCCTCCGCACCGGCCTCGATGGCGCCGACCGCGAGGTCCAGGCGTCCTTCGGCTCGGTGATCGCCACCGAGTTGGCGACGGTGCTCGGTGACCGCAACGGTCCGCTGGTGTCCACCGCCGAGCATGTTCTCGCCGCGCTGCGCGGCATGGGTGTCGACAATGCGCTGATCGAGGTCGATGGTCCCGAGGTTCCGATCATGGATGGCAGTGCGGCACCGTTCGTCGCTGCCATCGACCAGGCCGGGATCGTCAATCAGTCGGCTCCGCGGCGCTACATTCAGGTGCTCAAGCCGGTCCAGGTGACCATCGGCGCCTCCACGGGCGAGCTGCGTCCAAACAGCTCCGGCTTCTGGGTCGAAGCCGAAATCGATTTCACCAACCCCGTGATCGGCCGCCAAGCCTATCATTTCGAGCTCAGCCCCGAGCGCTTCCGCCGCGAGATCGCCCGCGCCCGCACCTTCGGCTGCATGAGCGACGTGTCGCGACTGTGGAGCGCCGGCTTCGCGCTCGGTTCGTCCTTCGACAACACGCTTGTGTTCGACGAGGACCGCCTGCTCAATCCCGAAGGTCTGCGCTACGCCGACGAATGCGCCCGCCACAAGGTGCTGGATGCGATCGGCGATCTGGCGCTGGCCGGCCTGCCGATGCTCGGAACCTATCGTTCGGTCCGTGGCGGTCACAAGCTCAACCATGCGGTGCTGACTGCTCTGATGGCGGATCGCACGGCTTGGCGGATCGTCGAAGGCGAGACCGTGCGGCGTCCCCGCGTGGCCGCGGAGGTCGTTGGCGGCATGGTCGGTGGCATGGTTGCGCCGGCCTACGGCCCGGACGTGTCCTGAGCGTCGTCCTGCCGCTCGGCTGATCCGTCGACGGGGTTGCGCGACGCGCGACATTGCCGGGAGCTTTGCTTTCGACTTCGTTCGGTTTTTTCCGGCTGCTTTTTTGTCAATGTTTGTTACTGGCCACGTCTTCTCCGTGGCTGGATCATCGGCATTTCGATGTTTTCCAACGGCTTCTTCAGCGGTAACCATGATGCGTGGCGGCAGCCTCGGTGTTGCCTTAATCCGGGCGGATTGGCTTCCTATGCGGTTGGTTGATGAAGTGTTTTCGGCTAGAGAGGCCGGGGCCGCGTGATGCGTGCCACTGGCGGGGCTCTTCCTTCGCGGTCATGAAGCGACCTTCATGGTGCACGGCGTAGATCAGATCACAGGCATCGGGTTCCAAAGAAGCATGTCGATACAGCGTCTCACGCGCGACCTCCGTCATCCCGCAGCAAGCATCGGCCGGCTCCGGCTCGCCGCGTCGCTGATCCTGCTGGCGCTGCCGTTGAGCGGCTGCGGCACCGGCGGACTCTGGGACAAGTTCCTCGCCAAGGACGACACCTTCGTCGATGAGCCCGCGGACAAGCTCTACAATGAGGGCTTGTACCTGATGAACGAGAAGAAGGACGTCAAAGGCGCGACCAAGAAGTTCGAGGAGGTCGACCGCCAGCATCCTTATTCCGACTGGGCCCGCAAATCGCTGCTGATGTCGGCCTACGCCTCCTATCAGGCCGGCGACTACGATGGCTGCATCGGCGCCGCCACCCGCTACGTGACCCTGCACCCGGGCAGCCCGGACGCGGCCTATGCGCAATACCTGATTGCTGCCTCGCATTACGACCAGATCCCGGACATCAGCCGCGACCAGGGCCGGACCGAGAAGGCCATCGCCTCCCTCGAAGAGGTGGTGCGTAAATATCCGACCTCCGAATACGCCACCAATGCCAAGGCCAAGATGGAGGGCGCCCGCGACCAGCTCGCCGGCAAGGAAATGGATGTCGGCCGCTACTACATGCAGAAGCGCGACTACACGGCCGCCATCAACCGCTTCAAGGCGGTGGTGACGCAGTATCAGACCACGCGGCACGTCGAGGAAGCGCTGTATCGCCTGACCGAGGCCTACATGACGATCGGCATCGTCGGCGAGGCCCAGACCGCGGCGGCCGTGCTCGGGCACAATTTCCCCGACAGCAAGTGGTACAAGGACGCCTACAATCTCGTGAAGTCGGGCGGCGTCGAGCCCGAGGAGAACAAGGGCTCCTACATCTCGCGCGCCTTCAAGAAGCTCGGCCTGGGCTGAGCAATCGGCCGGATCGCTCGTTTGATCTGGCTTTGTTCTATATTCTTGTTTTGTTCTCTATTTGCTGCTAGCATCAAGTCGTTCGCTCAGGGGCGTTCCGCCCCGTTACGAAGGACTTCGGTTCCATGCTGGCGCGACTGTCGATCCGTGACATCGTCCTGATCGAACGACTCGATCTCGAATTCTCCCATGGACTTGCGGTGCTGACCGGCGAGACCGGTGCCGGCAAGTCGATCCTGCTGGACGCCTTCGCTCTCGCGCTCGGCGGTCGCGGCGACGCCAGCCTGGTGCGCCACGGGGCCGACCAGGGGCAGGTCACGGCCGTGTTCGAGATCGGCAAGGATCATCCCGCGGCCAGGATCCTCGCCGCCAACGGCCTGGATGCCAATGGCGAGATGATCCTGCGCCGCGTCCAGTTCGGCGACGGCCGCACCCGCGCCTTCATCAACGACCAGTCGGTCAGCGTGCAGACGCTGAAAGCGATCGGCGCCACCCTGGTCGAGATCCATGGCCAGCATGATGAACGTGCGCTGGTCGATGCCGCCACCCACCGCCGGCTGCTGGATGCCTTTGCGGGCCTGGAGAAGGACGTCGCCGCGGTCGAGGCCCTCTGGGCGGCCCGCCGGACCGCGGTCACGGCGCTCGACGAGCACCGGGCGGGCATGGAGCGCGCGGCCCGCGAGGCCGACTATCTGCGGCATGCCTCGGACGAGCTGAAGAAGCTGGCGCCGAAGGAGGGCGAGGAGACGCAGCTCGCCGCCCGCCGCACGGCCATGATGCAGGGCGAGAAGATCGCAGGCGATCTGCGCGACGCGCAGGATGCGGTCAGCGGCAACCAGTCGCCGATCGCCGCGCTGGCCGCGGCCGTTCGCCGGCTGGAGCGACGCGCGGTCAGCTCGCCCGCGCTGGTCGATCCGGCGGTGAAGGCGATCGATTCGGCGATCAACGCCCTGGAGGAGGCCGATCAGCATCTGACGGTGGCGCTCGCGGCCACCGATTTCGATCCGCTGGAGCTGGAGCGCATCGAGGAGCGGCTGTTCGCGCTGCGCGCGGCTGCGCGCAAATATTCGACGCCGGTGGATGGGCTGGCGGCCTTGGCTGCCAAATATGCCGCGGATGTCGTCCTGATCGATGCCGGCGCCGAGCAGTTGAAGAAGCTGGAGGCGGCGGCGGCAACAGCCGATGCGCGCTATGCCGCGGCGGCGGCCAAGCTGTCGGCGGCGCGGACCAAGTCGGCAGAGAAGCTGAACCGGGCCGTCCATGCCGAACTCGCCCCGCTCAAGCTGGAGCGCGCCAAGTTCATGACCCAGGTCGACAGCGACGCCGAGGCGCCGGGGCCGGAGGGCATCGACCGTGTCGAGTTCTGGGTCCAGACCAATCCGGGCACGCGGCCGGGCCCGATGATGAAGGTCGCCTCGGGCGGCGAGCTGTCGCGGTTCCTGCTGGCGCTCAAGGTCGTGCTGTCCGACCGCGGCTCGGCGCCGACCTTGGTGTTCGACGAGATCGACACGGGTGTTGGCGGCGCGGTCGCGGATGCCATCGGCGCCCGGCTGGCGCGGCTCGCGCACCGGGTTCAGGTGATGGCCGTGACCCATGCGCCGCAGGTCGCGGCCAGGGCGGACCAGCATCTCCTGATTTCCAAGGATGCGCTGGATCGCGGCAAGCGTGTCGTCACCCGGGTCAACACGCTCGCCACCCTGCACCGCCGCGAGGAGATCGCCCGCATGCTGGCCGGCGCCGAGGTCACCGCCGAAGCCCGCGCCGCCGCCGACCGGCTGCTGGAGGCTGCGGCGGCGTAGCTGGAAACGGAGCGGGCCGAACGCTTTGGCTCCGGCGTGCGCATTGTGTACACCGTCGTTTCGGAACGGCCTCCGGGCCGTCCCGCAACGACGAGCAGATCATACGCATGCCCAAGACAGCAAAACCGAAGCAGCCCATCGACGTTGCCGATCTCACCAAGGCCCAGGCCAAGGTGGAATGGAAACGGCTGGCGCTGGAGCTCGAGACCCACGACAGGCTCTATTATCAGGATGACGCGCCGAAGATCTCGGACGCCGCCTATGACGAGCTGCGTCGCCGCTTCAATGCGATCGAGAAGCGTTTCCCTGAGCTCGTCAGCAGCGAGTCTCCGTCGCAGAAGGTCGGCGCGGCGCCCTCCGGCCGGTTCAAGAAAGTGCGGCACGCGGTGCCGATGCTGTCGCTCGACAACGCCTTCGCCGAGGAGGACGTGCGCGACTTCGTCGGCCGCATTGCGCGCTTCCTCAAGCTTGCCGACGATCGCATCGATTTCTCGGCCGAGCCGAAGATCGACGGGCTGTCGATGTCGCTGCGCTACGAGGGCGGCGAGCTGGTCACCGCCGCGACGCGTGGTGACGGCGCCGAGGGTGAGGACGTCACCGCCAACATCCGCACCCTGAAGGACGTGCCGCACAAGCTGCACGGCCGCAACCTGCCCGACATCTGCGAAGTGCGCGGCGAGGTCTACATGACCAAGCAGGCCTTCCTCGCGCTCAACGAGCGCCAGAAGGAAGCGGGCGACACCATCTTCGCCAACCCGCGCAACTCCGCCGCAGGCTCGCTGCGGCAGAAGGATCCGGCCATCACCGCCTCGCGTCCCCTCGGCTTCTTCGCCTATGCCTGGGGTGAAATGAGCGCGATGCCGGCGGAGACGCAGAGCGGCATGATCAAATGGTTCGAGCGCTGCGGCTTCACGACCAATCCGCTCATCAGGCTCTGCCACTCGGTGGAGGAACTGATCGCGTTCCATCGTCACATCGAGGAGCAGCGTGCCGAGCTCGACTACGACATCGACGGGGTCGTCTACAAGGTCGACCGCATCGACTGGCAGGAGCGGCTCGGCTTCGTGTCGCGCACGCCGCGTTGGGGCATCGCGCACAAGTTTCCGGCCGAGCGCGCCATGACCGTGCTCAAGGACATCGAGATCCAGGTCGGCCGCACCGGCTCGTTCACGCCGGTCGGCAAGCTTGAGCCGGTCGGTGTCGGCGGCGTCATCGTGCAGAACGTGACGCTGCACAATGAGGACTACATCAAGGGGATCGGCAACAAGGGCGAGGTTCTGCGCGAGGGCCGCGACATCCGGATCGGCGACACCGTCGTGATCCAGCGCGCCGGCGACGTCATCCCACAGGTGGTCGACGTCCTCATCGACAAGCGGCCGAAGCACGCCAAGGAATTCCATTTCCCCAAGACGTGCCCGTGCCCCCTGCATACCGACGTCGTGCGGGAGGAGATTGCGACCGGCGAGGAGGGCTCGCGCGCCCGCTGCACCGGCGAGTTCGCCTGCCCGTTCCAGAAGATCGAGCACCTCAAGCTGTTCGCCTCGCGCCGCGCTTTCGACATCGACGGCCTGGGCGAGAAGCAGATCCAATTCTTCTTCGACCAGGGCTGGGTCAAGGAGCCCGCCGACATCTTCACGCTGGCCGCGCGCAACGCCAAGCTGAAGCTCGAGGAGATCGAGGGCTATGGCGAGACCTCGGTGCGCAATCTCTTCAATGCCATCGACGCGCGGCGCGAGATCGCGCTGGAGCGCTTCATCTTTGCGCTCGGCATGCGCCATGTCGGCGAGACCACGGCGCTGGCGTTGGCGCGGGGCTACGGCTCCTGGGATGCGTTCCACGAAGCCTGTCTCAAGGTCGCCAACGGCGACGAGGAGGCGATCGCGGAGATGGATGCGCTCGACCAGATCGGCGACACCGTGATCAAGAGCGTCGCCGCCTATTTCGGCGAGGACCACAATCGCGGCATCGTCGAGCGGCTGACGAAAGAGGTGAAGATCCTCGACGCGGAGAAGCCGAAGCGCAATTCGCCGATCGCGACCAAGACCGTGGTGTTCACCGGCACGCTGGAAAAGATGACGCGCGATGAGGCCAAGGCGACCGCCGAGCGGCTCGGCGCGAAAGTCTCGGGCTCGGTGTCGAAGAAGACGGACTACGTCGTCGCCGGTCCCGGCGCGGGATCAAAGCTGAAGGACGCGCAGAAGCACGGCGTGCAGGTGCTCACCGAGGACGAGTGGCTGCAGCTGATCGGGGAGTAGCAGCTCCGCGGTGTTGGTTGCGACAGATGCTGGATGCGACCTCAACAATTGTCATCATCCGCGAAAGCGGATGATCCAGTATTCCAGAGGCATTTGTCATGAAGCCAGGACGCTTCGGCCTGCTGGATTACCCGCCTGCGCGGGTATGACGCCGAGAGTGACGCGCGGTCGTGCGGTCGCTCACGCGCCTCCCTCACATTACCCCGGCTTCGTCCTCTTCCGCCGTCTCGATCAGCTCCTTCGTCACCTTCATCTGCGTGCGCGGGACCAGGAAGATCATGCTGCAGGCGCAGGCGAGGGACAGGGTGAGCATCGCTGATGTCAGCGGCAGCGTGCTGCTGAAATGGCCGCCGAGCCAGGCGCCGAGCTGCGATGTCAGCGCGCCCACGCCCATCTGCAGGAAGCCCATCGCGCCGGAGGCGGTGCCCGCCGCGCCCGGCCGGACGCTGATGGCGCCGGCGGCGGAGTTCGCCATCACGGCGGCATTGGCGAACATCAGCAGCATCTGCGTGCCGAACAGCACCGAAGGCACCTGGTTGAAGCCGAACAGGCTCCACGTGAAGTTCAGCGCGGCGCTGGTGAGCTGCAGCCCCAGTCCGAACCAGATCAGCCGATCGAGCGAATGGCGCGGCGCGTAGCGCACGCAGAACAGGTTGCCGACGAAATAGGCGAAGCCGGTGGTCGCAAACCACGCGCCATACTCGGCCGAGGAGCGGCCCATCTGCACCTCGACGATATACGGCCCGCCGCCGGCGAAGGCGAAGATGATCTGCGAGGCCAGCACCTGGCACAGCATATAGCCGAGGAAGGCGCGGCTCTTCACCAGCATGGCGACGTCGCGGCGGAAGCTCGCGTCTTCGACGCGGGCAGGGCGGGTCTCCGGCAGCGCCATGGTCACGGCGATCGCGATCACGATCGACAGCGCGGCGACGACGTAGAAGATGGCGTGCCAGCCGAACGCGATCTCGATCAGGCCGCCGGTCAGCGGCGACAGCATCTGCGCGATCATCATGACCGCGACGACGAGGCTGATCATCGCCCCGATGCGCTCGCGCGGATAGAGATCGCGGATGATGGCGCGGCTGATCACCATGCCGCTGGCGCCGCCGAGCGCCTGGAAGAAGCGCGCCGCGATCAGCTGGGGCAGGGTGTCGGCGAAGATGCAGCTGACGCTCGCGACGATCGACAGCGCGAGCCCTGCGAGCATCACGGGGCGGCGGCCGAAGCGGTCCGACAGCGGCCCGAGCAGCAGCTGCGAGATCGCGATGCCGGCCATGTAGAACGACACCGTCATCTGCACCACGGAGGCGTCGCGCCCGAACGTGGTCGCGAGCATCGGCAGGGCCGGCACCAGCAGGTATAGCGAGATCGGCGCCAGGCCGGTCATCACGACCAGCAGGACCAGCAGCGTGCGCGAGGGAGCGGCGCGCGGTGGCGCCGCCCCAGGCGGTCTGCTGATCATTCCATGCATGATGCCGCTCAAATCGGGTGAACGCCCCGACTGTAGCGGCCTTCCGCTTCGCGGAAATGCCTGTTTCGGCATGCGCCCATGCGGGCAGCGGGACAGTTCGTAGCTGGACAGTCCGGATGACTACAGTGGCGCAGTCGCCTGATCGAGCCAGCGCTGGTCGCTGTCGTCGAGCGCTGCACGGACGGTTTCCCTGACCCGGGCATGATAGGCGTCGAGCCATGCCCGTTCCTCGGCGGTCAGCATGACGACATCGATCAGGCGGCGGTCGATCGGCGCCAGGGTCAGCGCCTCGAAGCCGTTCATCGGCTTCTCCGCGCCCGCGACGTCCTTCGCCACAACGAGCTCGAGGTTCTCGATGCGGATGCCGAAGGCGTCGGTCTTGTAGTAGCCGGGCTCGTTGGACAAGATCATGCCGCGCTTCAGTGGCGTCGTGCCGAGCTTCGAGATGCGCGCGGGCCCCTCGTGTACGGACAGATAGCTGCCGACGCCGTGGCCGGTGCCGTGCTCGAAATCGATGCCCGCCTGCCACAGGAACTGCCGCGCCAGGGTGTCGAGCTGCGCACCGGTGGTGCCGTCGGGGAAGATCGCGCGTGCGATTGCGAGGTGGCCGCGCAGCACGCGGGTGAAGCGGTCGCGCATCTCCTCGGTCGGCGCGCCCACGGCGATCGTGCGGGTGACGTCAGTGGTGCCGTCCTGATATTGCGCGCCGGAATCGATCAGCAGCAGATCACCCGGCATGATGCGGCGGTTGCTCTTGCGGGTGACGCGATAATGCACGATGGCGCCGTTGGGACCGGTGCCCGAGATGGTCGGGAACGAGACGTCCCTGAGTGCGCCGGTGTCGCGGCGAAAGCTCTCCAGCGCCTCGACCGCATCGATCTCGGTCAACGTGCCCTTCGGCGCCTCGCGATCGATGAAGGCGAGAAAGCGCGCCAGCGCCACCGCATCGCGCTGATGGGCGCGCCGCGTACCCTCGATCTCCACCGCGTTCTTGGCGGCCTTGAGCAGGCTGACCGGATCGGCGCCGCGCACCGCCTTGCCGCCGGCGCCCTGGATCAGCCGCGTCAGGGCATCGGCGGCCGTGGCGCTGTCGAGCGCGATGGCTGCGCCGGATTGTGCGAGCTCGCTCAGGCGCAGTGTCAGCGTGTCCGGCTCCGCCACATCAGCGCTCTGCTCGAGATGATCGCGCGTCAGGTTCGAGAGCTTCCGGGAATCGATGAAGATCGTCGGACGTCCGGCCTTCGGCACCAGCGCATAGGACAGCGGCAGCGGCGTGTGCGAGACGTCGGCGCCGCGGATGTTGAAGGTCCAGGCGACGTTGTGGGAATCGGACAGCACCAGCGCCTCGACCCCGAGGCGCTCGATCTCCAGGCGGATCCGGCCGAGCTTGTCCGCCTCGCTCTCGCCGGACAATTCCGCGCCGTGGATGGAGACGGCGCCGAGCGGCGGCAGCGGCCGTTCGGTCCAGATGCTGTCGACCGGGTTGCGCTCGACCGGCACCAGCTCCGCGCCCGCCTTGGCGCAAGCGGCGGCCAGACGTTCGGCCGCGGCCGTCGTATGCAGCCACGGATCGAAGCCGACGCGGTCACCGCTCTGCAGGTGTCGCGTCAGCCAACTCTCGGGCGGCGGCTCGATCAGCGATTCCACCATCCAGGCCTTGCCGTCGACCTGCTTGCCGGCCTGCAGCGTATAGCGGCCGTCGACGAAGATCGCGGCTGCCTGCGGCAGCACGATCGCGAGGCCGGCCGAGCCGGTGAAGCCGGTCAGCCATGCCAGCCTTTCCTCCGATGGCGGCACATATTCGTTCTGCTGCTGGTCGGCGCGCGGCACGATGAATCCGGTGAGCTTGCGGCTGGCCAGCTCTTCGCGGAGCGCGGCCAGCCGCGCGGTCAGCGCCACGCCGGTTTCGGGTTCTTCGAACGTCTGGAACAGAGCTTCGAACATCGGTCTCATACTTTAGAAGTGGATCCTGCCGCAGAAGTGGATCTTGCCGCGTCGGCGACGAATACTCCTTCAGCAGACAGTGCAGTGCACGAAGAATCTCCTTGCATTCGCCTGTGCAAAAAGATTTGCTGTCGCATGCCAGTCATCCGAAAGAGGTGCGGCGAGGAAACGTATGGACGTGACGACCGCGATCGTAAAGATCATCCGCGGTCGGTCGCATGATCCGGGGAGTGCCTCAACTCAACGGCGAGGGGATGCACGATGCCTGCTTTTACCTTCGAAAAACTATCGGCGCCCGCGCCAAGCGGACCTGCGTCCGCACCGGCCGAGAAGCCGCGCAGCGCGCTGGCCGATCTCGTCAATCGTCTCGTTGCGCCGCGCGGTCGACGTGCCTCGCGTAATCAGTCCGACTCCACCTCCCAGCAGAGCCAGCCGAAGACGTAGTCGCGAGCTTGCCGCACCGGCGTGAAGGTTAGCGTGCAGGTTCGATCCACGCCGTGAGCTGACTGCCTCACTGCTGCTTCTGCAGCAACAGGCTGCTCCACCCCTCGATTCTCAAATGCCGGATCGGAACCAGGCCGCGAGCGCGATAGGCGGCGCGGACGGCGCGTGCCTGCGGGGTCAACAGGCCCGACAGGATCACGAAGGCTCCAGGCGCGAGGTGGCGCAGCATCGGCGCGGCCAGCTGGCGCAGCGGGTTGGCCAGGATATTCGCCAGCACCAGGTCGAATGGGCCGCACCGGGCAAAGTCCGGGGCGGCGAAGCCGGTGGCGCGGATGACCCGGACCAGGGGGCCTGCGCCGTTGAGCCGGGCGTTCTCCCGCGCCACCATGACCGAGGGCGCATCGATGTCGCTCGCCAGCACGGACCGGTGCGTCGCCTTGGCGGCGGCGATGGCGAGCACGCCGGTTCCGGTGCCGAGGTCGAGCACCCGTCGCGGCGCGTGCGTCTTGAGCACGTGATCGAGCAGCAGCAGGCAGCCGCGGGTGGTGCCGTGGTGGCCGGTGCCGAAGGCGAGCGCCGCCTCGATCTCGATCCCGAGCTTGTTGCCGGGCACCCGCTGCCGGTCATGGCTGCCATGGACCATGAAACGGCCGGCCGGCACCGGAACAAGGTCGTCCAGGCTGGCCTTGACCCAGTCCTTGGCCTCGACGACCTCGAACGCCAGGGTCTGGGCCACGTCGGAGCCTGCCGCCCCGCCGACCAACTCGCGCACCAGCGCCTGGTCGGGCGGGTCGGCAAAATGAACCGTGACGTCCCAGCGCCCGTCCGGACGCTCGAACGCCGCCACCGCCGCGTCGCCCTCGAAGAACACCTCGGTCAGGACGTCGACCGCCGGGCGGGCGGTCGCTTCATCGGCAACCGTGAAGCTGGCCTTGTGGGTGGCGGGCGTGGTCGTTGAGGTCATCAAGGTGGATCCTGGCGAGATTTGACGGCGTGGTTAAGGGAATTGCCTGCCAACGCAAGCGATAGGGCCGCAATGCGGCCGGATCTGCACATCCGGCGGTTGTATAATGCCTTTCCTGATCCGAATAAAAGTTGAGGTTCAATTGCAGCGAAGAATCTCTGCAACTTGAACTGGGGGCATTATCCCGACTTTAGGGTCCTGGCCCCTAATTTTCCCGTCATGGGAACCGGATGATCCTCGGTTCCTGGGTTGGGAAACGAGGTTCAGATGAAGTCCATTCTGTCGAAGTTCTTGCGTGATGAATCCGGCGCCACCGCCATCGAATACGGCCTGATTGCAGCGGGCATCTCGCTGGCGATCATTGCCGCCGTCAACGGCCTGGGCAGCTCGCTCAGCAGCAAGTTCGAATCGATCAACACGTCGCTGAAGTAATCCGACCGCCGCGGCGTCCTCGAAGAACCGGGCCTCAGCGCCCGGTTTTTCTGCTCTTGAGAGGGCGTATCGAACGCCGGGTCCACAGCATATCCACACGGCCGTGCACTGCTTCTTTGGCGGTTGATCCACCGCTTGTCCACAGGGGTGTGCCGCGCCTTTCCACCCCTTATCCTCAGCCGAACAACGCGCGATGGTCCGCCAGGATCGCCTGGGCCGCATTGTGGCCGGGGGCGCCGGTGACGCCGCCACCGGGGTGGCTGCCCGAGCCGCAATGGTAGAGCCCCTTCAGCGGCGAGCGATAGTCGGCGTGACCGAGCATGGGGCGGGCCGAGAACAACTGGTTCAAGGTCAGCGCGCCGTGGAAGATGTCGCCACCGATCAGCCCGAACTGGCGTTCGAGGTCGAGCGGTGACAGCACCTGCCGGCCGAGCACGCTGGCCGCAAAGCCCGGCGCATAGCGGTCGACGGTCGCGATCATCAGGTCGGCGACCTCGTCGCGATGATTGTCCCAGGAGCGGCCGTCCGGCAGCTCGGGTGCGACATGCTGGCAGAACAGGCTGGCGACGTGCCGGCCCGCGGGCGCCAGCGTCGGGTCGAGCGTGGAGGGGATCAGCAGTTCGACCACGGGATCGCGGCTCCAGCCATGCGCCCGCGCGTCGAGATAGGCCTGGTCCATGTAGCCGAGGCTCGGGCCAAGGATGATTCCCGCGGACAGATGGTCGCCGTCGCCCGGCAGCGCGCTGAACGAGGGCAGCCGGTCGAGCGCCACGTTCATGCGGAACGTGCCCGAACCGCAGCGCCAGTTCCGGATGCGGCTCAGGAACGGCTCGGGCACGGCACCGGCCGGCACCAGGCGCGTATACAGCAGCTTCGGGTTCACGTTGGCGACGACATGGCGGGCGCGGATGGTGCGGCCATCCTCGAGCACGATGCCGACCGCGCGGTCGCGCTCGACGATCACCTCGCGCACGCCGGTCTCGACCTCGACCAACGTTCCCAGCTCTTTCAGGCACCCGGCCATCGCCTGCGTGATCGCGCCCATCCCGCCGATCGCATGGCCCCAGACGCCCTTCTTGCCGTTCACCTCGCCGAAGGCGTGATGCAGCATCACATAGGCCGAGCCGGCAGCGTAGGGGCTGGCATAGTTGCCGACGATGGCATCGAAGCCGAACAGCGCCTTCACCAGGTCGGTCTCGAAGATCTCGTCGAGCATCTCGCCGGCCGAGCGCGTGAAAAGGTCGAGCAGGTCGCGCTGCTGCTCCAGCGACAGTGCGCGCAGGGTGTTGGCGGTGCCGAGCGCGTTGAACGCCTCGCGGATCGCCGACAGCCCGAACTGGGCGGCCAGATTCGGTGGCGCCCGGAGCACGAGGCTGCGCAGCACGTCCGCGATCGCCTCGAGCCGGGCCGAGAACGGGGCGATCGCGTCGGCGTCGCGGTGGCTCAGCCGCGCAACCGAAGCCAGCGTGCGACCCTCGCCCGTCAGCAGATAGCGACCGTCCGGCGAGGGCAGGAAGTTCTGCGCCCGGCGCTCGACGATCTCGAGCCCGTGCTCGTGCAGCTTCAGGTCGGAGATGACGCGCGGATTGAGCAGGCTCACCGTGTAGGACGCGACGGAGTTGCGGAAGCCCGGATGAAACTCCTCGGTCACCGCGGCGCCGCCGACCACCTTGCGACGCTCGACCACATGCACGCGCAGGCCCGCCATCGCGAGATAGGCCGCACAGGTCAGGCCGTTGTGGCCCGCGCCGATGATGATGACGTCGGTTTCATTCATGTCAGCTTCAAGAAGTCCTGTTTAATGGCCCGCACCGGGAACCTCGGCTGGTGCTGTCGCGCCGGAAGGCTGCGACGTCAAGGAAAACTCCATTTTGCCTCAGCTGCTCGCCATACCGCCCTGCGATCCGCTATGTCTCGTCTGCTCATCGCGGTCCGGCCTCGGCATCTGATGCCGGCCGCGCTGCTGCCGGAGTTGTCATGACCTCAATCGCCTCGCCCGCCGTCGTCGCTCAGCCCTCCGCCGCACGCAACCGGCTGGTGCTCGTCGTCTATACCGCCGCCATTTTCGTCAGCGCGCTGCTGTTGTTCTCGGTGCAGCCGCTGTTCACCAAGATGGTGCTGCCGCGACTCGGCGGCTCGCCGGCGGTGTGGTCGGTGGCGATGGTGTTCTTCCAGACCCTGCTGCTGGCGGGCTACGCCTATGCGCATTTTCTCACCCAGCTCCGCAGCCGGGTGCTGCCGATCGCGATTCATCTGCTGCTGCTCGGTTTCGCCATCCTGGGCTTGCCGCTGTCGATCGCGAGTAGCTGGGGCGATCCGCCGACCTCGGGCTACGGGCTGTGGCTGCTCGGCCTGTTCACCGTGTCGATCGGCCTGCCGTTCTTCGCGCTCGCCGCCAACAATCCGCTGCTGCAGGCGTGGTTCGTGCGCACGGGTCATCCGGCCGCGCCCGACCCGTATTTCCTCTATGCGTCGTCGAACATCGGCAGCTTTCTGGCGCTGCTGTCCTATCCTCTGCTGATCGAGCCGATCTTCAGCCTGCGCATGCAGAACCTGATCTGGACCGGTGGCTATGGCCTCCTGATCGCGCTGATCGCCGGCTGCGGCGTCCTGCTGCTGCGGTCGCCCGTGATCGTCACGAGCCTGTTGCACACCGGCGACAGCCATGCGCCGGCGCCACGCTGGCTGCTGCGCCTACGCTGGATCTTCCTGGCCGCGGTGCCCTCCGGCCTGCTGATCGCGGTGACCGCGCACATCTCCACCGACGTCGCGGCCGCCCCCTTGCTGTGGGTGCTGCCGCTGTCGCTCTATCTGCTGACCTGGGTGCTGGTGTTCCAGTCGCGGCCGCTGCTGCCGCACAAATGGATGCTGGCGCTGCAGCCGCTGGCGATCGCCGGCGTCGTCGTGCTGCTCGCCTTCGGCGGCGAGCAGAATCTCGCGCTCACGCTCGGCGGTCACCAGCTCTGCTTCTTCATCATCGCCATGGCCTGCCATGGCGAGCTCGCGCGCACCCGCCCGCCGGCCAAATATCTCACCGGCTTCTATGTCGCGCTGTCGTTCGGTGGCATGGTCGGCGGCCTGTTCGCCGGCTTGATCGCCCCCTTCACCTTCTCATGGGTTGCCGAATATCCGATCCTGCTGGCGCTGGCGGCGCTGTGCCGGCCCGCGGCCAACGAGCGCTTGCCCGGGATCACGCGCTGGTACTGGCTCCCGCTCGCGGTCATCGCCGTCGCGCTGCTGGTGCCCGCCGGCATGACCGGCAAGGTCACGACCTATCTCGAGGACCACCGCGTCTATGTCGCGGGCGCCGTGGGCGTGCTCGCAGCGCTGCTCGCTCTGCTGCTGAACGGTGGCCGCTGGAAGGTGTTCGCGACGGCCGCGCTCGCGCTCGTCCTGATCCGCGCCTATCCGGCCGATGACGGCCGCGTCGAGACGGTGCGCAGCTTCTTCGGCGTGCACAAGATCGTGGTGACATCGGACGGGCACTACCACGTGCTGATGCACGGCACGACCATTCACGGCGCGCAGAAATATCTCAACGCCGATGGCTCCAAGGTGACGGGGCGGCCCGAGCCGATCACCTACTATCACAAGGACGGCGGCATCGGCCGCGCCATCACCGCGATCCGGGAGCGCAAGGGCGCGCCGCTCAAGGTCGCCGTCATCGGCGTCGGCGCCGGCACGCTCACATGCGCAGCCGAGCCTGGCGAGAGCTGGAAATTCTTCGAGATCGATCAGACCATGGTCGACACCGCCAGCGACACGAAATATTTCAGCTACATCAGGAACTGCGCGCCGGACATCAAGCCCGTCATCGGCGATGCCCGGCTGACCTTTGCCAAGGAGCCGGACGGCGCCTACGATCTGATCATCGTCGACGCCTATTCCTCGGATGCGATTCCGATCCATCTGGCGACGGAGGAGGCGATGGCGATCTACAAGGCGAAGCTGGCGCCGCAGGGCGCCGTCGTGATGCACGTCTCCAATCGGCATCTGGAGCTGGAGAGCGTCGTTGTCGGCATCGCCGACGCCAACGACCTGAAGAGCTGGGTCTACAACGAGGACTCCGGCCGCGACGACGAGTACATCTTCTCCACCGACGTCGTCATCAGCGCGCGCGAGGACGCCGACGTCGGCAAGCTGGCCTCCTCGGACAAGTGGACCGAAACTGAGCCGACCGACGGCGAACGGGTCTGGACCGACGATTATTCGAACATTCTCGGCGCGGTGTATCGGCGGCTTCGCGACGGCGAGTAACAGGGCACTGCCGCCGTTCGACGTCGCCGGGCCTGGATCGCCGTGATGATGGTTTCTGCGCCCAAAGAGGTGCGCGCCTCGTCAGCGGCGGGCCTCGGTTGCATTGCCGCATCGATTTCTCGAGCGTCTGATCGCCGACTTTGCTGTGCCGCATCGCAAAACGCAGTGGTTTCGCGCTTTCTGCGCGGGCCTCTGTTGCGTGCCCGTCATGACCATGCTACCTTGAGGTGCGCCCCTCATTTGAGGTCGGTACTTTGCGCGTCTTCGAATGGGTGGGTTGGGGCACGCACGCGCAGTCGAGCTGGATCGCAAACTGAGCGGTGAGGGACCGGTCTGGTCGTCTTGCCCTGAGCGAACGATCGCGCGGACGCTGTCCAGATCGAGGTGCTGTTCGTCCGGGCGGAGCCAGCGGTTCGGACGAGAGACGACTGTTCGCGACTAGATATCGTTCGACTACCAAATGCCGGCCGCATCAAAGCAGGCCGGCTTCACATGGGAGGGGTTCAATGAAGCGTCTTTGGATTGCCGGTGCGTCTGCCTTGTTGTCGATGGCGCTCGGTCTCGGTTCCGCGGGAGCCGCGGACAAGAAGGTCCTCGCCTTCGTCGTCAACGGTGCCTCCGACTTCTGGAAGATCGCCGAGGCCGGCGTGAAGAAGGCGCAGGGCGAACTGCCCAATTACAACCTGCAGCTCAAATATCCCGAGCAGGCGGCAGCCGCCGTGCAGCAGCGGATGCTGGATGACCTCGTCGCGGCCGGGGCCGCCGGAATCATGGTGAGCGCCGTCGATCCGAAGAACCAGACTGAGCACCTGAACAAGATTGCCGCACAGACGGTGCTCTTCACCACCGACAGCGACGCCCCGCAATCCAAACGCATCGCCTATATCGGCTCCTCCAATACCGAGCTCGGCAAGGATGCCGGCAAGCTGATGCTGAAGGCGCTCCCGAACGGCGGCAAATGTGTCGGCTTCGTCGGCCTGCTCGGGGCTGACAACGCTCGCGAGCGCATCGAAGGCGTGAAGGAGACCATCAAGGGATCGAAGGTCGAACTGGTCGACGTGCGCGGCGACGAGATCGACCAGACCCGGGCCAAGCGCAATGTCGAGGACATCCTGGCAGCGATGCCGGACGTGAGCTGCCTGGTCGGCTTCTATTCCTACAACACCCCGCGCATCTATGAGGTGCTGAAGGAGGCCGGCAAGCTCGGCAAGATCAAGATCATCGGCTTCGACGAGGATCCGATCACGCTCGGCGGCGTCAAGGACGGCGCGATCGAGGGCACCGTCGTGCAGCAGCCGTTCGAGTGGGGCTATCAGGGCATGAAGCTGATGGCGAAGGTCGTTGAGGGCGACAAGTCGGGCGTGCCGGCGAACGGCATCATCATCGTGCCCGGCAAGGTGATCGAGAAGTCGAACGTCGACGACTTCATGGCGCAGATGAAGCAGATGCTGAAGAAGTAGCGCGACGGCCGGCGTGCGCGAGCCCTTCCTCGAGCTGATCGACATCGGCAAGACCTATCCTGGCGTGGTCGCGCTCGACCACGCCAGCCTGTCGGTCGCGCCCGGCGAGGTGATCGCCCTGGTCGGCGAGAACGGCGCCGGCAAGTCGACCTTGATGCGCGTGCTCGGCGGCGTCGTCGAGCCGAGCAGCGGCACGATCCGGATCGATGGCGCGGCGCGGACCAGCTACACGGTGGCGGACGCGATCGCGTCCGGCATCGCCTTCGTCCACCAGGAGCTGAACCTGTTCGACAATCTCGATGTCGCAGGCAACGTCTTCATCGGCCGCGAGCCGGTCTATGGCGGTCCGCTGCGGCTGATCGACCGGGCGACGCTGCGAGCCAGGGTGCGCCCGCTGATCGCGCGCCTCGGGGCCGATTTCGAGCCGGAGACGCCGCTTGCCGAGCTGTCTTTGGCGCAGCGCCAGCTGGTCGAGATCATGAAGGCTTTGTCGCTCGATGCGCGCTGCGTGATCATGGACGAGCCGACCTCCAGCCTGACGCTGTCGGAAACCGAGCGGCTGATGCAGGTCATCGCCGGCCTGAAGGCGGGCGGGGTCAGCGTCATCTTCATCACGCATCGCTTGAACGAAGTCATGCAATGCGCCGATCGCGCGATCGTGCTGCGCGACGGCCGCATGGTTGGCGCGCTCACGCGGGACGAGCTCAGTCCTGCCGCGATGATCCGGCTGATGATCGGCCGGGACCTGCGGTCACTCTACGTGCCGCCGGCCGCGCCGCCCGGCGATGCCGTGCTCGACGTGGTGGAGGCCGTGACCGCGACCTATCCCAACCAGGCCGTCAGCCTGCAGCTCCGGCGCGGCGAGATCCTCGGGCTTGCAGGTCTCGTCGGCTCCGGCCGCACCGAGCTCGCGCGCGGCATCTTCGGCGTCGAGCCGCTGCTGGCCGGGCGCATCAGCCTGGAGGGCGAGCCGATCCGCATCTCGACGCCGCGCGCGGCGATCGATCGCGGCATCTATCTCATTCCGGAAGACCGCAAGGCCTGCGGCCTGCTGCTCGACCTGTCGATCGCCGAGAACATCTCGCTGCCGGATCTCGCCTCCTATCTCAGCTTTGGACTTGTCGACATCAGGCGTGAGACCGAGAATGCCGACCGGCAGCGCGAACGGCTCAAGATCCGGGCGTCCGACGTCAAGGTCTCGGTCGGCACCTTGTCCGGCGGCAACCAGCAGAAGGTCGTGCTCGCCAAATGGCTGTCGATGCGGCCAAAGGTCTTGATCTTCGACGAGCCGACCCGGGGCATCGATGTCGGCGCCAAGCAGGAGATCTACGACATGCTGCGGCGGCTGGCGGATTCCGGCGTCGCGATCCTGATGATCTCGAGCGACATGGAGGAGGTGATCGGGGTGAGCGACCGGATCGCCGTGATGCATGAAGGCATGATTTCGGGCTTCCTGGCCCGCAACGAGTTCAGCGAGCACAACGTGCTTCAGCTCGCCGTCGGCCATACCGTCTGAGCGAGGGCGCCCGTGCAGAAAAAAGATCTCAGCCTGCTGATCCTGATCCTGGTGGTCGGCGCCGTCGTCGCCTTCATCAACCCGCGCTTCCTGCTGGTCGGCAACCTCTCCAATACCGCCAACCAGGTCGGCATGTTCGGAATCTTCTCGATCGCCGAGGCCTTCGTCATCATCGTTGGCGGCATCGAGCTCGCCGTGGGCTCGGTGATCGCGTTGCTCGGCGTGCTGTTCATCGACCTCATCGTCAACCGGGACGTCGATTGGGTCGCCGCCTTGTTCCTCATCCTCGCCGGCGGCGTCGCCATCGGCATGGTCCACGGCACGCTGGTGACCAAGATGCGCATCCAGCCCTTCGTGGTGACCCTGTGCGGACTTTTGATCTATCGCGGCGCGGCCCGTTATTACACCGAGGATGCCACGGCCGGCTTCGGCTACGGCGCGAGCTTCCCGGCGCTGGAATGGTTGGCCGCCGGCCGCACCGATGTCCTCGGCTTTCCACTGCCGCATAGCGTCGTGGCGCTCGCCATCGTGGCCGGCATCGCCTGGCTGGTGCTGCACCGGTCGGTGTACGGCCGCTATTTCTACGCAGTCGGCAAGAACGAGGAGGCGGCGCGCTACTCCGGCATCCGGTCCGATCGGGTGACGATCGCGGCCTATGTGATCTGCGGCGCCCTGACGGCGCTCGCCGCGGTCCTGCTGGCGATGTACACCCGCTCGATCTCGCCGGCGGTACACGGCTCGTTCTACGAGCTCTATGCGATCGCCGCAGCGGTGCTCGGGGGCTGTTCGCTGCGCGGCGGCGAGGGCTCGGTCATCGGCGTCGTGCTCGGCACAATCCTGCTGCAGATGCTGCAGAACCTGGTCAATCTGCTGGGCATCCCGAGCTCGCTCAATTTCGCCGTGATGGGCACGGTGATCCTGATCGGCGTGCTGGCCGATCAGTATTTCGTGCAGCGGCGCGCGCGC
Source organism: Bradyrhizobium sp. SZCCHNR1017 (assembly GCF_032381375.1). NCBI lineage: Bacteria > Pseudomonadati > Pseudomonadota > Alphaproteobacteria > Hyphomicrobiales > Nitrobacteraceae > Bradyrhizobium > Bradyrhizobium sp. SZCCHNR1017. The sequence goes on along the minus strand of NZ_JAUHIR010000012.1, from coordinate 133,889 downwards.
ATGCCGACGGCCCGCGGGCAGGCCAGCGCCGATCGTGCGTCCGCCTCGCTCGAGCGGGTCAACGCCGAGTGAGGAGGCGCCGATGCGCTGCGTAACAGCGCCCGGCCGCGAGGATCAATGCGCGATCAGTCCTGATAGGTGTAGTAGCCGCGCGGCTGATAATAAGAGCGCGGCTGGTAATAGCGCGGCTGCGCGTAGCTCGGATTGCCGTTTTGGTAATCGTACTGCTGCTGCTGCGGATAGGCCTGGGCGTCATAGACGCGCCGGGCCGTGCCGCGCGGCGCCGGATAACGCACGCCGTTGTCGCTGCCGTCGGCGGGATAGATGTAGCCGTCATCGGGCCGCTGCTGCGGAACGACCTGGCGTCCGGGCAGCATCTGTGGCTGCGGCGTCAGCACGACCGGCTCGCCGCTGTCGTCATACTGCTGCGGCACGTCGCGGCGGGCAACAGCGGTGCCGCGGCGTGGATTGCGCGCCAGCGCCACCTCGGCCGATCCGGTCAGCGTCACCGTGGTGTTCAGCACGCCGTCCTTTTGCACCAGGTCGTAGAGCGTCGTGGCATTCGCCTTCGACAGCCGGACGCAGCCGTGAGACGCGGGGGTGCCGAGTCGGCCCTCCGAATCCGTGCCGTGAATCGCGTGACCGACCTTCGTGAAGAAGATCGAATGCGGCATCGGTGCGTCGTCGAATTCCTTGGAAAAATGATCGGCCTCCATGCGGAAGGCGCGGAACGAGCCATTCGGCGTTTCCCGTGAGGGAATGCCGGTCGAGACTGGCCATCGATAGCGCTCGACGCCATCGACGGCGACCGTCATGATCTGGCTGTTCTTGTCGACCGTGATGTCGATCTTGGCCAGAGCCGGCGTGGCCGACAGAAAGGCGAAGCCGGCAACTGCAAAAAGGATGGTACGCATCTAACCTCTGGCCTCCAGGGCCCTCGACTGTGGAGAGACCTCAAAACGGGACTTTAACGCCCAGGTCATCGCCTCGACCTGCACTATGTCGGAATTGCCGGCTTTGTTCCAGCCGAGGGCAACCTCAACCTTAATGTCGGGCAGGACCAGGACAAAGGCTCCCCGCGTTCATCGGCGCTGACATTTTCGCGACCGCGGATGGTCTTTCATTCCGGCGTTTTGGGACCTCTCTAATCGGTGCAATTCGTCACGACCGCGCAACTTTTTGGCCGCATCCGCGTTTCAAGGATTCCCCCATGCGGTTCCCAGGACTCAAAATGTTGACGATGAAGGCCAAGACGGCGGTGCTCGATGATCGCGCGCCGCAGAAGCTGACCTACCTGCTGGCTGCGCTCGCGCTGGTCATCCTGGCGCTGGCCTGGCTGGCGCTGCCGCAATTCGCCCATGCCCAGGGCATCATCCGTGGCGCCCATGAAGGGGCGCACGAAGGCAACCGTATCGCCGGTCCGGTGGGCGGCGTCGTCGGCGGCGCGGTCGGTGCCGGCGTCGGCGGAGCCGTGGGCGCCGTCGAAGGCGTGCTCGGCATTCCGCACCGCTCCTATTACCACCGGCACTATCACTGCCGGGGATACCGCGACGGCTACGGCCGCTTCCACTGCTACCGCTGAGTTGAGGCGCCGGCTCAATGCTTGAGCCGGTAGCCCGTCTTGAAGATCCACCAGATGATGGTCATGCAGATCGCCAGGAACAGCAGCGTCACGCCGACGCTGATTTCCACCCTGACGTCGGCGATCTCGTAGAAGCTCCAGCGAAAGCCCGAGATCAGGTAGACCACCGGGTTGAGCAGCGCGATCGAATGCCAGGTCGGCGGCAGCATGTTGACCGAGTAGAAGCTGCCGCCGAGGAACGTGAGCGGCGTCACTACCAGCATCGGGACCATCTGCAGCTTCTCGAAGCCGTCGGCCCAGATGCCGATGATGAAGCCGAACAGGCTGAAGGTCACGGCCGTCAGCACCAGGAATGACAGCATCCACACCGGGTGCTGGATGTGCAGCGGCACGAACAGCCCGGCGGTCGCGAGGATGATCAGCCCGAGAATGATGGATTTCGTCGCGGCCGCACCGACATAGCCGAGCACGATCTCGAAATGCGAGATCGGCGCCGAGAGGATCTCGTAGATCGTGCCGATGAATTTCGGGAAGTAGATCCCGAACGAGGCGTTGGAGATGCTCTGGGTCAGCACCGACAGCATCACGAGGCCGGGCACGATGAAGGTGCCGTAGCTGACGCCCTCGACGTGGCTGATGCGCGAGCCGATCGCGGCGCCGAACACGACGAAGTAGAGCGACGTGGACACGACGGGCGACACGATGCTCTGCAGCAGCGTGCGCCAGGTGCGCGCCATTTCGAACTTGTAGATTGCGGCGACCGCGCGAAAATTCATTGCCGCACCAGGCTCACGAAGATGTCTTCAAGGGATGATTGCTTGGTCTCGAGATCGACGAAGCGGATGCCGGCGGTCCTGAGATCGCCGAGCAGGCTGGTGATGCCGGTGCGCTCGCCCTTGGTATCGTAGTCATAGGCGAGCCGCCAGCCGTCGTCCGACAGCGCCAGTTGATAGGGCGCGAGCGTCTCGGGGATGGTCTCGATCCGGTGCTGCAGATGCAGGCTCAGCCGCTTCCGGCCGAGCTTCGCCATCAGCTTGGCCTTGTCCTCGACCAGCACGATCTCGCCCTTGTTGATGACGCCGACGCGATCGGCCATCTCCTCGGCTTCCTCGATGTAGTGCGTGGTGAGAATGATGGTGACGCCGGCGGCCTTCAGCTCGCGCACGACGTCCCACATGCCCTTGCGCAGCTCGACGTCGACGCCCGCGGTCGGCTCGTCCAGGAACAGCACCTGCGGCTCGTGCGACAGCGCCTTCGCGATCATCACGCGGCGCTTCATGCCGCCGGAGAGCGTGATGATCTTGGCGTCCTTCTTGTCCCAGAGCGACAGGTCCTTGAGGATCTTCTCGATCAGGGCGGGGTTCTTCGGCTTGCCGAACAGCCCCCGGCTGAAGCTGACCGTGGCCCATACGGTCTCGAACGAATCGGTGTGCAGCTCCTGCGGCACCAGCCCGATCAGCGCCCGTGCGGCACGGTAGTCGCGGTTGATGTCGTGGCCGCCGACCGCGACCTTGCCCGCGGACGCGTTGACGATGCCGCAGATGATGCTGATCAGCGTCGTCTTGCCCGCGCCGTTGGGCCCGAGCAGCGCGAAGATCTCGCCCCGCTCGATCGCGAGATCGACATTGTTGAGCGAGGTGAAGCCCGAGGAATAGGTCTTCGACAGGCCGGTAACGGAAATGACGGGAGCCATCACGGGGATTCGATGCGAGGGATTCGAAAAGAGCGGGGGAGCTGCGCGGAGGAGGGGGCGCAGGCGCAGGCGAAGCGCTCAGATAGGGACGGCGATGCGTTCGCGCAATCGTGCGCGCCGCCCTCGATCATGTCGCTTGTTGGGCTTTTCCGTGGCCGATATGGCTGAGTGTTGCCGCTCAGCCACGTCTGAGGAGGAACGCCGCCTTGCGATGTCCGACGATGTTGCGTCCGCGAGCATCTTGGGTACGGTCGCGCCGTCTCGACATTTCCGCCGCGGAGAAGGACCGATGACGGCACGCGCCAGCACCGTTCGACCCACCTTCAAGCGCAGCCTCTCGGCGCGCTGCTTTGGCATGGTGGCGCTGGCCGTTGCGCTGGCTCTGCCGCTCGGCACCGGATCGGTCCGGGCGGCACCGAGCCCGGCGGCCGCAAGCGCCGCCAGCACCACGCATGTCTATCTGCTGCGCGGCGTGCTCAACATCTTCTCGCTCGGGCTCGACGACATCGCCGCCAAGCTGGATTCGCAGGGCATTCCGAACACGGTCGCCAATTTCGTGTCGTGGTCGTCGCTCGCCGACGAAGCGGCGGCCGCCTATCGCGCCGGCCGGATCAAGACCATCATCCTGGTGGGCCATTCCTCGGGCGCGACCGCGCTGCCGGACATGATCAACAAGCTCGGCCAGCTCGGCGTGCCGGTGAAGCTCGCGATCGGGCTCGATTCGGTGTTCAAGACCAAGCTCGTCGGCGGCAACGCCGAGCGCTACATCAATTTCTACATCGCCAGCGGTGCCGGCGAGCCGGTCCGCCGCGACGACGGCTTCCGCGGCAAGCTCGAGAATGTCGACGTCCAGTCGGTTCCCGGTGTCGGCCACGTCACGATCGAGAAGAACCAGATCATGCAGCAGAAGGTGATCGGTGCCATCGATGGCGTGGTGTTCGGCGGCCGCGGCCGCCCGGCGGCGGCGCCGCCGACGCGCATGGCCGCGCCGCAGCGCGCGGCCAACGTGACCGGCTACCGGTAATCGGCGGCCGCGCCACTGGGCGCGCGCCCCAAAATGCTCCCATTCGGCGGCGACAAACGGTATGGCAGGGGGGACATGACCCTGCTTGATCTCAGCCGAGAGCTTTCCCGGGAGCGCGAATGACCAGCGTGGCGCGAATCGCGAGGCGGTGGCTCGGTCCAGCCAAGGTGGCTGCCGGCAGGAGACTGCTCGCGATCCTCGTCACCGCACCTTTGCTCGCGGGACTTGCCGCCCCAAGCATCTCGCGGGCCGCCCAGCCCGGCGCTGCGTCCGCCCCCGCGCCGACCAGATCCGCCAAGGCATCCCCGGCAGCAACCCCCGCAGCGATCCGCGCCGTACCCACTGCGCCGCCCGAGATCAGCCAGCCGCTGCCGCCGCCGCGGGTGTACCTGTTCCGCGGCGCGCTCGGGCCGCTGTTCTCGACCGGGATGGATCGTCTGGCCGAAAAGATCGAGCAGGCCGGCTACCGGGCCAGTGTCTATGAATTCACGCTGTGCGACCTGATCGCGCTCCAGGTGGCCAAGAACTACCGCCAGGAGCCGGGGCCGATCGTGCTGATCGGCCATTCGATGGGCGGGCTGTGCAGCGTCCGCATCGCGATCACGCTGCAGGAGCAGAACATCCCGGTTGCCCTCGTCGTCACCGTCGATCCGGCGCATGCGACCAAGAGCGTGCCGCCCAACGTGCAGCGCTTCATCAACCTGTTCCTGTCCGACAACATTCTCGGCGGCGGCGACGTCAAGCCGGAGCCCGGCTTTCGCGGTCACTACGCCAGCTTCGACATGAAGGATCATGATGAGGTCACGCACATCAACATCGACAAGATGGAGGACGTGCACGCCCAATTGGTCACCATGATCAGCCAATTGTCGCAGACCTCGGCGACCGCCGACGCGGACCCGGTGCCGCTGCGCTACTTGGTGCCGCCGAAAGCCTCCGTGGAGCTGTGGGACAGCGGCACTGCTCTGGCGGTACGGCCGGGCGAGACCCTGGACCAGATCGCCACCAATTATCACGTTCCGCTCTGGGCGCTCCAGCAATCCAACCGCGGCCTCGCCACCCAGCCGCTGGTCCCCGGCCAGCGCATCATCCTGCCGCGACACCTGCTGCCGCAGGCGGCAAACCAGTCGCCGCAGCCGCCTTCGGAAGCCCAGGCCAGGCGCTGAGCGCTCTAGCCCGGCGGCAGGAACGGAATGATCATCGGCACGCGCTGCCGGTAGGTGACGTAATCCGGCCCGAGCTCCTGCGCGAGGAAGACCTCTTCCATCTTCGCCTTCCAGGCCATCCCGAGCGAGATCAGGACGGCGCCCAGCACGGCGGTCACCGTGCCCACCGCGATGCCGGTGGCGATCATGCCGAGGATCAGCCCGGTATAGATGGGGTGACGGACCATGCCGTAGGGGCCGGTGTCGATGACCTTGTGGCCTTCCTTGTGGGTGATCGCGTTGGACCAGAAACGGCCGAGATGGATGCGCGCCCACCAGGTGAAGGCGATGCCGGCCAGGGTGACGACGGTCAGCAGGTAGACGCCGGTCTCACCGGGTGTCCAGAACGGCTTCTCGCCGAGCAGGCGCGAGGTCCACGGCGTGAACAGGATGCCGCCGAGCACGATCAGCGCGTGATAGCGGCTGGTCTTGATCACCGTCACATGCTTGCGGGTCTGCCCCGACCAGAACGAGGCGCCGACCCAGCTCGCGAGCCAGATCAGCCAGATGATGGCCAGCAGCGAGGTGGGCCAGGTGGTGGTCCATCCGCTGAACGCAAACGACGAGATGGGGCTGGCATCGCCGGACATGTGTTGGAACCGTTATGAGACCTGGGACCGGCTGCTCTTAGCTATTCGGCCGCGGTGCGAAAAGGGTGTTGTTTACCGTCGAGCCGCTTTCCCGGCTCGGAACCGAGCAGAAAGGCGATCGTCTCGCGCAAGGTCGGCTCGATCGGGCGCGGGACGTAGCCGAGCTCGCGTTTGGCCCTGTCGATTGACAGATCCGAGGCCGCGCGGGCGATCCGCACCCCCTCGGCGGTGCCGGACGGGCAGCGCTTGGTGAGGTGATCGGAGACGAGCTCGAGCATGCCCGCCGACAGCTCGGCCAGCCGGCCGGGCACGGCGACCGCGACATGCTTGCGGCCGCTGATCGCCGCCATGAGATCGAGGATGCGGCTGAGACGCAGGCTCTCGCCGCCGAACACGTAGCGGCCGCCGACCTTGCCGCGCTCCATCGCCAGGATCAGGCCGTCCGCGACGTCGCGGACGTCGACCAGGTTGACGACGAAGTCGAGATAGAGCTGGAGCCGGCTGTCCAGGAAGTGCCGCAGCATCTGCGAGGGCGGTGTCAGGTTGCTGTCGTGCGGCCCGATCGGCATTGTCGGCGTGCCCACCACGACGGGGAAGCCGTCCGCCGCGGCGGCCATGGCGCGGGCCTCCGCCAGCGCCTTGGAGCGCGTATAGGCGCCCGGCATCGCCTCGGCCGGCGGTGCGGTCGGTGCCGATGCGGCGCCGGTCGAGCCGGGATAGTCGAACAGGATGGATTCGGTCGAACAGTGCAGGAACCGGCGCACCCGGCCGGCGCGCGCCGCCGCCAGCACCGTCTCCGTGCCCACGCAATTGACGCGGTAGAAGTCCTCGCGGTCCGGCATCCACATGCCGGGCAGTCCAGCCAGATGATAGACCTGATCGACGCCGGCGACCGCCCGCTTCACCAGGCCCGCATCGAGCACCGAGCCTTCGATGTACTCGACGTCAGCGATCATGTGGCTGGGGCAGCGAATATCGAGCACACGCACCTCCGCGCCCCGCGTCGTGAGCGCAGAGACGAGGTGATGGCCGATGAAACCGCTGCCGCCGGTGACGAGGACTTTCATTAGGGGCGCGAGTGCTGATCGCCTTGAAGCCGGTCCGATGCGAGCCGATCCGGCGACCAGTCCGGCGCGATGAGGTCGGCCACCGAAGGCCGCAGACCCAACGCCATGTACAATTTCGCCATCACGAACATCGGACCGAGAAAGAGATGCGCCGGATGATCCAGCAGAGATGGATTGTTGCGCTCGAACACCTTGTGGCCCACGGCCTGCGAGACAAAGCCGAAGATGATGAGCGCGGCAAACAGCGCCCAGAAGGCGACGCCATGGACGTGATCGGCGATCATCATGGCCGCAGCAAGGAACAGCACGGCGAAGGCCAGGATGCCGGCCCCGAGTGCGGCATCGAGCAGCAGCCAGTAGAGCAGGACGGGCAGCGCCAGCACGGCGCCGAGGCCGATCCGGATGCCGAACGCGTCGAAATGCCACAAGCTCAGGGGCAGCACGGCGCCCAGGAACAACAGGATGATCCCGAACACATGCATCAGGCCGTTGCGCGGATCGCGATGGTATTCGACGTAGTCGACCATCTGGCGTCGGAACATGGCGTTCATGGCTGGCTCGCTCGTCAATGAGATCGACCGCCGCTCAATCGACGGCCGCAAAGAGGGGGCTATACCATCAAGCGGCTGCATCGACAAACCCGGCAATCGCGGTCCAGCCGCACTGCCGGGCACCCCACTCGAAAACAGGTTCCATTGGCGCCTGTCGGGAATAGCGTATCGGCAACCTGCTGAGACAACAGTCGCACCTGCAGCGCGCTGGGTTCATGGCCTCAGCGCAGGTCTCAATTGCATCAACTGCGATGCTTGCGCGGGGCCTGCTTGTGGGGCGCTGCCGGGGCAGGGGCCGAAGGCGGCGGCGCGGCCTCTTCGACGGTCTTTGCGATCGGGATGATCTGGATCTGCTGATTGACGGCGGCGGTCGGCTTGGACGGGTCGAGCAACTGCTCCTCGCCAAGTCCGATCGATTGCAGCCGCTTGACCGAGATCTTGAAGGTGTTCGCCAGGATGTCGCGGATCGCGTCGGCGCGGCGCTGGCTCAGGATGACGTTGGCCTCGCGCTTGCCGTTGGCCTCGACATGGCCGACGATGAGGAAGGTGTAGGGCAGCAGATCGGAATACACCATCGCATCGGCGATCCGCCCGACGGTCTGGTACGATTCCGGGCGCACGATCGGCGTGTCCACGTCGAACTGGATGTCGACGTTGAAGGCCGGCAGATTCATCAGCTCCGGCGCGATCGGCGGACGCTTCTGCGGCGGTGGCTCGTTGCGCCCGCGCGACCTGGAACGCTCCTGCGTCTGCTGCTTCAGCGCCGGCAGATCCAGCGTGGGTGCGGTTTCGAAGCGGCCGAGCTGGCGCACGATGTCCTCGCGACCCGGCTCCTGCGACCAGGCGGGCGCGCTCGCGGCCATCAGCGAAGCCACGATCGGCCCTGACAGCAATGATCTCGCGGTCCGCCGCATCAGCGATACCCCGCTTCGCCCATCGCCTGCTGACACCGGGCGCTCACGCCGTTGGCCGTCATCAGGCACGGGATCGATTTGCTCGTCTCCTTCGTGGAGCCGCCACACAGCTTGACGATCTCGCGCTGGCAGGCGTTGGCGACCGTGACCCGTGCCGCGATGCGCTTCTGGATCGCCTCGAACGCCTTGAAATAGGTCGCCTTGCACTGCGCGGAGACCACGTCCTGGTTGCGCGAGAGGCATTCCTTGAGGCGGTTGGAGTCGAGATTGACGCCGCGGCAATTGGCGGTGATGTCCGCACCGCAGCTCGACGCGATCAGCCCCGCGGAATCGCCAAAGCTCATCGTCTGCGCCGCCGCCAGCGAGGGCACACACAGCGCGACCGCAACACTCAACAGAATGTATCCCCGGACCATGATTGCATCTCATACGATGCACGCTGCCACGGTCAAGGCCTAACCAAGGCGAAGTGTGAAGTTCGATCGTGGCGAGCGGCTACGCCGCAAGCGCGTGGCGGTCAGGTCACGCCCGCTGCACGAAGCTGTCGACGACGTGCTTCTCGCCGGCCTTGTCGAAGGCGATGGTCAGCTTGTTGCCGTCGATCTTGACGACGCGGCCATAGCCGAACTTCTGATGGAAGACGCGGTCGTCGAGGGCGAATTCCGATGTCGTGCCGGTGGATTTCGCCACCAGCTCGCCCTCGATGGTCATCGGTCCGCGCTTGCCACGGCCGAAATGACCGCCGAAGCCGCTGCCGAACGGATCACGGCCCGAGAACGGCGACGGCTCTTCCTTGAAGCCGCCCTCCGACGAACCGCGCGCCGCGCCCGGCCGACGTGCCTGAGCGCGCTGCCAACCCGGCGTGGAATAGCTCGATCCGAACGACTCGACATTGTCGAAGCGCGACGGGCCGTAGCCCCCGGCGCCGCCCCAGCCCGAGCCGCCCTTCGACTCGGTGATCTCGACGCTCGCCGCGGGCAGCTCGTCGAGAAAGCGCGACGGGATCGTGGTGGTCCAGGTGCCGTGGATGCGGCGGTTGGTGGCGAAATAGATTTTTGCCCGACGCCGCGCGCGGGTCAGGCCGACATGGGCGAGGCGGCGCTCCTCTTCCAGGCCGGCGCGGCCCTGCTCGTCGAGCGTGCGCTGGCTCGGGAATAGCCCTTCCTCCCAGCCCGGCAGGAACACGTTGTCGAACTCCAGCCCCTTGGCGGAGTGCAGGGTCATCAGCGACACCGCTTCCTCGTCGGCCGCGCCCTCGCGGTCCATCACCAGCGAGATGTGCTCGAGGAAGCCGTGCAGGTTCTCGAACTCCTCCATCGAGCGGACGAGCTCCTTGAGGTTGTCCAGTCGCCCGGCCGCATCGGCCGAGCGGTCCTTCTGCCACATCTCGGTGTAGCCGCTCTCGTCGAGCACGATCTCGGCGAGCTCGGTATGCGGCGTCACCTCGCGCTGGGCGCGCCAGCGCTCGAACTGCAGGATCAGCCCGCGCAGCGAGCCGCGCGCCTTCGGCTTCAGCTCGTCGGTCTCGACCACCGCGCGCGCCGCCTCGAACAGCGGGATGCGGCGCTTGCGGGCATGGTCGTGCAGCATCTGCACCGTGGCATCGCCGAGCCCGCGCTTGGGCACGTTGACGATGCGCTCGAAGGCGAGATCGTCGGCCGGCGAGTTGATGACGCGCAAGTAAGCCAGCGCGTCGCGGATCTCGGCGCGCTCGTAGAAGCGCGGGCCGCCGATCACGCGATAGGGCAGGCCGAGCGTGACGAAGCGGTCTTCGAACTCGCGCATCTGGTAGGACGCGCGCACCAGGATCGCGATGTCGTTGAGATGCTCGCCCTTGCGCTGCAGCTCCTCGATCTCCTCGCCGATGCCGCGCGCTTCCTCTTCGGAATCCCAGGCGCCGGTGACGGTGACCTTCTCGCCCTCGACGTCCTCGGTATGCAAGGTCTTGCCGAGCCGGCCTTCATTGTGGGTGATGAGGTGCGAGGCGGCGGCGAGGATGTGACCCGTGGAGCGGTAGTTGCGCTCGAGGCGAATGACCTTGGCGCCGGGGAAGTCGTGCTCGAAGCGCAGGATGTTGTCGACCTCGGCGCCGCGCCAGCCATAGATCGACTGATCGTCGTCGCCGACGCAGCAGATGTTCTTGAGCGGCGGCGTGGCGCCCTGCGCGGCGTCGTCGTCATTCCGGGGCGCACCGCCAGGTGCGAACCCGGAATCTCGCAGTTGGCTATCCTCAGCGCGGGATTCCGGGTTCGGCTCTTCGAGCCGCCCCGGAGTGACGGAGGATGGGGCGACGGCACGCGACGAACTCGGCGCCTGCGACAGCAGCCGCAGCCACAGATATTGCGCGACGTTGGTGTCCTGATACTCGTCGACCAGGATGAACTTGAAGCGGCTCTGATATTGCCGCAGCACGTCAGGGTTCTCGCGGAACAGCCGGATGCTCTCCAGCAGCAGGTCGCCGAAATCGGCGGCGTTGAGGATCTTCAGCCGTTCCTGGTAGCTCGCATAGAGCTTGCCGCCCTTGCCGTTGGCGAACACGGCGGCCTCGCCCGAAGGCACCTGGGACGGCGCCAGGCCGCGGTTCTTCCAGCCGTCGATCAGGCCGGCCAGCATGCGCGCCGGCCAGCGCTTGTCGTCGATGTTCTCGGCTTGCAGCAACTGCTTGAGCAGGCGGATCTGGTCATCGACGTCGAGCACGGTGAAATTGGACTTGAGCTGCACCAGCTCGGCATGGCTGCGCAGGATGCGGCCGGAGATCGAGTGGAAGGTGCCGAGCCAGGGCATGCCCTCGACCGCCTGTCCGAGCATCTCGGCAAGCCGCGTCTTCATCTCGCGTGCGGCCTTGTTGGTGAAGGTCACCGACAGGATCTCGCTCGGCCGGGCGCGGCCTTGGCTCAGGATATGCGCGATGCGCGTGGTCAGCACACGGGTCTTGCCGGTGCCTGCGCCGGCGAGCACGAGCACCGGGCCATCGAGCGTTTCGACCGCCTCGCGTTGCTCCGGATTGAGGCCGGCCAGATAGCGCGCGCCACCGGTCGCGGCGGCGCGGGCGCGCGCGGCGATGCCGCCGGCAACGGGCTGGTGGTCAGGCGCAGGAAAGGGGCTCACGCGGTTGGGCTCGGTCATCAGCGAATCAGTCTCGTCCCTCGGATGGCATCATATGACGGCATCACGAGGTCTGCAGGAAGGAGCCCTCATAGCAGGGATTGACGGCTATATGGGGCCGGCGGGGGCATTTTACAGCCCTAATTCGGGGCAGACGGACGCCGCTCCAGCTTCGATGGGCGTTTGTTCCGGCAAATCGCGAATTTTTAGCGGCCCGCGCGCCCGGAACCTTTGTTCCGAGCCACGATTGTCCTGGCAACGGCGCAAGCTCCGCGTCGCTTTGAACCGCAATCGAGAGACAGAGGTCGTGTCATGTTAGGCTGGGTTGTCACCTTCCTGGTTATCGCATTGATCGCCGGCATCCTCGGCTTCGGCGGCATCGCCGGTGCGTCGATCGAGATCGCCAAGATCATCTTCTTCATCGCCATCGTGCTGTTTCTGGTTTCGGCCGTCGTGGGCCTCGCCCGCGGCCGCAGCCGCGTGTAGTCGGCCTCATCCCTGACAATGAGGTCGGCGAAGGGCGCAGTGCCTCGCAAGAGGTGCTGCGCCCTTTGCGTTTTGAGGAGGTGTCAGGCCGGGGCCGTCAGCGCGACCTGCACCTTGGCGAGGGCGGGATCGAGCGCCACGGAGGCGAGGCGCGTATCGTTGGAGAGCGCGGTCAGAGTGAGCGTCTGGTCCTGCACGCGGAAGATCCGGCACAGCGTCGTCGCCTCCGAGGCGTCGCGCAGCATCACCGACAACGGCGCGATGTGGGTCTCGTCGGCGATCTTCTCCGCCACGAGCGCAAGCCGCGTCGCCGCCGCCGCAAGCTGCTCGGTGCGGTGTGCGGTCGTATTGGCCGCGAGCGGCAAGCCTTCCTCGTTGGTGAGCAGCACGGTCTGGAAGCGGCCGACTTCGGCGATGCGGTCGAGCAGCGGCACCAGCTCGCGGCGCCGGCCCGGCCGGCTCGCGAGCTGCGCCAGATCCAGCGAGATGCGCTCACGCTCGACCAGCGGCGCCAGCACATCTTCGATCGCGCTGCGCAGGCTGGTCTCCCGCTCGATGGCGTCGTGGCTGCTCTGCTCCTGCAACTGGTCGAGGCTGGCCGCCTGCATCTGCACCTGCCGGCGCAACAGCTCGCGGGACAGCGCGCCCTGGCGGGCGCCGAACAGATAGCCCGAGGTCAAGAGCAGAATGGCGGCGCCGAGGCCGCTCACGATGGCATAGATCGTCATGGTCGCTTCGTCGCTGTGAGTTGACTGCAATCATCGACGCCCGCAATGCGCAGCACGGCCTTGCGGTCGCCCGCGACCGCCTGGGCATCGCCGCGCGCCTCGCCGGCGCCGGCCGCGCGCACCGACATCCGCTGCGCGGGGAGGCCCTCGCGCTTCAACTGGGCCGCGATCTCCTTGGCACGCGAATAGCTGAGCAGCACGTTCAGATCCTCGGTGCCGCTGGCATCGGTATGCCCCTCGATGATGATGGTCGCCTCACCGTGGCGCGCGAGCGCGCGTTGCAGGATCGCCAGCGACCGCTTCATGTCGGCAGGGTTCGGTCGTGCGCTGCCGCGCTCGAAGCCGACCGCCAGCGGCGCGAAGCACTCGGCGGAGGGCTTCGCGGGTGTCTGGGGCTCCGGGGGCGCTGCCGGGGCGACCGGCGGTGTCGGTGGAGCGATCACGGCGGGAGCGATCGCGGGCGGCATCGGCGGCGTCGCGACCGGTGCCGGGTCGACGATCCGCGCCTCCCGTCGCTTGGGTGCCGCGTCGGCAACGGGGGCGTCGCGCTGCGGCACGGCCGTCACCGGCATTGCGGCCGTCGCGACCGGCGGCGTGGCGGTGCCTTGCTGCCAGAGCGCTGCCGACATGACGGCGATCAGCGTGCCGGCGACGGCGAAGGCCGCGGCGAGCCAGACCGGCGCCTCCTCGCCGGCCACGGTGCACGCATCGATGCGCATGGCGGTCGAAGGCAGAGCGGAGTTCGGGGAGGGCGCCAGCATGTCAGCCCACGGGCACCTTGAATTTCGGCGTGATCAGGTCGATGCCGCATTCGAGCCCCGCGCACCACGCGATGAACTGGCGCGACATCGTAGCATCCGGAAACAGCGCGCCGTGCTGCGGGGCGATGATCTCGATGTCGAGCGTGCTGACCATCTGCGCCCACGCCTTCATGACGCGGTTGGAGACCATGTAGCGCCGGTGAAAGCCCTCCATGAAGCGCGTATGCGCCTTGAAGTCGCGCACGACGGTGTAGTCGACGCCGATCGAGGCGCCGAGGTCGCCGCTGTAGAGGATCTTCGAGATCGGATCGTAGAGCTGGAAATTGCCCTCACTGTGCAGGAAGTGCGCCGGCAGCGCGTACAGCCTGCTGCCCGCGAGATCGAACACCATGCCCTCGTCGGGGATCGGCTTCAGCCGGTGGGCAACGATGTGGTCGAAGCCGAAATGCGGCACGAAGCGGGTCCACAGCTCGGAGATGTAGGCGTCGGCGTCGGTCGTCATCAGCCAGCCGTTGATCGCCGCGACGATGTCGGGATCCTGGTGCGACAGGAACAGATATTTCAGCCGCCCGCCCGAGAGCTCGCTGAAGGTCTCGCTGAGCACCCTGGAATAGACCTTGTGGCCGCCCGGATCGAGCAGCATGCCGACGCGGTCGTGGATGATCAGATGCTGGTTCGCCTGCACCGCGTGGTCGCCGGCGCCGAAATCCTCCAGCAGAATGTTCTTGTGAACGCCGTCGTCGTAGAGGACGGTATTGGCCATGAAACTACTCCCGCCGGCGCCGCGCCATCGCAGCGCGCCGGCTCATTGGACGACGGTGCGCTACAGTACCTTCTGCAGCGATCTGACGGCTTCGCGCATGTCGAAGAAGGTCAGCCCGAGCTTGCTGTTCTCGTTGGTGAGCGCGAGCAGCAGCGCGCCACGGCCGGCGCTGACCAGCACGGCATAGCCGGACTCGCCGCGGATGATGACCTCCTGCAGATGGCTGCGGCCGAGCTCCATGGCGGCGCGGCCGCCGAGCGACAGCAAGGTCGCGGTCATGCCGGCAACCCGCGTCTCCTCCATGTCGGCCGCGAGCACGCTCGCGATCATCAGCCCGTCCTCCGAGATCAGCGCGCAGGCCTCGACCCCGAACGAGTCGCTCTGCAGCTTGCGCAGCACCCGGTTGATTTCATCGAGTCGTGACATCGGCTTCTCCTCGACGGCGCGCGGGGCAAACTTGGAATGAAACTGGGTTTGAGCCATGGCGGGGTCCTGGTCATCATCTTGGGCTGTTGAAACGGAAGCGGTCGGAATGTCGATTTGTGTAGTAACGAAGGAGGGATACAGCGGGTCATCCGGGACCAGCGTCGTCGTCTGTTCCGGACTGCCGTCCGGCGCCGTCAGCGCGCGCGTCTCGATCGTATCAACCGCATCGTCGAGCGCGCGCTGCTCGGCCTTGATGCGTGATCGCGAGACCGGCGGATCCATCGCCTGCAACTGGGTCACCAGCGCCTGGCGGGCCGACTGGTAGACTTCGGCGCGGCGTTCGGGGGTGGAATCCGGCAGGCTCTCCATCGCGCGCGACAGCAGGATGAAGTAGTCGGCGGTGGTCACGGGCAGGGCTGCCGCATCCTCATGCGGACCGTGCGCTCGGCTCAGCAGGCTTGCGAGGCGTCCCATCGCTCTCTCGTCACTCTACGCAACTAACGATGCATAAGGTTAGGTCGGTGCAAGGGACAGGACGAATGATCTGAATCAAATCTACTAAAATCAGGACCAGACTGCGTAATCCCGCCCTCAAATCGACCGCAGTAGATCATGGTGGGGCCACGATTGCCGCCAATGCGCCGTATTGCCGCCGCGTTCGGCGCAACTGCGCCTCGGTCGCAGCCAGAATCAGCTACGATCACGGCGACGAATGGCGGCGCGGGGAGGGCAATGTGAACGTCCGGGACTATGTGCAGCGCGATGCGACGGCGCTTGCCGCCGCGGTGAAGGGCGGCGAGACCAATGCGGCCGAGCTGCTTCAGCTCGCGCTGGCGCAGAACGAGCGGGCCCAGCCGAGGACCAACGCGGTCTGCAGGCTGATGGAGCGCGAGGCCCGCGCGCAGCTCGCCAAGCCCGCCAACGGCCCGCTCACCGGCGTACCGTTCCTGATCAAGGACTGCGCCCAGGACTATGCGGGCCTGCCGACGGCCTATGGCAGCAAGGCGCTATCCGGATTCGTCGCCGGCGAGCATGCCTCGGTCGTCAGGCGGTATCTCGAGGCCGGCCTGGTGATCTTCGGCAAGACCAACCTGCCGGAGCTCGCGCTGAAGGGCGTCAGCGACTCCCGCGCCTTCGGCCGCGTCAGCAACCCCTGGAATCCCGCACATACGCCCGGCGGCTCCAGCGGCGGCGCTGCGGCGGCGGTCGCTTCGGGCGTCGTGCCGATGGCCGCCGGCAATGACGGCGGCGGCTCGATCCGCATTCCCGCCGCCTGCTGCGGCCTGTTCGGCCTGAAGCCATCGCGCGGGCTGATCTCGTCAGGGCCCGGCTTCGGCGAGTACTGGTTCGGCGCATCCAGCGAGGGCGTGGTGTCGCGCAGCGTCCGCGACACCGCGCTCGCGCTCGACGTCATCGCGGGCGGCGAGCCCGGTGATCCCTTTCTCACCGCCGAGCCGGGCGTGGTCTACACCAACGCGGTGGCCCGCGATCCCGGCCGCCTGCGCATCGGCTACACGGTGGCGTCGCCGATCGGGACCGAGGTGCATGCCGAGGCGAAGCTTGCGGTCGACAACGCCGTGAAGCTGCTGCAGGGCCTTGGTCACGAGGTCGAGGAGGCCTCGCCCGACATCGATGGCGCCGCGCTCGCGACAGCGTTCCTGCACATCTATTTCGGCCAGGTCGCGGCGCTGGTCGCCGACGCGCGCGGCAAGGGCGCCAGGCGCGAGGAGTTCGAGCTGCTGACGCGGGTGCTGTCGACGCTCGGCGGCGCGATCTCGGCCGGCGCGCTGACGACGCAGCTGCTGAAATGGAACGAGTTCGCGCGGGCGCTGGCGCGCTTCCATGCCCGCTACGACCTGCTGCTGACGCCGACGCTCGCGCATCCGCCAATCCGGCACGGCGAGGGCGATCCGAGCACCGCCGAGCAGACCCTGCTCGACATGCTCGACCGCATCGGCCTGCTCGGGCTGATGACGCGCTGGGGCCTGCTCGACGGCATGATCGACAAGATCGCCCGCGACAGCCTGCAATATGTCCCGTTCACGCAGCTCGCCAATCTCACGGGCACGCCGGCGATGAGCGTGCCGCTGCACTGGACCGCCGACGGCCTGCCGCTCGGCGTGCAGTTCGTGGGCCGGCTCGGCGACGAGACGAGGCTGCTGCAGCTCGCCCGCCAGCTCGAGGAGGCGCAGCCCTGGTTCGCGCGCCTGCCGGACTGGGTGATGCAGAGCTGACCACACCCGGCGGGCCGGTTCGAGCAGCGCGGTCGTGCGTCGCACGACGCCGTGCACGTCCATCGCGATTGCGTGCGCGCTGTTTGTGGTGTTCTATCTTAGGTGGAGCGCGGTCGCCTAAGCCGCGCCGGCTCGGCGACGTTCTTCGGACGGCCACGTTCTTCGGACCCGGCACATCGCACGTCGCTGCCGTCGTGCGGAAACTACTCCGCGTCGCTTCCGACGGTCCGCTGGTCCGGTGCCGTGCCATGCACATTGGCGATACTTTCAGAGGGCTGGATCATGAACGTCACAGTCTATTTCGCGACCAACAGGCAACCGATCACGGCTGAAGGCACGAATCAGATTACCGGGTTCAGCTCCGAGCTCGGTCCCGTCAACGGCTTGAACATCAGGTATGGCCGGGCCGAGATCGCGGTCGATCTGCAGGCATCGAGCTATGCCCTGGTGCCTGGATCGCTTCATGTCGAGGACGAGCAACTGATCTTTCCGCAAGGCTCCCGTGCGGTCCTCGGCAGCAATACGATCTTCGGCGCCCTGCGTGCCGACATGCTGGCGAAGGCGCGGCCGACGCTGGCGTTCATTCACGGCTTCAGCAACAGCTTCGTCGACTCGATCGAACGCGCCGGGTGGATCTCGGCGTTCTACGGGATCGACGCCAACATGTTCGTGTTCAGTTGGCCGTCGGTCGCCTCGCTGGTCGGCGTGCCGCTGCCCTTTGTGGACTACCAGCACGATCGCAAGACGGCGGCGGCATCCGGCCCGGCCGTGGCACGCACGCTGCGGCGGCTCTATGATTTCGTCGACGGGCTGCCCGAGAGCGAACGCTGCAACCAGAGCATTCATCTCATCTGTCACAGCATGGGCGTCTATGTCCTGCGCAACGCGTTGCAGGCCTTGATGCAGATGCCCGACCCGGTCGCCGGCGCGGCCATGGCCGGCGGCGTTCCGGCGATGGTGCGGATGGGCGGGACGCAGCCGTCCCTGACCGGATTGCGCAGGACCTTCGACAAGGTCGTGCTCGCGGCGGCCGACGAGGACGCGGACGCGTTCGACGACCCGGCGAAGCTGAAATATCTGCCGCGCACCGCGGGCAGCGTCACGGTCTATCACTCGACCAAGGATTGGGTGCTCAATACGCTGAGCGCGGGCACGAAATTCAACGGTCCGCGGCTCGGCAGCGACGGTCCCGACAACATGGGCAGCATCAGCGACAAGGTCACCGCGATCGATTGTTCGGATGTGACGACGTTCGAGCAGGACCCGCAGCAGCACCAGTATTACCGGATCTTCCCGGTGGTCCGCGACGACATCGTCCAGGTGCTGCAGGGCGTGCCGCAGAACCAGGTCAGCAACCGCGATCCGGTGGGGTCGGGACGCTACCGCATTCGGCCGCAGGCCCGCTTGGCGGTCAGGGCCACCAGTCCCAAGCCGCGCGCCGCGAAGGCGCGCGTCGCCAAGTCCGGTGCTGCGAAGAAGAGGGCGGCCGGCGGGAGCTGAGCGCGGGACGCTGGCGCGCCCGCATGGGCCGGCTCGGCGACGAGACGAGGCTGCTGCGGCTCG
Organism: Bradyrhizobium sp. SZCCHNR1017; assembly: GCF_032381375.1. Classification (NCBI taxonomy): domain Bacteria; kingdom Pseudomonadati; phylum Pseudomonadota; class Alphaproteobacteria; order Hyphomicrobiales; family Nitrobacteraceae; genus Bradyrhizobium; species Bradyrhizobium sp. SZCCHNR1017. The sequence continues at coordinate 115,197 of NZ_JAUHIR010000012.1, read as the reverse complement.
CCCGCCAGCTCGAGCAGGCGCAGCCCTGGTTCGCGCGCCTGCCGGACTGGGTGATGCAGAGCTGACGATCTCAGCGTTTGATGATGACCACTTCGAGATACTCCGACGGCACCACCATCGTGCCGTCCTCGGCGCCATTGAGCGTCCCGATCAGGGCCAGCATGTCGCGCTTGAGATCGGCCTGGCGGTCGCCATCAAGCGCAGCGAAGGCCTTGAGCACCGGGCCATAGTAGGTCTTGAACACGTCGACGAAATGCTCAGGCGAGCGGTAGCGCATCGCGAAATGACGCCGATGGCAGCGAATGTCGGTGGCATCGGCGAACATCTCTCGGATGCGTGCCTCGGTGCCCCACAGCGCCGGCGATCTGGCGCCGGCGGGCGGTGGCAGATATTTGCCGAGCGTCTTGAACAACTGGCCGATGAAGCCGTCGGGGGTCCAATTGGCCAGGCCGATCTTGCCGCCGCTGCGGCACACCCGGGTGAGCTCGGCGGCGGCGCGCTCCTGCCGGGGCGTGAACATCACGCCGAATGTCGAGACCACCACGTCGAATGTGCCATCGCCGAACGGAAGCGCCTCGGCATCGGCCTCCTGGAACTGCACGGACAGGCCGTCGGCGGCGGCACGCTGGCGCCCGCGGTCGAGCAGGGCAGGCACGTAGTCGGTCGAGACGACGTTGCACCAGCGCCGCGCCGCAGCCAATGTGACGTTGCCGTTGCCGGCGGCCACGTCGAGCACCTTCTGGCCGGCGCGGATGTCAAGCGCCTCGCAGAGTTCCTCGCCGACGATCTGCAGCGTGTTGCCGACGATGGCGTAGTCGCCGGACGACCACGCGCTGTGCTGGCGTGCCTTGAGCGCGGTGAAATCCGGCTCTGCGGTCGCGCCGGCCTGAATTGCAGCTGATGCGGTCATGATGGTCTCCTCCGGAGAATGCAGCGCTGTTGCGCGCGCTGGTGTGTGGAGACGTACGCGGCAGGCTTCGGGCGGCGCTATCCAGATCGCGACACGGCCATCCGGATCGTGAACTTTTCGAGCGCCGCCGATGACCCATAGGCAATTGGACGTCGTCGCATGATGGACGGAGATCAGGTTCCCCTGGCGGCGCGGCAGCCTTTGCCACGCAGCGTGCGCCGCGCGCTCGAAGCGATGCATGACGACCTCGGGCGGCGCTGGACGCTGGCCGATCTGGCGAAGATTGCCGGCGTTTCCGGACGGACCTTGCAACGCCAGTTCGTCAGGTCGATCGGCCGGTCGCCGCAAATGGTCCGGCAGGAGATCGGCTACGCGCGCGCCCGCGTCGAGTTTCTGCAGGGGCGCGCCGGCGGGAAGGTGATGGACGTCGCGCTGCGCTGCGGCTTCCCGCATTACGGCCGCTTCGCCGCCGGCTATCGTCGCTGCCACGGCGAGACGCCGTCGGAAACCCTGAAGCGGCAGGCGGTCTTGATGGCGCAGCTCGCCGCGTCGCGCACCACCATTGCGCCGGTGCGCGATCGGCCGACCATTGCCTTCGCCATGATCGCCACCGATCCGAGCGTGCGCGAGCTGGCGGACGACCTCGCGGCCGAGCTCACGCTGGCGCTGACCCGCGCGGGATTTGCCGTGACGACCCAGCCGCGCGCGGCGCGCTACCGCATGAACGCGTCGCTCCAGGGTCGGGATGGCGCGTCACGGCTGCTGCTGCAGCTGATCGACCAGGACAGCGGCGGGCTGATATGGGCGCATCGCGGCGAGGTCATGCTGCGGTGGGAGGCCGACGGTCACGAACGGTTGGCCGCCCGCGTGGCGGCATCGCTGCTGCAAAGCCTGCGCCGCGCCGAGATCGATCGGGCGCTGCGCAAACCGGATGAGGATCTGACCGCGCAGGATCTCGCGCTGCGCGCCATGCCCGGCGTGCTGTCGCTCGACGCCGACGGCAACCGCAGCGCGCTCGAGCTGCTGCATCAGGCCATCGCCCGCGATCCCCGTCATGCCCTGGCCACGGCGCTCGCGGCCTGGGCCTACGGCCAGCGCGCGGTCTATCATTTCGGCACCGCGCCCGGGCAGGACCGGCAGCTTGGTCGCGCCCTGGCGCAGCGCGTGCCGACCGAGCTTGCGGATGCGACCGTGCTGTGCGTGCTCGGCAACGCGCTCACCTTGCTGGATGAGCTCGCCGAGGCCGAGCAGGTGGTGGGCCGGGCGCTCGCGCTGGATGGCGGTGCCGCCTGGGCCTGGAGCCGCAGCGGCTGGCTCGATGTCTATCGCGGCGATGCCGCGTCGGCGATCGAGCGCTTTCGGATTGCGCTGGATCTCGCGCCGCAGGACCCGCTCGCCTTCAACGCCATCATTGGAATCGGCTGCGCGCATTTCGCCGCCGGGACCTACGCGGAGGCGGCGCGCTGGCAGCAGCGCGGCCTGCGCGAGCACCCGTCGTCGCTGTGGGTGCACCGGACCATGTGCCCGTCCCACGTGCTGGCGGGCGAGCGATCCGCGGCCCTGCGCAGTCTGCAGGCGCTGCGTGCCGGCTATCCGGACCTGACCCTGGCCGAGGTCCAGCGCGGCATGCCGCCGCTACCGGACGCCTATTCGGCCCGGGTATTCGAGGGATTGTCCGACGCCGGCCTGCCGGCGTAGCGGCGGCCGGTCACCGTCATCTCTTCGGCATGCCGATGGCGCGGCCGAGCCCGTCGGGACGCGGCAGCGCAGCATGCGCCTGCAGCACGCGGGCGATGTTGGCCTGGATGTCCGGCGGAAACGGCGCGACCTTGCGCTTGGTCATGTCGATATGCACCGACATGCCCTCCGAACTCGCCGAGATCCAGCCTTCGTCAGCGTGGCGGAGCTCCTCGAACGTGTGCAGCCGCTTCTCGTCGGCACCGATCAGCCAGACCGCGACCTGCACCGGATCACCCAGATGGATCTCGCGCAAATAGCGCACGTGGCACTCCGTGATGAAGGTCGAGCCCTGCCGTTCCTTCATGTAGGCCGGTCCGATGCCGAGCTCGGCCCATAGCTGGTCGATCGCGCGGTCGAACATCACGTTGTAATAGGCCATGTTGAGATGGCCGTTGTAGTCGATCCATTGCGGCTCGATCTGCATGATGGACGACAGGAACGGCCCCGCGCCGGCTTGTATGGGCACTGCATTATCGCTCATCGGCTCTTCCGTTTGCTCCCTTGACCCCTGTTGCGTCCTTTGCCACGGTCCGCCCAACTTTCGGAGGAAGCAGTGGCGACGACGATCCCCCATCACGATTTGAAGCGGCCCGCGCCGGAGGCGCTCAAGAGCGCGCTCGACGCACTCGCGGCTCGCTTCGGCAACCGGCTCATCACCTCGCAGGCCGTGCGCGAGCAACATGGCCATACCACGACCTGGCTGCCGACGCAGCCGCCGGATGGCGTGGTGCTGGCGCAGGAGACCGCCGACATCCAGGACGTCGTCCGCATCTGTGCGCCAAAAGGCGTGCCGATCATTCCGTTCGGCACCGGCACCTCGCTGGAGGGCCAGGTCAATGCGCCGGCCGGCGGCATCTGCATCGACATGCGCGACATGAACAAGGTGCTGGAGGTGCATGCCGAGGACCTCGACTGCGTGATCCAGCCCGGCATCACCCGCAAGACTTTGAACGAATATCTGCGCGACCAGGGCCTGTTCTTTCCGATCGATCCCGGCGCCGACGCGTCCCTCGGCGGCATGGCGTCGACGCGGGCCTCCGGCACCAATGCGGTGCGCTACGGCACCATCCGCGAGAACGTGCTGGCGCTGAAGGTCGTGCGTGGCGACGGCGAGATCATCAAGACCGGCACCCGCGCCAAGAAGTCCGCGGCCGGCTACGATTTGACGCACCTGTTCATCGGCGCCGAGGGCACGCTCGGCATCATCTGCGAGATGACGATCCGCCTGCGCGGCATTCCCGAGACCATCGCCGCGGCGTCGTGCTCGTTCGAGACCGTGCGCGGCGCCTGCCAGGCGACGATCCTCGCGATCCAGACCGGCATTCCGGTGGCGCGCATCGAGCTGCTCAATGCGGCGCAGGTCAGGGCGTGCAACGCCTATTCCAAGCTGACCCTGCCGGAGACGCCGCTGCTGCTCTTGGAGTTTCACGGCAGCGAGGCCGAGGTCGCCGAGCAGTCGAAGAACTTTGCCGAGATCGCCAGGGAGTGCGGCGGCGGCGACTTCGCCTGGACCACCAAGCCGGAGGATCGCACCAAGCTGTGGCAGGCGCGTCACGATGCCTATTGGTCCGTGAAGGCGATCCGGCCCGGTGTTGGCGTGGTCGCGACCGATGTCTGCGTGCCGATCTCCAGGCTCGCGGACTGCGTCACCGAGACCGAGGAGGACCTCGCGCGTCTCAGGCTGACCTCGCCGATCGTCGGCCATGTCGGCGACGGCAATTTCCACTGCTCCTTGATGTGCGACGTCGACGACGCCGACGAGATGGCCCGCGGCGACGAGTTCATGCATCGCCTCGTCGAGCGCGCGCAGGCCATGGGCGGCACCTGCACCGGCGAGCACGGCATCGGCCAGGGCAAGCAGAAATATCTCGAGTCCGAGCTCGGCCCGGAAGCGCTCGATGCGATGCGCGCGGTGAAGCAGGCGCTCGATCCGCAGAACATCTTCAATCCAGGCAAGATCATCCCGGCGCGCTGATCGGCAATCCAAGCCGAGCTGGGTTTCGGATTTGGGTTCGGCGTGCAGGCCCGCTGCTCACATAGGGCCGCTGCTCACATCTCCCAGCTCGCGGGAGATGTCGGAATGCATCACGATTCACCAAATAGAAAACGCCGCCGCGTTCGACACGCGGCGGCGCTTTGTTTCCGTGCAGATCAACGGCAGACGCGGCGCGGTCCCCACGGGGTCGGCCGCACCCAGCAGGTGCGCGGGCCGTAGACGCCGTAGCCGTAGGGGCGATAGACGCGCGGGGCGGGCCGGCAGCGGCCCCAGCGGTCGGGGAACCAACCGGGACCACAGCCGCCGGCGACGCGCTCGACATTGCTGTCCGGAGCAGCCGGCTGGGCTGGCAGCGTGAAGGCCTGCGCGGCCGACGCGCCCAACATGACGGTCGCGGCGAGCAGGGCGGAGGTGAACAGATTGCGCATTGCAGTGCGGTCCTCTCGTTGGTTTCGAAGCAGTGCAGTCCTTAGACGTCGTCGGGCAAATTTTGGTTTCGCAATATTTTCGAGGTCTCGAAACCTCTTCCCAGTACCATAGAGCTCTCGACGACGCCGGTCGCCCGATGCAGCTCTGCCGATCATGTGGCGCATCGCTGCAGTGTCGACGCCATCGTGCGGTCTTCTAGCAGACATTCGCTGCAAGGAACATGAACGATCAGCGACGCGTCCCGCTGGCTTTCGTCGCAGGCGGCATCATTTTCCGCCTTGCTGCGCCTTTGCGTCCTTCAACGCCGTCCTGCAACCGTCGGAGAGCTTGTCGAACTTCTCGATCATGCATTGCTTGATGCGGCCGCCGCCCGGGATGATTCCAGTACAGAGCGTACGCACATCGTCGCCGCAGGCCTGGCGCATGGCGCTCCTGTCCTGAGCCTGGGCGGCGGTGCTGGAGATGACTATCAACAGCAGCGGAAGCAGCTTGTGCATGATCGATGATTCCTCTCTCGCCGCGGCCGACGCGCCGGGCCTCGTGAGGCGGTTGTCTCGCCGATGAATTTAGCGGGCATATGTCGACCGTCGCCGCAACGTGTAACGGTTTGTATCACGAGGTCACTGCGCAGAGCGCAAGCGTCCGCCTGCCGCCGGGGTCGTCGTCGACCGCGGCGGCGCTCGTGCCGCCATTCCCTCAAGCGTGCACATCCGAGGCACTGCTGCGCAGCTTCTGCAGCGCGTGATCGACGCTGTGGAACACGCGCTCCCGCGGCAGCACATCGTACAGGCCGAACCGTTCGAAGGCCGCCTGGGCCCGCAGCGACTCCAGCCGCGCCACCGCGAACACGATACCGGCCTCGTTGCAGATATGGATCACGTCGCGCAGGGTCTGCGCGGCGGTGAAATCGATCTCGACGATGGCGCTGGCCTCGAACACCACCAGCCGCGGCTTGCGGCTGCGCAGCAGGCGCTGCATGTCGGCGCGGAACGTCGCCGCATTGAGGAAGCTGAGCGGGGCCTGGAAGCCGACCACGGCGATGTCGGACAGTTCCTCGCCCTTGATCTGCGGATGCGCCGGCCACCAGATCGTCGTGTCCGGCACGCGCTGGAAGGCGATGAGGTGGGCGCGCGTCGTGCTCCAGATGCCGTGCAGCAGCGACAGCGCGATGCCGAGCGCGACGCCCTGCTCGATCGGCAGTGCGACGATGGCCACCGCGGTGGCCAGGATGAGCAGGAACTCGCCCTTCGACGCACGATAGACGCTCGTGATCTGCGCGACGCGGATGATGCGCAGCGCGACGAACAGCAGCACGCCGCCGAGCGCCGCCTCCGGGACGTTTGCAAGCAGCCGGGCTCCGAACAGCACGAGCAGCAGCACGATCCCAGCGGCGAGCAGGCCCGCGACCTGCGACCGGCCGCCGGTCTCGACCACGATGCCGGTGCGCGGTGGACTCGCATTGACCGGAAACGCGCCGAACAATCCGGCCAGCAGGCTGCCGGCACCGGCGCCGAGGAAGTCGCGGTCGACGTCGGCCGCGCGGTCGGGATCGGAAGGGAACGAGCGCGTCGTCGCCGACGTCTGCACCATCACCACGACCGCGATCAGGAAGGCGAGCGGAACCAGCTTCGCCCATTGTTCCGGCCCGATCAGCGGCACGGACGGCATCGGCACCGTGCCGGCGATCTCGCCGATGACGGGCACGCCGCGTCCCCGCAGCCCGGCCGAGAGCACGAACAAGGTCGAGGCCGTAAGCGCGATCAGCGCGCCGGGAATGCGGGCGCTGATCCGCTCGCAGACCGTGATGGTCGCGAGCACGCCGAAGCCGATGAGCATCGTGTACCCGTTGGCCTTGCCGAGTTCGCCAGCGAGGGTGGCGATCCGCGCCAGCGTTGGCCCGCTCGGTGACGGCAGGCCGAGCACGCCCGGCAATTGCGAGACGATGATGTGAACGGCGATGCCGGCCAGGAAGCCCACGGTGACCGGCACCGACAGCAGGTTGGCGATGCCGCCGAGCCTGAAGCCGCCGGCCAGCACCAGCATGACCCCGACCAGCAGCGCCAGCGCCGCAGCGAGGCTGCCGTATTCAAGCGTGCCGCTGGCCGCGAGCAGCGCCAGGCCGCCGGCGAAGATCGGCGTGATCGTGGAATCGGCGCCGCAGGACAGGAAGCGGTTGGCGCCGAACAGCGCGAACCCCAGCGATCCCGCCATGAAGGCGAAGAAGCCGGTCTCGGGCGTGAAGCCGCCGAGCTTGGCGGTCGCCATCTGCTCGGGGATCGCGATCGCCGCCAGCGTCAATCCGGCGGCGAGATCGGCGGGCAGGGCGCTGATCCGCCAGCCTCGCAGCGAGCGGAGCATCGGCCAATGATGGTTGCCGTCGTGGCGTGGTTGCTCGATCATGTCGATGTCTCCGAGCGCATCACGGTCGAGTTGTTCGTCCGCTCACGCAAGATCGCGATCCCAGGGCGGCTCCGGCGCGAACGCCGCGGCGAGGTGGTCGATGAAGGCGCGCACCTTGGCCGACGGCGCGCGGTCCGGCAGATAGACGGCGTGCACCGCCAGCAGGTCCGACGGCGGCGCGTCGAGCGTCAGCGGCACCAGCCGGCCCGCGCGGATGTCGTCGCCGACGATGAAGGTCGGCTGGTAGATCACGCCCTGTCCGGCCAACGCCGCCGCGAGCAGCGCATCGCCATTGTTGGCGCGCAGATTGCCGCTCACCGTGACATCGACCGCGGCTTTGCCGCCCATGCGCCAGCGCGACGGGCCGGCCGCCGCCAGCGTATAGCCGAGGCAGTTGTGACCGGCGAGATCGGCCGTGGTGCGCGGTGTCCCATGCACGGCGAGATAGGACGGCGCGGCGCACACCATCATCCGGCACGGCGCCAGCCGCCGCGCCACCAGGCTGGAGTCCTTGAGCGTGCCGATGCGGATCGCGAGATCCCAGCCTTCCTCGATCAGGTCGACCAGCCGGTCGTTGAGGCCGAGCTCGACGCTGACGCCGGGATGGAGCGCGGCGAAGCCGGCAAGCAGCGGTGCGATCTGGCGCGTGCCGAAGGCGAGCGGGACGTTGAGGCGCAACAGCCCGCGCGGCTCGACGCGGTCGGCCGCGATCGCGCTCTCGGCCGCCTCGAAGTCGCCGAGCACGCGCTCGGCGAGGTCGAGATAGCGGCGTCCGGCCTCGGTGATCGTCAGCCGACGGGTCGTGCGGTGAAACAGCTTGGTGCCGAGTCGCGTTTCCAGTGCGGCGAGGTGTTTTGTCACCATGGTCGGCGACATGCCGAGCAGGCGGGCCGCGCCCGACAGGCTTCCGGAACCGGCCACCTTCGAGAGCACCTCCAGTCCGGTCAACCGGTCCAACACTGGATCATCTCACTCTTGGAGTGTGAACTGATTTTCCATTGTAGCGGATTATCGTCTGAGGGGAAATGATCCATATGGCGGGAAGTCCCCACGGAGGTCCCGATGATCGATTCCCGTACTGCGCCTTATGCCGCGCTCCTGCTCCGCCTCACTCTTGGCGGGCTGTTCCTGGCCCATGCCAGCCTCAAGCTGTTCGTCTTCAGCCCGGCCGGCACCGCAAAGTTCTTCGGCAGCATCGGCCTGCCGCCCGAACTGGCCTATCTCGTGATCGCCGCCGAGATCCTGGCCGGCATTGCCCTGATCCTCGGTATCGCCACCCGCTGGGTCGCGCTCGCCGCCGTGCCGATCCTGCTCGGCGCCATCTTCACCGTGCATGGCTCTGCCGGGTTCTTCTTCAACAATCCGAAGGGCGGCTGGGAGTATCCGGCGTTCTGGGCCGTCACCCTGGTGATCCAGGCCCTGCTCGGCGACGGCGCCTATGCGCTGGGCAGCCTTCGCAGTGGCCTTGCCGGCGGTCAGCTCCGCAGCGCACACTGATCGTCATGGTTGGTTGACTGCCGCGACAATCTCAGTGTCGTCCCCGCGAACGCGGGGACCCATAACCACAAGCGGACTTGGGTCGAGCACGCTGGTCGACGCGCAGCCTGCCTCAAATGCTGATCACGCGGTATGGGTCCCTGCTTTCGCAGGGACGACGGCTGTGGGTTGGGTTGACAGGTGGACATCCCTATATCGCCCGAGGAGAGATGACATGACCCTGCCCAGCATCTTCCTGTCGCATGGTTCGCCGATGCTGCCGCTCACGGATTCGGCCGCCCGCGACTTCCTCGTCGGCCTCGGCGGCAGCCTGCCGCGGCCGAAGGCGATCCTGGTGATCTCGGCGCATTGGGAGACCGACATCCCCGCCGTCAATGCGGTCGCCACCAACGAGACCATCTACGACTTCTACGGCTTTCCCCGCGAGCTCTATCAGTTGCGCTATCCCGCGCCGGGGGCGCCCGATCTCGCGCGGGCCGTCGCGGCGCGGTTGCAGGCGGCCGGCCTGCCGGTCGGCATCGACCGCGAGCGCGGCCTCGATCACGGCGCCTGGGTGCCGCTGCTCCTGATGTACCCGCAGGCCGACATTCCGGTGCTGCAGCTCTCGATCCAGACCGAGCAGGGCCCTGCGCATCATCTCGCGCTCGGCCGTGCGCTGGCGCCGCTGCGCGAGGAGGGCGTGCTGATCATCGGCAGCGGCAGCTTCACCCACAATCTCGGCGAGTTCCGCAAGCGCCGGCTCGACATCGACGATCCCGCGCCGTCCTGGGTGGTCGACTTCGCCGACTGGGTGCACCAGGCCGCGATCGAGGGTCGCGTCGACGATCTCGTCGACTACCGCCGTCTCGCCCCGCACGCGCGCGACAACCATCCGACCGACGAGCACTTCCTGCCGCTGTTCGCCGCGCTCGGCGCCGCTGGCGAGGGCGCCCGCGTGGAGCGCCTGCACAACAGCGCCAATTACGGCGTGCTGCGCATGGACGTGTATGCGTTCCACGGCGCAGACGAGGCGAAGGCTGCGGCGTGAGCCGCTGACTTGTTAGTTCGATCTGCATCTGCCCGTCGGGTCCATTTTGCCCGACGGGTTACTTTGTCGCAGTCATTTCGCTTGCGTCGTCGGGCAAATCACCGCGATCCTTCCGCGCATCCCGCCTCACTTGCGGAGGGGCGTTGCGCGCGATCGTCACGACACGCGAGGCGGGGAGCGGTGGCCGCGAGAACTCGCAGCATGTCCTTTCGATGTGCGGACGAACGAAGCTCTTGCGGACGTGAAGTTGCAGGGTTCTGATACCTCGACGCTGGTATCACCGCGCAACGCGTGAAACGCGTTGTCGCGCATGGCGGCCAACAAGCCGAGCGCCAGGAAGCCTGCATATAAGCGTGAAGACCATCGCGCAGGGAGGGCCGGGTGATCTCGGCTGAACCTGTGGTACCTGCCGCCTGCATTTTTTTGAGCAGGCGGGCCACGGGCGCGGCCAGCGCCCGGCCTTCCCTGCGCCCTCCTGTTCGATGAGGGTGAACGGACGTTGCACAGCCCGGGCATGTCATGCCGCGGAATTGCAGACGCGCGTCTGTTCGATCGATGGATTCAAGCTATCGCCACAATCGTCATTGCGAGCGCAGCGAAGCAATCCAGAATCTCTCCGCGGCACGAGTCTGGATTGCTTCGCTGCGCTCGCCATGACGGAGGAGAGGAGCTGCCTCCAATCTGTGCGCCGCACACATGACCTCGGAGGTAACTGACACGGGATGGCGCGGCGTAGAAAATCCTTGACCCCTCCGCATGCAGATGATGCGAAGGATGCACCAGGGAGTGAAACAACAATGCGCCTGCCGTTCTTTTATGGGTGGGTCATCGTCGCCGTGACTTTCGTGACGATGGCCGTCGGCGTCAATGCACGCACGGCGTTCTCGCTGTTCTATCCGCCTGTTCTCGCCGAATTCGGCTGGGACCGCGGCGTCACCGCCGGCGCGTTCTCGTTCGGCTTCGTTGCCTCCGGAATCGTCAGTCCGCTGATCGGACGGCTGATGGATCGCACCGGCCCGCGGGCCGTAATGGAGCTCGGCGTCGTGCTGATGGCCGGCGGTCTCCTGCTCGCGCCGCTGACCACGCAGCCCTGGCATCTGTACCTCACCATCGGCGTGATGGTCGGCGCCGGCAGCGTCTGCCTTGGCTATTCCGGCCAGTCCTTGTTCCTGCCGAACTGGTTCATTCGCCGCCGCGGGCTGGCGATCGGCATCGCCTTCGCCGGCGTCGGCGTCGGCTCGATGACGCTGTTGCCGTGGGTGCAGCACATGATCGCGCAGACCAACTGGCGCACGGCCTGCACCGCGATGGGCATCGTCGTGCTGGTCGTGCTGGCGCCGATCAATCTCTTGCTGCGCAAGAAGCCGGAGGAGATCGGCCTGCGCCCCGACGGCGACGCCGCGCCGCTCGCCCACGCGGCCAAGCCGGTCTCCAACGTCGTCGACGCCGCCTGGGCCGGCACCGACTGGACGTTGTCGCGCGCGCTGCGCACGGGCCGGTTCTGGTGGCTCGCGCTGGGCTATTTCTTCGGGCTCTATGTCTGGTACGCGGTGCAGGTGCACCAGACGAAATACCTGCTCGAGATCGGCTTCAGCTCGAGCGTCGCGGTGTGGGCGCTCGGGGCCGTCAGCCTGCTCGGGATACCCGGCCAGATCGCACTCGGCCATTTGTCGGATCGCCTGGGGCGCGAGGCGGTGTGGGGATTAGGCTGTCTCGGCTTCGCGATCTGCTTCGCCGCGCTGATCGCGCTCAAGGCCGCGCCGTCGCTGGTGCTGATCTACGTCATGGTGGCGACGCAGGGCGCGCTGGGCTACGGCCTGACCTCGGTGATGGGCGCGGTCGCGCTGGAAATATTCCAGGGGGCGCATTTCGGCAGCATCTTCGGAACGCTGATGTTGATCGGGCTGTGCGGCGGCGCAGCGGGGCCGTGGGTGACCGGCGTGCTGTATGACTACACCCTGAGCTACACGCCGGGCTTCGTGATCGCCTTCCTCGGCGCCTTCGTCTCGGCGGCGGCGATCTGGATCGCGGCCCCCCGCCGGGTCCGCCTCGTCGCCGGCCAGTTGCACAGGTTAAAGACGGCGGGGGCGGCGGCATGATGTGTGATCGGGGCCGACTTGCCATCGCGCCGCGGCCGTGAGCTAATCGGCCAATCCAGGGAGAGGAACCCCATGAACGAGCATGTCCAGGCCGCCAAGGCCGCGCCGCTGTTCAATCCGCTGTCGCCGGAGTTCATCCGCGATCCCTATCCCTTCTATGCGCAACTGCGCGACAACGATCCGATGCATGTGACGCCGTTCGGCGCGTTCCTCGCCAGCCGGCACGCGGAATCGAGCCTGGTGCTGCGCGATAAGCGCTTCGGCAAGGACTTCGTCGCGCGTTCGATTCGGCGCTACGGCCCCGACATCATGCAGGAGCCGGTGTTCCAGAGCATGCGGCATTGGATGCTGCAGCAGGACCCGCCGGACCACACCCGGCTGCGCGGCCTCGTCGTGAAGGCGTTCACGGCGCGGCGGGTCGAGGACATGCGGCCGCGCATCCAGGAGATCGTCGACCGCACGCTCGACGCGGTGATTCCGCAGGGCCGGATGGATCTGATCGAGGACTTCGCGTTCAAGCTGCCGGTCACCGTCATCTGCGACATGCTTGGGATTCCCGAGGAGCATCGCGAGGCGTTCTACAAGAGCTCGCGCGAGGGCGGCCGCCTGCTCGAGCCGGTGCCGCTGTCCAAGGCCGAGATTGCCGAGGGCAATGCCGGCAATGCCGTGTCCAAGGCGTATTTCCAGCACCTGTTCGAGCTGCGCCGGAAACATCCGGGCGACGACCTGACGACGCAGCTGCTGCAGGCCGAGGAGGACGGTGCCAAGCTCAGCCATGAGGAACTGACCGCCAACATCATCCTGTTGTTCGGCGCGGGACACGAGACCACGGTCAACCTGATCGGCAACGGCCTGCTGGCGCTGCACCGCAACCCGGAGCAGCTGGCGCTCTTGAAGGCGCGGCCGGAGCTGATCACGAACGCGATCGAGGAATTCCTGCGCTACGATTCCTCGGTGCAGCTCACCGGGCGGGTCGCGCTCGAGGATATCGAGGATCTCGGCGGCCGGCGGATTCCTGCGGGCGAGAGCGTGCTGTGTCTGCTCGGCTCGGCCAACCGCGATCCCGCCGTGTATCCGGACAATCCGGAGCAGCTCGATATCACCAGGCCAAACGTGAAGCCGCTGTCGTTCGGCGGCGGCATCCATCATTGCCTGGGCGCGCAGCTTGCCCGGATCGAGGCCGAGATCGCCATCGGAACCCTGCTGCGGCGGCTGCCGGAGCTGAAGCTGGACGATCCGGACAACCCGGACTGGCGGCCGACCTTCGTGCTGCGCGGCCTCAAACGGCTGCCGGCCCACTGGTAACCATCTTCGTCAACGGAGTTGTCCAACGCCCCGGAAAGACCGACAGCGCTGTGACTTCGCCATACTTAATCCTATATGATGCAGCGCTCCGGTATCGATGCCAGTGGGCCGCGGCCGCATTGGTTTTAAGGTTGGGACGCCGGAGCGTTGTCCTTTGAGGGAGACCCCGTGCAGACGACCCTGCTCGGCTTGGCGATTGCCTTCATCCTTGCGCTCCTTGCTGCGCTGATCGGCCCGTACTTCGTCGACTGGAACCAGTTCCGGCCGCAGTTCGAGGCCGAGGCGGGCAAGATCATTGGCGTGCCCGTGCGGGTCGCCGGTGCGCTGGACGCACGGCTTTTGCCGACGCCGACGCTGCGGCTGCGCCAGGTCACCTTCGGCGGCGCCAACCACCTCGGCAAGCTGCGCGCCGACAAGCTCGACGTCGAATTCAGCCTCGGCGACCTCATGCGGGGGCAGTGGCGGGCGAACGAGCTTACCATCGGCGGCATGGCGGCCGATCTCGGCCTCGATGCCAAGGGTCAGGTCGACCTGCCGGCAGCCTCCGGCCGCTTCGATCTGGCCGCGCTCGCCATCGACCGGCTCAACCTCACCGGCCGTGTCGCGCTGCACGACGCGGCCAGCCGCTCGACGCTGGAACTGACCGACATCGTCTTCTCCGGCGACGTGCGTTCGCTGGCCGGTTCGCTGCGCGGCGATGGCGCGGTGTCGATCCGCGGCGGCCGCTACCCGTTCCGGGTGTCGTCGAGCCAGGACAAGGACTCCAACGGCCTGCGCGTCCACCTCAACATCGACCCGGGCGAGCGTCCCGTGATGGCCGACATCGAAGGCCTCATCAGCTTCCCCAACCGCTCGCCGAAGTTCGAGGGCGCGCTGACGCTGTCGTCGCCCCCGAAGGAGCAGGGCGCCGACAACGACAAGCCCGCCCAGCCTGTGAAGGAGCCATCCGCAAAGCAGGCTCAACAGGCCAAGGCGGGTCCGCTGAACCAGGCCGGCGCGACGCCTTGGCGCATCGCCACCAAGATCGTCGGCGACCAGGCGTCGGCCAAGCTCGACCAGATCGAGGTCAGCTTCGGCCAGGAGGATCGCTCGCTCAAATTCGCGGGCAGCGGCGACGTCCGTTTCGGCGCCGCCCCCGTGCTGAAAGCCTCACTGTCCGCACGCCAGCTCGATGCCGACAAGCTCCTGGCCGGCGGTGACGACATCAAGGATCGACGGGCGATCGCGCCCGCGCTGGTGCTGCCGGCGCTGCGCAATTGGATCGCACAACTGCCGACCCTGCCGATGCCGGCCAACGTGCAGTTCGCGACCGAGCAGATCATGCTTTCCGGCCGCCCGGTGCAGAACTTTACTGCCGACCTCCACAACGAGCCTTCGGCATGGAGCCTCGAAAAGGTCGATCTGCGCGCGCCCGGCTCGACACGGCTGACCTTCCGGACCATCGGCATCTCGACCTCGGTCACATCGGGCTTCACCGGCGCGCTTGATCTCGAATCGTCGGAGCCCGACACGCTGGTGGCCTGGCTGCAGGGCCGCAGCGACAGCAGCTATCGCACGCAGCGTCCGCTGCGGCTGCGTGGCGACCTCAACGTGGCGCCGGAGCGGGTCGCGATCGACAGCCTCAAGGCCGACATCGACGGCGGCTCCGTTGATGGACGCGTCGCCCTCGTCAACCGGCCAGCGGGGCCGGGCTCGCGTTTCGAGGCGGTGCTGAAGGGCGATCGGCTCGATCTCGACGCGGCGATGGCCGTGACCCGTTCGCTGGTCGGCGTTACCGGCGAGTGGCCGGCGGAGGCCAGCGTGGCGCTGGACGTCGGCCGCGCCAAGCTCAGCGGCCAGGAGCTGCGTCCGCTCACCGCGCGCTTTTCCTACGATCCCAAGACCATCGCCATCGACCAGATCAAGTTCGGCCAAAGCAGCGGCGTGACGAGCGAGGGCTCCGGCCGGTTCGATCGCGCCGATGCAACCGGGCGGCTGGTGGTGACCTCGATGGCCGGCTCGCTCAAGGAGATCACTGCGCTGGTGCAGCCGCTGGCGCCGCAGATCGCCGCCCGCTTCGATGCGCTCGGCACGCCTGCCGGTGCCGCCCGGCTGAAGCTCACGCTCGATCTCGCCAAGGATCCGGCCAATGCCGATCGCAGCCAGGCCAAGGCGGTGCTCGATCTCGACGCGCCGCAACTCAAGGGCTCGGCGACGCTGACGGCAAAACCGTCGGCGGCGGCGCTGCGCAGCTTCGAGCTCGATGCGATCGATCGAACCGAGCTTGGAATCGAGAGCCGGGTGTCGTCGGAGCAGGGCAGTGCCGTGCTGGCGCTGCTCGGACTCGATCGCGTCGCGGCGGCGGGCAACGGTCCGGCCCAGTTCGACGCCAGCGTGACCGGCAGCTGGCGGACGCCGCTGCGGGTGAATGCGAAGCTGTCCGGCGCCGGTCTCGATGGCGATGCGCAAGGCTCCATCGATCCCTGGGGCGACACCGCCAAGGCCAACGTCAATCTGCGCCTGCGCAGCGCCAACCTGTCGCCGTTGTTCGGATTGAAGCCGCAGGATTCGGCGGCGCAGAACATCCGGCTGTTCGGCCGTCTTGGTCTTTCCAACAATCGCGTGACGCTCGACGACATCGACAGCACGGTCGGCGGATCGCGGCTGCGTGGCCGGCTCGCGCTGGTGCTCGATGACGACAAGCAGATCGACGGCGAACTCGGGCTGGACGCGCTCGACGTGCCGCAAGTGTTCTCGGTGCTGATCGGCGGGGCCGGGCGTGAGCCGGCCGAGCCTTTGGGCGCCGGTCTCTTGAAGGGATGGCGCGGACGCGTCTCGTTTCAGGCCCTCAGCGGCGCCATTCTGAACGGCACTGATCTGCGTCCGCTGGGCGGCGCCATCAAGAGCGACGGCCAGTCGCTGACCATCGAGAATCTCAAGGGCAAGCTCGGCGGCGGCGACGTCAACGCGACCGTGGATGCGCGCTCCAACGCGAATGGTCTCGTCCTGAACGGCCGCGTCGAGTTGGCCGGTATTGACGGCAACGCGCTACGCTATCACAGCCTGAAGATGCCGGCCGGCAAGGTTTCGGCGCAGATGACGCTCGCCGCCGAAGGACGCAGCGTGCAGGCAATGATCAATGCGCTCTCGGGCAATGGCACGGTGACGCTTGACAATGCGGCGCTCCCCAATCTCGACCCGCGGGCGTTCGATGCGGCGTTGCGCGCGGCCGACGCAGGCCAGGTGAGCGACGACGGCAAGTTGCGGCAGGTGATCGAGCCGGTGCTGGCATCGGGGACGTTGCCGGTCACGGCTGCGCAGATCCCCTTCATCATCCGCGATGGCCGGCTGCGTGTCGGCGCCACCACGCTCGAAGCGCAGGGCGCCCGTGCCATCGTCTCCGGTGGCTTCGACATTCCGGCCGATCAGGCCGACATTCGCGTCAGCCTGAGCACGAGCACGGTCGGCAATGCCAATAGCCGTCCCGAGATCCAGCTGTTCGTGGTCGGGACGTCCGAGGCGCTGACGCGCGCGGTCGACGTCACCTCGCTGTCGTCGTGGCTGGCGGTGCGTGCCATCGATCGCGAGACGCGGCGGCTGGATGCGATCGCGCGCGGCGAGGTGCCGCCGGCCTATCCGTCGTCGACGGCGTCGCTGCCCGGTGCACCCGAGGCTGGCCCGGCGGCACCGAGCGCGGCCGACGTGCCGCTGCCCGGTCGTGATCCGCGGCGCGAGCCGCGCACCAAGCTCGGTGGTCCGCGCGCCGTCGTGCCGCCGCTGACCCCGCCGCTCTCGGCTCCCGCCCCTGCGCCTCAGCCGGCGGCACCGATGGCATCGAGCCAGCCGCAGGTCGCGCCCTTGCCGCCGCCGGTCGAGATCAAGCCCGCGCCGGGTGCGCTGCCGCCGCGCCCACGGCCGGTGCCGCGTCCGCCGGTCGTGCTGACGCCGCCGGGCAGTCCATGATGCCGGCTGACGGCGTGCGGGGACCGCGCCGATGATGACCTTGCGACAGGTCGAGGTCATTCGCGCGGTCATGGTGACGGGCACCATCAACGGCGCCGCGCGCCTGCTGAAGGTGTCGGCACCGGGCGTCAGCCGTCTGGTGAAATACACCGAGCGCTCGCTCGGCATCCGCTTTTTCCAGCGCCAGAACGGCCGCTACTTCCCGACGCCCGAGGCGCAGAACATCTTCGAGCAGATCAACAGCGTCTACGAGAAGGTCGACGATCTCAGCTACATCATCTCCAACATCGGCCGTGGCGCGCTGTCGGAACTGCGCGTCGGCTCGGTGCCCAGCATCTCCCAGGTGATGGTGCCGCGCGCGATCGAGCGCGTCCGCCGCCGCTATCCTGATTTGGGCATCGACATCAACATCCTCAAGATCGAGGAGGCGATCGACTATCTGATGCTGGGAAAGGGCGAGTGCGTGGCGATGAGCTACCGGCTCGATCATTCCGGGCTCGAATTCCTGCCGCTGGCCTCAGGCGAATTGTTCTGCATCGTGCCGCCGGGACACGAGCTCGCCGGCCGCAAACAGGTCTCGGCTGCCGAGATGACGCGCTATCCGCTGATCGGCATCGATCCCAACGACCCCTACGGCCGGATCATGGCCGAGATCTTCGCGCGCAACAAACTCAGCTACAATATCTCGATCAAGGCGCGCTTTGGCACCACAGTCTGCGCGCTGGTGAAGGCCGGGCTCGGCATCGCTGTGATCGACCAGTTCACGGTCGCGCATGGCGGCTATCCCGGCATTGAGTTGATCAAGATCGCCGAGCCGACGCGGTTCGACACCTACATCGCGGTCAAGCGCGGTACGCCGCTGTCGCTCTACGCCGAACACTTCATCGACTGCTTGCGCGCGGAGATGCGCGCGCTGGAGCCCGGCCGACGTCAGGTGGCCAAACCGGCGAAATCCGGTGGCGGCGAAAAATAACATGATGTTAGGTTCAGGCGATATTTGAGTAATTGTGTTAGCGAGCGGACGCGCTATCGTCTGCAACGAAATCCGCGCGTGCGGCGCTCGCACGTCACAGCAGCAAGAGACAAAAGCGAACGTGCCTGATCTTTCCGCGCTCAAAGCCCGAAAATTCCTGACCGGCTTGATCGGTGCCCCGATCGCGCATTCGGCCTCTCCCGCCATGCACGAGCACGCCGCGGCGGCGCTCGGCGTGCGCTGCCATTATCAGCTGATCGAGGTCGCCGGCGCGGATCGTGCCGGACTGGCGATGCTGCTGGAGGGCGTGCGCCGGCTCGGCTTTGCCGGCGTCAACGTGACCTATCCCTACAAGGAAGCCGTGGTCGAGCTGCTCGACGAGCTGGCGCCGAAGGCGGCGGCGATGGGCGCCGTGAATACCGTCGTCGTCCGCGACGGCCGGCTGATCGGCCACAACACCGATACCACCGGCTTCGAGCGCGCGGTGGCGCCGCTGGTCAGCCAGAGCCATCGCGGCGTCGTGGCGCTGATCGGGGCCGGCGGAGTCGGCAAGGCGATTGCCTTCGCACTTGCGAACCTCACAGTCGCTGGGCTGCGGATCTATGACACCGAGCGGGCGCGCGCCGCGAAGCTCGCGCGCCTGCTGCCTGCCGGCACCACGGTGACTGTCGTCGACAGCGTCGAAGACGCGCTTCAGGGAGCGGTGGCTGTCGTCAACGGCACACCGATCGGCATGCTGCCGAACCGCGGCACACCGGTTCCGGATCATCTGCTGCGCGCCGATCTCTGGGTCGCGGATGCCGTCTACTCGCCGCTTTGGACGCCGCTGCTGAAGGCGGCGAAGGCCAAAGGCGCGCAGGTCCTGCTCGGGCGCGAGCTCGCGATCTACCAGGCGGCCGACGCGTTCGAGCTGTTCACGGGCCTCGCGCCGTCGACCGAGGCGATGGGGGCGGCCTTCGACAATCACATGGCGGAGAGATATCCGGCGGTTGACGCCGCCTGAGCCGACCGCCAATACGCGGCGGAACAAGTCGTTCAAGCAAGAAACGCAAACAAGCGTTTAGAGCAGAGGAGGAAACAACGTGAGATCGATCATCCTGGCCGGACTGTGCTCGGCCGTGCTGCTGTCCGGAGCCGCCTACGCGCAGTCCGGTGCCCCCATCAAGATCGCCAACGTCGCCGAGCTGTCCGGCGGTGGCGCGACCGTCGGCACCAACTGGAAGAACGGCATCGACCTCGCGGTCGAGGAGATCAACGCCAAGGGCGGCATTCTCGGCCGCAAGATCGAGGTGAGCCACGCCGACTCGCAGTCGAACCCCGGCGTCGCCCGTGCCCAGGTGCAGAAGGCGCTCGACGCCGAGCCCTATGTGCTGCTCGGGCCCGGCTATTCCGGATCGGTGAAGGTGACGGCGCCGCTGGCGGCCGAAGCCGGCATCACGCAGATCATGGGCGGCGAGGCGGCCGAGCTGACGCAGGCCGGCAACAAGTTCCTGTTCCGCACCTCGTTCGGCCAGCAATCGTCGATGCCGAAGGTCGCCAAGTACATCAACGACGAGATCAAGGCGAAGTCGGTGGCGGTGGTCTGGGTCAACAACGACTTCGGCCGCGGCGGACGCGACGTCATCACCAAGGAGTTCAACCGCCTCGGCATCAAGGTCGCGGCCGACCTGTCGACCGAAGCCGGCCAGGCCGACTTCGCCGCCGACGTCAGCAAGATCAAGGCGGCCGCGCCGGATGCCGTCTTCATCTATGTCAACGAGGAAGAGAGCGCGCGCATCCTCAAGGAGATCAAGCGCCAGGGCGTGACGGCGCCGCTGATCGGCGAGACCACGCTGGTCGGCCAGAAGGTCATCGAGCTCGCCGGTGATGCGGCCAACGGGGCTCGCGGCCATGTCGGCCTCACCACCGATGCGCCGGTCGAGGCCATCAAGGCGTTCCGCGACCGCTTCGTGAAGAAGTACAACTACGTGCCCGACCATAACGGCCTGAAGGGCTATCTCGCCATCTACATGGTCAAGGCCACGACCGAGAAGATGGGCAAGGTCGACTCCAAGGCGTTTGCCGATACGCTGCACGGCCTGACCATCAAGACATCGGCCGAGCCGAACATCCTGATGGACGTCACCTTCGACCAGAATGGCGACATCGATCGCCAGGGCTTCCTGGTCGAGGTGGTCGAAGGCAAGCAGGTCGTCAAGCAGGTGCTGCCGAAGCTCAACTGAGAACAACGGTCGACCGGCGGCGCCGGAGGGGATGCCAGTGCCGCCGTCACCCAAAGGCTTAGGGGGAAACGATGTCCAATCTGCTCGACCTGATCGTGGCGGGTCTCGCCACCGGCGCCATCTACGCGCTCGTTGCCGTCGGCTTCACCTTGCTGTGGCAGACCTCGCAGACCATCAACTTCGCCCAGGGCGAGTTCGTGATGCTGCCGGCCTTCCTGATGCTCGCGGTGATGCATCTCGGCGCGCCGTTCTGGCTCGCGGTTCTCGTCGGCATCCTGTTGTCGGCACTTCTGCTCGGTCTCGCCTTCAAGATGCTGCTGGTCGATCCGATGCTGCGGCATGGCGTGCTGCCGCTGGCGATCGCCACCATGGCGCTGGCGGTCGGGATCAAGGAGGCGGTGAAGCAGTTCTTCAGCGCCGAGGCCTCGCCTTTCCCTTCGATCGTGCCGGTCGGTGACGTCACCGTCCTGGGCCGGGCGATTTCGCTGCAGAGCCTCGGCGTGCTCGCCGTCGCGATCCTCGCGGTCGTCGGATTGACCACGCTGTTGAACCGCACCTCGCTCGGCCATCAGATGCAGGCGGCCGCGCAGAATCCCACGGTGGCGCGCATCATCGGCGTGCCCGTCGAGCGTATGATCCTCCTGACCTTCCTGATCAATGCCGTGCTGGTCGCGCTGGCGTCGCTGCTGATCACGCCGATCTATCTCGCGAAGTTCTCCAGCGGCGAGGTGCTCGGGCAGGCGGCGTTCATCGCCGCGATCGTTGGCGGCTTCAACCAGGTGCGCGGTGCCATCGCCGGCGGTCTCCTGATCGGCGTCGTCGACAACCTCGCCGCGGCCTACGTCTCCACCCAGTATCGCGCCGCCGTTCCGTTGGTGCTGCTGATCCTTGTCATCCTGTTCCGGCCGCAGGGCCTGCTCGGACGCGCCGAGGAGCGTACGGTATGAGCAAGCACAGCAGACTGCTTCTCGTCGCGCTGGCCGTCGTGGTCATTGCGGGTCTGATCATCATCCCGATGAACTTCAACCGCTACGGCCTGTACATCCTGAGCCAGTGGGCCGTGATGACCATCGCCGCGATGGGATTGAACCTTACGCTTGGCTACGCCGGGCAGGTGTCGCTGGCGCAGGGCGCCTTCGTCGGCATTGGCGCCTATGGGGCGGCGATCCTGACCACGCATGGCTGGCCGCTGATTGCCGCGCTCGGCCTCGTCATCGTGATCTGCTTCATCGTCGGCTGGCTCCTCGGCTATCCGGCGCTGCGCGTTCAGCATCACTATCTCGCCTTCGTCACGCTCGCGTTTTCGACGCTGGCGTTCCTGGTGTTCCGCAACGAGAGCTGGCTCACCAACGGCATCTACGGCATCAGCAACATTCCACGTCCCGACATCTTCGGCTTCCCGACCCGCAAGCCGCTGCCGTTCTACTATCTCTGTCTCGGCTCCCTCGGCCTCGTGACGCTCGCGATGTGGTGGCTGATCCGCTCGCCCTGGGGCCGCGCCTTCATGGCGCTGCGCGAAAATCCGATCCGGGCGCAATCGCTCGGCATCGACACGCGCCGCTATACGCTGATGGCATTCGCGATCGGCTCGGTGCTCGGCGGCATCTCCGGCGTGCTCTATGCGCCGCTGACGCAATACGTCGACCCCGTGCCGTTCAACCTGCAGCTCTCGCTCGACCTCCTGATGATGGTCATCGTCGGCGGGGCCGGCTTCATGCTGGGACCGTTCCTCGGCGCCATGATCGCGGTGCTGCTGCCGGAGTGGCTGCGCTTCGCGGAAGGCTATTATCTGATGCTCTATGCGGCCGCCGTGATCGTGCTGCTGATCTATTCGCCGAGCGGCATTCTCGGCATCCTCGACCGCTATCTCAGCTCACGGCGAACCCAGGCGGCGTCCGCGTTGCGGGCCGCGGCTCAGTCCAAGCTGGAGGCCGCGCGATGACCGCAGTTCTCGACGTACGCGACGTCAAGAAGAGCTTCGGCGGAATCACCGCCGTCAACGGCGTCAGCTTCGACGTGCATGAGGGCGAAATCCTCGGTCTCATCGGCCCCAACGGCTGCGGCAAGTCGACCTTGTTCAACTGCATCCTCGGCCAGCTGGTGCCGAGCGCGGGCGAGGTCAGGGTCGACGGCAAGCTCGTCACCGGCCAGCGCCCGTCCGAGCTGAACCGCCTCGGCGTCAGCCGCACATTTCAGCTGCTGCAGGTGTTCCCGAAACTGTCGGTGCGCGACAATCTGATCCTCGCGGGCCAGGAGCATCGCGGCAGCATGCTGTCGCGCCTGTTCGGCCCGTCGGATGCGGGGCTCACGGAGGCGGCCGATCAGATGATCGGCTTCTTCAAGCTTGAGCATCTCGCCAACGAGCCGGCCGGTGGCTTGTCCTATGGTCAGCAGAAGCTGCTCGATGCCGCCATGGCCTTCATGGGCGGCCCGCGGCTGGTGCTGCTCGACGAGCCTGCAGGCGGCGTCAACCCGACCATGCTGGGCGACCTCAAGGAGCGGCTGATCGCGATCAACCGCGAACGCCGCGCCACCTTCGTGGTGATCGAGCACAACATGGAGTTCGTGATGTCGCTGTGCTCGCGCGTCATGGTGATGGCGGAGGGCAAGGTGCTGGCGATCGGCAAGCCCGACGAGATCAGGGCCAACCCGGCCGTGATCGAAGCCTATCTCGGACATTGAGGAGACGGCGATGAGCGATCCCATTCTCGACGTCCAGAACCTCGTCGGCGGCTACGGCAAGATGACGATCCTCAACGGCACGACCTTCTCGGTGCCGGCGGGCTCGATCACCACCGTCATCGGTCCGAACGGCGCCGGCAAGTCGACCGTGTTCAAGGCGATCTTCGGCCTGCTCAAGCTGCGCGAAGGCAAGGTGGTCTTCAAGGGCCGCGACGTCACCGGCTTGAGCCAGCGCGCGCTGCTCGGCGCCGGCATCTGCTACATCCCGCAGGGCCGCAACATTTTCGGCGAGCTGTCGGTCCGTCACAATATCGAGCTCGGCGGCGTGGCCGCACCGCGCGAGTTCGATCTGGCCGCCCGTGTCGAGGCGGCGCTCGACGTCTTTCCCGTGCTGCGCAGGAAGGCGGACCGGCAGGCCTCGACCCTGTCAGGCGGCGAGCAGAAGCAGCTCGAGATCGCGCGCGGGCTTCTGCTCGAGCCGCAGCTCGTGCTGATCGACGAGCCCTCCATCGGCCTGTCGCCCTTGATGGTGCAGCAGACCTTCGACATGCTGAAACAATTGCGCGACCGCGGCGTCTCGGTGCTCCTGATCGAGCAGAATGCGCGCTCGGCGCTGGAGATCTCCGACTACGGCATCGTGCTCGAGCTCGGCCGCACCCGCATCATCGACAAGGCCGACCGCGTGCTGGCCGATCCGCGCATCGGCCAGCTGTTCCTGGGCGGCGCGATGGAGGAGACGGCGGCATGAACCAGCGCTCGATCGCAACGGTCTCCATCTCAGGCGCGCTCGACGAGAAGCTCAAGGCGATCGCCGCCGCCGGCTTCGATACGGTCGAGATCTTCGAGAACGATCTCGTCGCGTTCGGGATGCGGCCGCGCGAGATCGGGCAGATGTGCCGCGACCTCGGACTTGCGATCTGCGCCTATCAGCCGTTCCGCGATTTCGAGGGCATGCCGGAGCCGCAGCGCGCGCGCAACTTCATCCGCGCCGAGCGCAAGTTCGACCTGATGCAGGAACTCGGCACCGATCTGCTGCTGATCTGCAGCAGCGTGTCGCCGGCCTCGCTCGGCGGCATCGACCGGGCCGCCGCCGATTTCCACGAGCTCGGCGAGCGCGCCGCGAAGCGCGGCTTGCGCGTCGGCTACGAGGCGCTGGCCTGGGGCCGCCACGTCCATGACTATCGCGATGCCTGGGAAATCGTCCGCCGCGCCGATCACAAGGCGATCGGCGTCATCCTCGACAGCTTTCATGCGCTGGCGCCGGCGCTGCCGACCAACGCGATCCGCGCGATTCCGGCCGACAAGATTTTCCTGGTGCAGCTTGCCGATGCGCCGAAGCTCGAACTGGATGTGCTGTCCTGGAGCCGGCATTTTCGCAGTTTTCCGGGGCAGGGCGATCTGCCGGTAGGCGCGTTCATGGAGGCGGTCGCCGCGACCGGCTATTTCGGGCCGCTGTCGCTGGAGATCTTCAACGATCAGTTCCGCGCCGGCTCGGCGCCGCGCACCGCGCTCGATGGCATGCGCTCGCTGCTGCTGTTGCAGGACGACCTCGCTGGAAAGACGCCGGCGTCATCGGCCGCGCGCTTCGAGCCTCGGGTCAAGAGCCACGGCATCGGCTTCGTCGAATTCGCGGTCAGCGAGGACAAAGCGGAGTCTCTGGCGAGACTGTTCGGACAGCTTGGCTTCCGCAAGACGGGGCGTCATCGCAGCAAGGCGGTGCAGCGCTGGTCCCAGGGCGCAATCGAGTTGGTGATCAACTGCGAGCCGGCCAGTTTTGCGCATTCACACTACGTCACGCATGGGGCTGGTGTCTGCGCGTTGGCGCTGGACGTCGACAGTGCCGCTCGTGCCATGGCGCGGGCGCAGTCCTTGAAGACGCGCACCTTCACCCAGCCGGTCGGGCCGGGCGAGCTGGAGATCCCGGCGATCCATGGTGTCGGCGGCAGCCTGCTGTACTTCCTGGATACCCACGGGCGGCACTGGGACGTCGATTTCGACGCCGTCGCCAGCGACAAGAGCACCGACCGTCTCGTCGCGGTCGATCACATCGCCCAGTCGATGCCGCATGAGGAGATGCTGTCCTGGCTGCTGTTCTATGCCGGGCTCATCGACTTCTCCCGCCTGCCGCAGATGGAGATCGCCGACCCCAGGGGCCTCGTGCAGAGCCAGGCGATCGTCAACGGCGATCGCAGCCTGCGCTTCATCCTCAACGGCTCCACGGCGACGCGCACCTTGTCGTCGCGCTTCATCTCCGAGTTCTTCGGCTCCGGCGTCCAGCACATCGCGTTCTCCTGCGACGACATCTTCGCGGCCGTGGCCGAGATGCGCGCCCGTGGTGCCGGCTTCCTCGACATTCCCGACAACTATTACGACGATCTCGAAGCCAAGTATGATCTTGCGCCCGAGACGATCGCAGCGCTCCGTGCCAACGAGATCCTGTACGACCGCGACGGCGACGCCGAGTTCTTCCAAGTCTACACCCATGTCTTCGAGGAGCGCTTCTTCTTCGAGATCGTGCAGCGGCGCAACTATCAGGGCTTCGGTGCGGCCAATGCCGCGATCCGGCTGGCAGCGCAGGCCCGCGAGGTGCGGCCGGACGCGATGCCGCGGCTTTAGCTCAGGGCTCGGGCCGGATGCCGGGGAGCCGGACGATCTCCTCGGCGAGGTAGTCGATCAGCAGCCGCACGCGCGCGATGCCGGCGCGCTCCGGGACGATCAGCATGTTGAGGGGAGTCGATGGCAGACGGTGGTCGGGCAGGATGACCGTCAGCCTGCCAGCCGCGATGAGGTCGTCGACCAGCCACGCATGGCTCCCGCCGATTCCGCGCCCGGACAGCACGGCCTCTCGAACCGCGAGTCCGTGATTGGTGCGGAAGCAGCCTCTGAACGGCACCTCATGGCGTTCTCCGTCGGGTCCCATGACGACGAGCGACTCGCTGCCCGCGACGTTGGTCATGCGGATGCCGTCATGCCCGATCAGCTCCTGCGGCGTGCGCGGCGTGCCGCGTTTCGCCAGATAGTCCGGCGAGGCGACAAGAAGCCGGTGCGAGTAGCCGAGCGACCGCAGCTTCAGAGAACTGTCGGTGAGCGGAGCGAGACGCAGTGCGATGTCGACACCCTCCCGCACGAGGTCGATGCGCTCGTCGGTCAAATTGAGATCGATCGCGATGTCCGGGTAGCGATCCTGGAACGCGAAGACGAGCCGCGTGATGTGCAGGATCCCGAAGGCCGCCGTACAGGAGATCCGGATCGTGCCGGCGGCGGCGCCACGCGCACCGCGTGCCTCGTCGCCGGCCTGGTCGATCAGGCGGAGGATCTGGACGCAGTTCGCGTAATAGCGGCTGCCTTCGTCGGTCAGGGTCACGCGCCGGGTGGTGCGGCTGAGCAGCGGCACGCCGGTCGCATCCTCCAATTCCTGAAGGTGACGCGAGATGGTGGATTGGCCCAGCCCGAGCTCGCGCGCCACGGCCGACAGGCTGCCGCGCTCGGCAACCCGGACGAAACTGCGCATGTTGATGAGGCTGATGCCTGACTTATCCATAAATCAGCATAATGTTATCGATATACGCCATATAGTGAATAGGTGGGCGCGCGTCTATGTTCCGGCTGTTCCAGCAAAGGGATCAAGGCCATGAATGTGCTGCTCGTCTTCGCCCACCCCGACCCCCGCTCGCTCAACGGTGCCCTACGCGACGTCACGGTTGCCGAGCTCGAATCTCAAGGCCATCAGGTCAGGGTCTCGGATCTCTATGCGATCGGCTGGAAGGCGGCTGCGGATCGCGCCGACTTTCCGCAACTGCCGCCGGATGCGCGCCTCAACGTTGCCACCGCGTCGGGCGAGGCCTTCAAGACGCACACGCTCACTGACGACGTTAGAGCCGAACAAGAGAAGCTCTTGTGGGCCGACGCGGTCATCCTGCAGTTCCCGCTGTGGTGGTTCACGATGCCCGCGATTCTCAAGGGCTGGGTCGACCGGGTGTATTCCTACGGCTTCACCTATGGTGTCGGCGAGCACAGCGACAAGCGCTGGGGCAACCGCTATGGCGAGGGTGTGTTTGCCGGCAAGCGCGCGATGCTGGTCGTGACCACCGGCGGCTGGGAGGAGCACTATTCGGCGCGCGGCATCAACGGGCCGATCGACGATCTCCTGTTTCCGATCAACCATGGCATCCTGTTCTATCCCGGCTTCGACGTGCTGCCGGCCTTCGTGGCGCACAAGGCGAGCCGGATCGACGAGGCCGGATTTGTTGAGATCGCTGACCGACTGCGCGCGCGGATGCGGACGCTGTTCACGGATCAGCCGATTCCGTACCGGCGGCAGAACCACGGCGACTATCTGATCCCGTCGATGCAGCTTCGTTCTGAGCTCGGCGCGCCGGACGCGCGCGGCTTCGCGCTGCATGTCGACGCCGCGCGCTGACGCGGAGGGCGCGGGCTCAGCCCGCGCCCATCGCGACCGCGATGTGGTAGGTCGCGAACGCCGCCGCATAGGCCAGCGCGAACATGTAGAAGAAGGTGACAGCCATCCAGCGCCAGCTGCCGGTTTCTCGGCGGATGACGGCGAGCGTCGAGGCGCATTGCGGGGCGAAAATGTACCAGGCGAGCAGCGCCAGCGCCGTGGCGAGGCTCCATTTGCTGGCCAGCACCTGTCCGATCTGCTCGGCGGCCTCCTTGCCGCCTTCGATCGCATAGACGGTGCCGAGCGCGGCGACTGCGACTTCGCGGGCGGCCATGCCGGGTACCAGCGCCACCGCGATCTGCCAGTTGAAGCCGACCGGCGAGAGCAGGGGGGCGATCGCCTGGCCGATCATCGCCGCGAGGCTGTAATTGATCGCGGGCTCGGTCGCGCCCTCCGGCGGCTGCGGGAACGACGCCAGGAACCAGATCAGCACCATCATCGCGAAGATCGTGGTGCCGGCGCGCTGCAAGAACATCTTGGCGCGGGTGTAGACGCCGATCGCAATGCTGCGCAACCGCGGCATCTTGTAGTCCGGCAGCTCCAGCATGAACGGCGCCGGCTGGTAGTCGCGCATCAGGAAGAACTTCACCAGGAACGATACCAGCAGCGCGCTGATGATCCCGGCGGCGTAGAGCCCGAACATCACCAGGCCCTGCAGGTTGACCAGGCCCCAGATCTTGGTCGGCGGGATGAAGGCCGAAATGATCAGCGTATAGACCGGGATCCGCGCCGAGCAGGTCATCAGCGGCGCGATCAGGATCGTGGTGAGCCGGTCGCGCCGGTTGTCGATCACGCGCGTCGCCATGATGCCGGGAATGGCGCAGGCAAAGCTCGAGAGCAGCGGGATGAAGGCGCGGCCGTGCAGCCCGGCGCCGCCCATGATGCGGTCCATCAGGAACGCCGCGCGCGCCATATAGCCGAAATCTTCCAAGAGCAGGATGAACAGGAAGATGATGATGATCTGCGGCAGGAAGACGATGACGCTGCCGACGCCGGAGATCACCCCGTTCTGCAGGAAGCTCTGCAGCAGGCCTTCGGGAAGCTCGTCGTGAACGAGCTGGCCGAGCGCATCAAAAGCCGCCGATAGCACCTGCATCAGCGGCTGGGCCCAGGCGAACACCCCCTGAAACATCACGAACAGGATCGCCAGCAGGATCAGCAGGCCGCCGACCGGATGCAGCGCGATGGCATCGATCCGGGCGGTCCAGGTATCGGGCCGCTCGGGCAGGCTGACCGTCTCCGCGATGATACGGTCGGCCTCGCGCTGGGTGGCGCGCAGCTCCGGGACCGTGAGGGGACGCCAGGTGTTGGCGCGCTCTCCGGTGGCCGCGGCCGCCTGGGCCAGGAGCTCGTCGGTCAGCCGCAGCAGGTCGTCGGTGCCGCCCTTGCGCACGGCGATCGACGTCACGACCGGCACGCCCAGCGCCTGCGACAGCGCGGAGACGTCGACCGTTACGCCGCGCCGCTTGGCGATGTCGAACATGTTGAGCACGAGCGCCAGCGGCCGGCCGGTGCTCTTGAGCTCGAGCAGCAGCCGGATCGTCAACCTAAGGTTGGTGGAGTCGGCAACGCACAACACCAGATCGGGCAGGACCTCGCCGGTGGCACGTCCCAGCACGAAATCCCTGGTGATTTCCTCGTCAGGGCTGCGACCGCGCAAGGAGTAGGTGCCGGGCAGGTCGACCAGCGAGACCTGGCGGCCCTGCGGGGTGACGAAGGCCCCCTCTTTGCGCTCGACCGTGACCCCGGGATAGTTCGCGACCTTCTGGCGGCTTCCCGTCAGCGCGTTGAACAGCGAGGTCTTGCCGCTGTTGGGCGTACCCACCAGGGCCAGATGCAGCAGAGGGCTTTCCATGACGACGCTTTCCGCGCGGCCTATGCCACGATGACGGCCATGGCCTCGCGCCGGCGGACCGCGACGGTGATGTTGTCGACACGCACGGCGATCGGATCGCGCCCGACGATCCCCTCATGCAGGATTTCGACCCGGGCGCCCTCGACGAAGCCCAGTTCGATCAGCCGGCTCTCCAATTCGACGTCCGGCAGGGACGAGCTTGCGCCGCCCGCAGCCAGATGCTGGATTGTTCCGGTATAGCCTCGCCGGGCGAGACCGAGCGGCTGAGGCGGCCTTGTATCGCAGATTTCGCTCATAGCCTGTATTTTCAATCGCGTGCCAAGAGGTCAAGCGCGGCATGTTAAATGCCGCGGCATCTTAGAGCGATTTTAAACAGGCCGGGCGGATCGCCGTCTGATCTGCCTCAAGGAGCCGCGGCGGCTGCCGTGTGCCGGGTGTCCACCGCCGCCTTCGGCTCGAGGCCTGAAGACGCTGCGGCGCGGCTCTTGAAGTGGTCGAGCACGAACAGCCGGATCGCCGAGGACAGGTTGCCCTGCTGGCGATTGTTGTCGATCTCTCCGACCAGCTCGGACAGGGTCATGTTACGGAGACCCGAAATCTCCTTCATGCCGTTCCAGAAGGCCTCTTCGAGGCTGACGCTGGTCTTGTGGCCTGCGACCACGATTGAACGTTTTACGACGGGCGACTTCATCACGCGTCCTCGCCATTGATACGATGTTGATCGAGTAATTCGTTCGCGCGCTTGTCGCGTTGGGCGTCAGTTGCGCGTTCGGACTTCGTCCTGCCGAAGCGAGCGCGGTTGCTTTCGGCGACCTTCGCTTCCTGATCGCGCTCCACGCGCTTTCTGAAACGCTTCAAGTTGATGACATCACCCATGCTTGCTCCAATCATCTAAGCCATCGAACGTCGCGACGAGAGCATGCGCATTGCGCGGATGAGCCCAGGCGTTCTCCAGACAATCATGTCATCGCTCCCTGATAGTTCGATGGCCATTCGCGTCGTTGCGAGCGGGATTTGTTTACTCAACAAACGCAGCAGAACTTGTAGTCGAGAGTATCCTTTAGGGGTTAACAGCGAGAATTGCATCACCCCCCGTAGTACTACGGGGCTACCGCTACGCTCGCCCCGGCCTTGTCATCCTCTCGGGTTGGACGAGGCGGTCGAATTCGTCCTCGGAGACGAGACCGAGCCGCAAAGCCTCTTGTTTCAGCGTGGTGCCGCGCTGATGCGCTGATTTCGCGACCTTGGCAGCGTTGTCGTAGCCGATCTTCGGCGCAAGCGCTGTCACCAGCATCAGCGAGCGCTCCATCAGCTCGCGAATGCGAGCAGCGTCGGCCTGAATACCGGTTACGCAATGTTCGCTGAATGAACGTGCTGAATCGCCTAGTAATTGTATGGACTGCATCATGCAATGTGAAAGCAATGGTTTGTAGACGTTCAGTTCGAAATGACCCTGACTGCCGCCCATGGTGATCGCCGTGTGATTGCCGAACACCTGGCAACACACCATCGTGAGCGCTTCGCACTGCGTCGGGTTCACCTTGCCCGGCATGATCGAGGAGCCCGGCTCGTTCTCCGGCAGGATCAATTCTCCCAATCCGGAGCGCGGGCCTGAGCCGAGGAAGCGGATGTCGTTGGCGATCTTGAACAGGCCGGCGGCCGCCGCATTCAGCGCACCATGGGTGTACACATAGGCGTCGTTGGACGCGAGCGCCTCGAATTTGTTGGCCGCGCTGGTGAAGGGCAGGCCGGTGATGTCGGCAACATGCTTGGCGAACAGCTTTGCGAACTTCGGATCCGCGTTCAGGCCGGTGCCCACGGCGGTGCCGCCCTGCGCCAGCGGCAGGAGATCCCGCGCCGCAATCTCGATTCTTGCGATCGCGCTCTCGACCTGCGCGGCGTAGCCGGAGAACTCCTGCCCCAGCGTGAGCGGCGTGGCGTCCTGGGTGTGGGTGCGGCCGATCTTGACGATGTCCGCGAACGCCTCCTGCTTGGCGCGCAATGCCGCCAGCAGCTCCGACAGCGCCGGCACCAGATGGCCCGAGATCGCGCGCGCTGCGGCGATGTGCATCGCGGTGGGGAACGAGTCGTTGGACGACTGGCTCATGTTGACGTGGTCGTTCGGATGAACGGGCTTCTTGGTGCCGCGCTCGCCCCCCAGCAGCTCGCTGGCGCGATTGGCGATCACCTCGTTGAGGTTCATGTTGCTCTGGGTGCCCGAGCCGGTCTGCCAGACGACCAGCGGAAAGTGGTCGTCGAGCTTGCCGTCGATGACCTCCTGCGCCGCTTGGACGATGGCGTCCGCCATGCGCGGCTCGAGCAGGCCGAGCTCGCGGTTGGTCTGGGCCGCGGCCATCTTCACCAGCGCAAGCGCGTGCACGATGCCGATCGGCATGCGGTCGTGGCCGATGCGGAAATTCTGACGGCTGCGCTCGGTCTGCGCGCCCCAATAGCGATCGGCGGCGACCTCGATCGGGCCGAAGCTGTCGGTCTCCGTGCGCGTCGCTCCGTGCGATGATGGATTTGCTGAATGTGCCATGAAGCATGCCCATGATTGGTGGTGAACCGGCGTCGACCGGTTCAAGCATGCTTCAATCTAGTGGTTCAACCGGCGTTCCTCGCGCGGCGAATGCGCCTACTTCTTGCGGAAACGGTCCAGGCGCACGACCTCGGCGCCTTCCCCCGGCGAGGCCGGCGGGAGCGGCTTGTCGTCGCTGGTCTCGGCCGGTGTCGCAGGCTGCGGACCGGCGATGGCCGATGGCGCCGGTGCGGCCGGCAGCTTCGGAGCTGGCGGCGTCTCGGCAATCGCCTCCGACGGCTCGAACTGCAGTCCGAATTGCACCGACGGATCGAAGAAGCTCTTGATCGCGTGGAACGGCACCACGAGGCGCTCAGGGATGCCGCCGAACGACAGGCCGACCTCGAACCGATCCTCCGAAACCACCAGATCCCAGAACTGGTGTTGCAGGATGATCGTCATCTCCTCCGGATATTGCGCGAGCAGCCGCGGCGACAGCTTCACGCCCTCGGCCTTGGACACGAAGGTGATGAAGAAATGATGCTCGCCCGGGAGACCATGGGCAGCAGCGTCGGTCAGCACCCGGCGCAGCACCCCGCGCAACGCGTCGCGCGCCAGCACATCGTATCGAATATGATCCGTCGCCATGATCGGTCCTGTATCGTGAGGGCTGCGCCCGACGTGTCGAGCGGCCGCGCCCGGCAGGCAGCAGCATTCCCGACTCGCGTCAGTCACATCGTACCCGGCATCGGTGCCGAGGTCAGCAGCCATGCCGGTCGATCGCCAGATATGGGAACGGGTAGAAGCTGGCGGAAGTCCGGTCAACGGAGGAATGAACGGATGACGCGCCAAAAAACTGGGGACAGCACGGCCCGCGACGGGGAGACCGGCTAAAGCGGGGCAAATGAAAGTGGAGGCTTCTGTTGCCAGGTGCCTCCGAACCCCGCCTAACGGAGCTTAACCCGTTAGGACTTTAAGGTGGTCTTTCAAACTGCGTTACGCAGCCTGAGCAACCGGAGCAAAGTTGTCGTTGGCAACTATTGCAGTAGCCCGATAACGGCGGAACAATACCGGGAAAAAGCTCGCCCTTTACGCCCTCGTCGATCCTATTTCGCCCCCGCCAAAACCCATCCGTCGGTGGGCTTTGGTGGAGGCGCCGGGTACCGCCCCCGGGTCCGAATGGTTTATTTCGACGGCGATTTATTTCCATAGCCGGCAAGCCGGCCCCCCCTATATAGGCCGCCGGCCGGCGGATGCACAGGGCCGAAACGCCGCGGCGCGCGACAAAAATGTGGGCGGCTGCTGGGAACCTCTGGTTCGACCTTGGCAGCCTGGTTTTCGTCCTCCTACAGTGCGGCATGCCTCCCGAAGCTGCGCAGGTTGCCTCTCCCGCTGCCGACATCGCCAGACACCCGCCCAGCCTCCGCACGCTCTTCTTCGCATTCGCGAAAATGTCGCTGTCGGGCTTCGGCGGCGTGCTGGTGTTCGCGCGGCGTGCGATCGTCGATGAGCATCACTGGATGACGGCGGAGGAGTTCAACGCGACCTTCGCGCTCTGTCATTTCCTGCCCGGACCGAACATCGTGAATTTCTCCGTGGTGTTCGGCGCGCGATTGCGCGGTGTCGCGGGTGGAATCGCTGCCTTTGCCGGCCTGCTCGGACCACCGATGCTGCTGATCACCTCTCTCGGCGCCATCTACGGTCATTTTGGACAAGCCGACACGTGGCGACGGGCGCTTGCAGGCGTGTCCTGCGTGGCCGTGGGCCTGCTGGCGTCGGTGGTGTTTCGCATGATCTCGCCGCTCCTGAAGAAGAGCGACGTGGCGGGCGTTGCCGTCGTGGCTGGCGTGTTCGTGGCGATCGGGCTGGCGCGCCTGCCGCTTCAGGAGGTTCTGCTGGTGGCCGTGCCGCTCAGCCTTGCCGTCACCTATGCCAAGACGCGGTCGGCACGATGAGCGGGGACGACAATCCGTTGTTCCAGCTGTTCTGGACCTTTGCGTTGATCTCGCTGTTTGCGGTTGGCGGCGCAGTGGCGGCGATTCCCGAACTGCAACGTGTTGCAGTCGAGGCCCGGCACTGGATGACGGACAAACAGTTCGCCGATCTGTTCGCACTCTCGCAATTGTCGCCCGGGCCCAACGTTCTGATCGTCACCCTGATCGGCTATTCGGTCGCAGGCGTGGCAGGCGCGGCGGTCGCGACGATCGCGATGTGCGGTCCCACCGCCGTGCTCTCCTATTTTGTCAGCCGCTGGCTCTCGAATGCGCGGGATGCGCGCTGGCCCGCCATGCTGCAGGCGACGCTGGTGCCGTTGTCGATCGGCTTGATGGCGGCGAGCGCATGGATTCTCGGTCAGGCTTCCGACCAGACGTGGCGGGCGTTCGCGCTGACGGTCCTTGCCGCAGTCGTTGCATCTATGACGCGACTCAATCCGCTCTGGCTGCTCGCCGCGGGCGGCTGTCTTGGTTTTGCTGGCCTTCTCTAGGGAAAGTCGCTAGGCAAAATAGAAGCGCGACCGGTTTGCTCCGGGCCGCCGAACGAAAACAGTGCCGGCCATCAAGGCCGATCGGGGAGGGCGAGGCATGGCCGAGACCACGGGCCAATTGTCGGGCGAAACGGCGGGCATGCCGGCCGCCCGCAGCGTGACCGGCGCATCGATCATTCTGGTCCTTGCCTTCGCGCCGCAGATCATCGAACTGCTGATCGCCTTGGCCGGTCTTGTAGGTCCACTATCCGGACGCGGTCCGCTGCAGGTCATTGGAGCCCATGCGTCGGCCTTGTCGATGGCGATCCCGAGCCTGGCGCAGCAATATGCCGCAAGCGGCAAGACCTCGCTGTCTTCCGATGTTCTGCTGGCGCTCATCTACACCTATCCGCTGATCGCGGTCGCGGTGTTCACATTCATGGTACGTCCACGCGCGCCGCAGGACTATTTCGGCGGCGTCGTGCTGATGGCGATCGCGCTGTTCGCGTTGTGGGCCTCCAGCGACCTGCAGGGCATGCGCGGCTTCTCGTTCGGTGCCGGAACTGCGCCGCGGATGTTCGGTCTGCTGCTGCTAGGGCTCGGAGCTGCCGTGGCCGTGATCGGCGTCGTGAGTGAAGGCGCGCAGCTTGCGACCTATCACTGGCGCGGACCGCTGTTCGTCTCGCTCTCGATCCTGACCTTCGCCGTTTCCATTCGCCCGCTCGGACTGTTGGTCACGGGGCTTGCAAGCTTCCTGATCGCGGCGATCGGCAGCCCCGAGACGCGCTGGCGCGAGGCCCTGATCGTCGGCATCTGCCTGACCGGCGGCTGCGCGCTGCTGTTCCCCTACGTGCTGGGGTTGCCGATGCCGCTGTTGCCGCGTTTCCTTTTGCAGTGAGGGCGTGATGGATCTGTTTGCAAATCTCGCCCACGGTTTCGCCGTCGCGTTGTCGCCAATCAATCTGCTGATGTGCCTGATCGGCGCGCTGGTCGGCACGCTGGTCGGCGTTCTCCCGGGCATCGGGACCATCGCCACCGTCGCGATGTTGCTGCCGATCACCTTCGGCCTGCCGCCGGTCGGCGCGCTGATCATGCTGGCCGGCATCTACTACGGCGCCCAGTATGGCGGCTCGACGACCTCCATCCTGGTCAACATTCCCGGCGAGGCGACGTCGGTGGTGACCGCGCTCGACGGCTTCCAGATGGCGAAGCAGGGCCGTGCCGGTCCGGCGCTGGCGATTGCCGCGATCGGCTCATTCTTCGCCGGCTGCGTTGCCACCGTGCTGATTGCGATCCTCGGCGCGCCGTTGACCAAGCTCGCGCTGGCGTTCGGTCCGGCCGAGTATTTCTCGCTGATGGTGCTGGGCCTGATCTTCGCAGTCGTGCTGGCGAAGGGCTCGGTGCTGAAGGCGATCGCAATGATCGTGCTCGGCCTGCTGCTGTCGATGGTCGGCTCGGACATCGAGACCGGCGTCTCGCGCATGGCCTTCAATATTCCCGAGCTCGCCGACGGCCTGGGCTTTGCCACCGTTGCGATGGGCGTGTTCGGCTTTGCCGAGATCATTCGCAATCTCGATGCCGGCGCGGAGATGGACCGCGACCTCGTGCAGAAGAAGATCACCGGCCTGATGCCAACCAGGAAGGATCTGAAGGACTCCGCGCCGGCGATCCTGCGCGGCACGGTGCTCGGTTCGATCCTAGGCATCCTGCCGGGCGGAGGTGCGGTGATCGCCTCGTTCGCGGCCTATACGCTGGAGAAGAAGATCGCGCGAGATCCGTCGCGGTTCGGTCGCGGTGCGATCGAGGGCGTCGCGGCGCCGGAGAGCGCCAATAATGCGGCGGCGCAGACCTCCTTCATTCCGCTGCTGACGCTCGGCATTCCGCCGAATGCGGTCATGGCGCTGATGGTCGGCGCGATGACCATCCACGGCATCGTGCCGGGCCCGCAGGTGATGCAGAAGCAGCCCGATCTGGTCTGGGGCATGATCGCCTCGATGTGGATCGGTAATCTCATGCTGATCATCATCAACCTGCCGCTGGTCGGCATCTGGGTGCGGCTGTTGCGCGTGCCATACCGGCTGATGTTCCCGTCGATCGTGATCTTCTGCGCGATCGGCATCTATTCGGTCAACAACGCGCCGGTCGACGTCGTCCTGGCGGGCGCGTTCGGCCTCGTCGGCTACTGGCTGATCAAGCATGATTTCGAGCCGGCGCCGCTGTTGCTCGGCATGGTGCTGGGCCCGTTGATGGAGGAGAACCTGCGCCGGGCGCTGCTGATCTCGCGCGGCGACTGGTCGGTGTTCCTGACGCGGCCGCTGTCGGCCGTGCTGCTCGCGATCGCGGCGGGGCTGTTGGTGCTGGCGGTGCTGCCGACGTTGCGCCGCAAGCGCGACGAGGTCTTCGTGGAGAGCGAAGGCTGACCCGCGTCGGCGGACCGGACGCCGGAGGCGCTCGGGACGCTGGTGAAGGGCGAGATCGTCAAATGGTCCGCGGTCCTCAAGCCGGCGAGCTCGTACGGAACGGCCATGGATCGGGAGGGGGGGCGGAGCGTGCGGTTCCGCCCTTGTCGTTTGCAGCGGTGGCCGACATTTTTCGGGGTATAATTGGCGGCCCGGCCGAGTCGAGGCTAGGGCCGGGCGATCCCTGCCGTTAAATTCGCCGCCTTCTGCGAAAGGCCGCCAGCGCGCACCATGCACCAGTATCACGACCTGCTCGAACGCATCCTGTCCGACGGCGCCGAGAAGCACGACCGCACCGGCACCGGCACGCTGTCGGTGTTCGGCCACCAGATGCGCTTCAACCTTGCGGCCGGCTTTCCGCTGGTGACCACCAAGCGGCTGCCGCTCAAGGCGATCGTGCACGAGCTGCTGTGGTTCCTGAAGGGCGACACCAACATCAAATATCTGCACGACAACGGCGTCACCATCTGGGACGAGTGGGCCGACGCCAATGGCGATCTCGGCCCCGTCTACGGCTATCAGTGGCGCTCGTGGCCGACGCCGGACGGCGGTCATATCGACCAGATCACGAACGTGATCGACATGATCAGGCGCAATCCGGATTCGCGCCGGCTGATCGTGACAGCCTGGAACCCGGCCGACGTCGAGAAGATGGCGCTGCCGCCGTGCCACTGCCTGTTCCAGTTCTATGTCGTGAACGGCAGATTGTCGTGCCAGCTCTACCAGCGCTCGGCCGACGTCTTCCTCGGCGTGCCCTTCAACATCGCATCCTATGCGCTGCTGACGATGATGGCGGCGCAGGTGACGGGATTGAAGCCCGGCGAATTCGTGCACTCCTTCGGCGACGTGCATCTCTATTCCAACCATATCGAGCAGGCGCGGCTGCAGCTCACGCGCGCTCCCCGTCCGCTGCCGACCATGACGCTCAATCCGGACGTCAAGGACATCTTCGGCT
This sequence comes from Bradyrhizobium sp. SZCCHNR1017, assembly GCF_032381375.1. Classification (NCBI taxonomy): domain Bacteria; kingdom Pseudomonadati; phylum Pseudomonadota; class Alphaproteobacteria; order Hyphomicrobiales; family Nitrobacteraceae; genus Bradyrhizobium; species Bradyrhizobium sp. SZCCHNR1017. Next base: position 77,265 of record NZ_JAUHIR010000012.1, on the reverse strand, counting down.
TCCGCTACGAGGACTTCGCGCTCGCCGGCTACGATCCGCATCCGCATATCAAGGCCGAGGTCGCGGTCTGACGCATGCCGGTTTCGATCCGTAGCGCCCGGCCTGACGACATCGGAAGCGTATTCGCGCTGATCCGGGACCTCGCCGACTACGAGAAGCTATCGCACGAGGTCGACGCGAGCGAGGCCGACATCGCCGGCGCGCTGTTCTGTGAGCACCCGACGCTGTTCTGCGATCTCGCCGAATGGAACGGCGCGGTGGCGGGCTTCGCGGTCTGGTTCGTCAACTTCTCCACGTTTGCCGGCAAGCCAGGGATCTATATCGAAGACCTGTTCGTGCGGCCGGCGTTTCGCCGCAATGGCATCGGCCAGGCCTTGCTCGGTCACCTCGCGCGGACCTGCGTCGAAAAGGGCTGGGCGCGGCTGCAATGGTCGGTGCTCGACTGGAATGCTCCTTCCATCACTTTCTACAAATCGCTCGGCGCCGAGCTCATGGACGAGTGGACGCTATGCAAGGTGACCGGCGAAGCTCTGGCTCAACTGGCGGAGAGGGCGCCGTGATCGAGATCGTGCTGATCGTCGCGGTCGCCGACAACGGCATCATCGGCGCCGCCGGTGCGATCCCGTGGCGGCAGAAGAGCGACATGCAGCGCTTCAAGGCGATGACCATGGGCCGCCCGATCGTGATGGGCCGCAAGACCTTCGTCTCGTTTCCGCGCCGGCCGCTGCCGGGCCGCACCAACATCGTCGTCACCCGCGATGCCGAGTTTCGCGCGCCGGGCGCGATCGTGACCCATACCGTCGATGAAGCGCTCGGCATCGCGCGTGGTGATGCGCTGCGGCGTTCAGCCGCGGAGATCGCGGTCATCGGAGGCACAGAGCTCTTTGCTGCGACGATGCCGGTCGCCGACCGGCTGGAGATCACCGAGGTGCATGCGAGCCCGCCTGGCGATACCGTGTTTCCGGCGATCGACCCGGCCCAATGGGAAGAGGTGGCGCGGGAGCGCCATGCCTCGGGGCCCGACGATCAGGCCGAATTCTCCTACGTCACCTATCGCCGGCGGCGGTGAGCGTTTCGCCGGTCGGATCGACGCGACGGCCCCCTCAAGACCATCCGTTAATGATGAAGTCGCGCAGTTTGGCCGCGTGGCGGAGCTGAGGCCGCGGCAAACCGGCGCTTCCGGCCCTGTTTACATTGACAAAACCCGGTTCGGGCTTAGCTGGAGCGCTACGTTGTAAGGGGCGGGGCCGTCCCTTATAACCCGGCGACCGTCGGGGCCGGCGTTGGTGTACACTCAGCCTCTCGGAGGAGATCGATCGATGGCGTGGAAGAATCAGGGCGGAGGCCCGTGGGGTCAGGGTCCGAAGGGGCCCTGGGGCTCGGGACCGCAACCGGTCGGTCCAAGGCCGCCCGACCTGGAAGATCTTCTGCGGCGCGGCCAGGACCGGCTGCAGCAGTTCGTGCCGGGCGGCGGTTTCGGCACTGCGGGCGTGCTCCTGATCGTGCTCGGCGCCATCATCATCTGGCTCGCCTCCGGCATCTACCGCGTGCAGTCCGAGGAGCTCGGCGTCGTGCTGCGCTTCGGCAAATATGTCCGTGATGAGCAGCCGGGCCTGCGCTATCACCTGCCTTACCCGATCGAGACCGTGCTGCTGCCCAAGGCGCTGCGCGTCAACTCGATCTCGATCGGCATCACCGCCAATGACGATCCCGGCCGGCGCGGCCGCGGCGGTCGCGATGTCCCCGAGGAAAGCCTGATGCTGACCGGCGACGAGAACATCGTCGACGTCGACGTCACCGTGCTCTGGCGCATCAAGCCGAAGGGCGCGGCCGACTTCCTGTTCAACATCCAGAACCCCGAGGGCACCGTGAAGGCGGTGGCCGAGAGCGCGATGCGCGAGGTGATCGGCCGCTCCAACATCCAGCCGATCCTCACCGGTGCCCGCACCGTGATCGAGCAGAACGTGCAGGAACTGATGCAGAAGACGCTCGACAATTACGGCTCCGGAATCCAGATCACCCAGGTGCAGATGCAGAAGGTCGATCCGCCGGCCCAGGTGATCGAGGCATTCCGCGACGTCCAGGCGGCGCGTGCCGACCTCGAGCGTCTCCAGAACGAAGCCCAGACCTATGCCAACAAGGTGGTGCCGGATGCGCGCGGTCGTGCCGCGCAGATCCTGCAGGTCGCCGAGGGCTACAAGGAGCAGGCGATCGCCGAGGCCAAGGGCCAGAGCGCGCGCTTCCTCAAGGTCTATGACGAGTACAAGAAGGCGCCCGACGTGACCCGCGAACGGATCTATCTCGAGACCATGGAGCGCGTGCTCGGTGGCTCGGAGAAGCTCGTGCTCGACAGCGGCGCCACCGGCGGCCCCGTGCCGCTGCTGCCGCTCGGCGATCTCTTGCCGCGCCGTCCGGCGCCGGCCGCTCAGCAGGGAGGCGTCCGATGAGGTCCCCCGTTGCAGGCATCGTCGCGCTCGTCGCCGTGCTCGTGCTCGTCGTCATCGGCTACAGCTCGCTGTTCACCGTGAACCAGACCGAGCAGGCGCTGGTGGTGCGGTTCGGCAAGCCGGTCGACGTCGTCACGGAGCCCGGTCTGAACTTCAAGGCACCGTTCATCGACAACGTGATCTCGATCGACAAGCGCATCCTCGACCTCGAGAACCCCTCGCAGGAGGTGATCGCGTTCGACCAGAAGCGGCTCGTGGTCGACGCCTTCGCGCGCTACAAGATCAAGAACGCGCTGCAGTTCTACCAGAGCGTCGGTTCGATCCAGACCGCCAACGTCCAGCTCGGCACGCTGCTGAACGCCGCGCTGCGCCGCGTGCTCGGCGAGGTCACCTTCACGCAAGTCGTGCGCGACGAGCGCGAGGCGCTGATGCGCAAGATCCGCGATCAGCTCGACAAGGAGGCCGACGCCTATGGCATCCAGGTGGTGGACGTCCGCATCCGCCGCGCCGACCTGCCGGAGGCCAACAGCCAGGCGGTGTACAACCGGATGAAGACCGAGCGGCAGCGCGAGGCCGAGGAGTTCCGGGCGCTCGGCGGCCAGAAGGCCCAGGAGATCAGGTCCAAGGCCGATCGCGAGGCCACCGTGATCGTCGCCGAGGCCAACTCGCAGGCGGAGCAGACCCGCGGCGCCGGCGATGCCGAACGCAACCGGCTGTTCGCCGAGGCCTACAGCAAGGACCGCGACTTCTTCGCTTTCTACCGCTCGATGGCGGCGTATGAGAACGGTCTGAAATCCGGCGACACCCGCTTCCTGCTGCGGCCCGATTCGGAGTTCTTCCGCTACTTCGCCAACCCCTCGGGGAAGCCGGCGGGGGAGACGCCTTCCACCGCCAACTCGACGGCGGCCGTCGCGGTGCCGGCGCCCAAGCCCTGATGGCGCCTGCCTCGATGCCGGAGCCGTTGATCGGGGCGAATAAGAGTTGACATGGAGGGGGCGAAGCCGTTGCTTCGCCCCGTTACATATCAAGAAGATCGAACGGGAGGTCCGGGTCCGATGAGGTCCATTGCGTTTTCCGATTTCCTCATCGGATTAGGTATCCTGTTCGTGCTCGAAGGCCTGTTGTTCGCGGCCAGTCCGGAGTGGATGCGGCGGGCCATGAAGACCGCGATGACCACGCCCGACAACGTGCTGCGCGCAGTCGGCATCGGCTCGGCGGTGGCCGGCCTGGTCCTGATCTGGGTGATCCGGCGGCCGATCTGAGCGGCGGATTGTCGTGAGTATGCGTGCCCGTCGCACAGGAACGAGGCCCGACCGCTGCAATGACGATCTGCTGCCCGGCCAACGCCATTGTGAGGCGATGGCTGCGCCATTTTGCCGTATTAGGTCGCCCTCAATGATGAATCTGCGGTCCGATCCGGCGTGCTTGCGTCCCCCGCCGGTTCCGGCGCACTGTAACAGTTGAATTTGCCGACTTTTCTGGAGATCCGCCCGATGACCGCAACCCTTGCTTTCAGCCGTCGACTGCGCCCGATCCTGACCGCGGCGGTCCTTGCCGCGGGCTGGGCGCTCGCGCCGGCCCCGGCCTCGGCGCGGGGGCCGGAGGGGATCGCCGATGTCGCCGAAAAGGTGATCGACGCCGTCGTCAACATCTCGACCTCGCAAACTGTCGAGCCCAAAGGCGGCTCGTCCGAGGGGCGGAACGCCAATCCGCAGGTGCCGCCGGGCTCGCCGTTCGAGGAGTTCTTCGACGATTTCTTCAAGAACCGCCGCGGCGGTCCGGGCGGCCGGGGCGGTGCCGACAACTCGCCGCGCCGCACCAACTCGCTGGGCTCGGGCTTCATCGTCGACGACTCGGGCGTTGTCGTCACCAACAACCACGTCATTGCCGATGCCGATGAGATCAACGTGATCCTCAACGACGGCACCAAGATCAAGGCCGAGCTGGTCGGCGTCGACAAGAAGACCGACCTTGCGGTGCTCAAGTTCAAGCCGCCGCGGCCGCTGACGGTGGTCAAGTTCGGCGACTCCGACAAGCTGCGGCTGGGCGACTGGGTGGTCGCGATCGGCAACCCGTTCAGTCTCGGCGGCACCGTCACCGCCGGCATCGTCTCGGCCAAGAACCGCGACATCTCGTCGGGGCCCTATGACAGCTACATCCAGACCGACGCCGCCATCAACCGCGGTAATTCCGGCGGCCCGCTGTTCAACCTCGAGGGCGAGGTCATCGGCGTCAACACGCTGATCATCTCGCCGTCGGGCGGCTCGATCGGCATCGGCTTCGCGGTGCCCTCGAAGACCGTGGCCGGCGTCGTCGACCAGTTGCGCCAGTTCGGCGAGCTGCGCCGCGGCTGGCTCGGCGTGCGCATCCAGGGCGTCACCGACGAGATCGCGGAGAGCCTCAACATCAAGCCGGCGCGCGGCGCGCTGGTCGCCGGCGTCGACGACAAGGGACCGGCCAAGCCGGCCGGCATCGAGCCGGGCGACGTCGTCGTCAAGTTCGACGGCCATGACATCAAGGAGCCGAAGGACCTGTCGCGCATCGTCGCCGACACCGCCGTCGGCAAGGAGGTTGACGTCATCGTCATCCGCAAGGGCCAGGAGCAGACGCTCAAGGTCAAGCTCGGCCGGCTCGAGGACACCGAGAAGGTGCAGCAGGCGGCGATCAAGAAGGACGAGCCGGCCGAGAAGCCTGTGACCCAGAAGGCGCTCGGGCTCGATCTCGCCGCGTTGTCGAAGGACCTGCGCGCCCGCTACAAGATCAAGGACAGCGTCAAGGGCGTCGTCGTCACCGGTGTTGACCAGGCCTCCGACGCCGCCGAGAAGCGGCTGTCGGCCGGCGACGTCATCGTCGAGGTCGCCCAGGAGGCGGTGACCTCGGGCGCCGATATCAAGAAGCGCGTCGACCAGCTCAAGAAGGACGGCAAGAAGTCGGTGCTGCTGCTCGTCTCCAACGCCGACGGCGAGCTGCGCTTCGTCGCGTTGAGCCTGCAGTAGGGCACGGTGCAGTAGGGTGGGCAAAGGCGCGCCGTGAGGTGCGCCTGCTAAGGCGCTCTCTCCCGCGCCGCGCCCACCATCCGGCTCCGAGCTCGCGGCACGGTGGTGGGCACGCTGCGCCTGCGGGCGCTGCTTTGCCCACCCTGCGGTAGCTCCACACTCCGCTATCGTCCCGGCCTCGAGCCGGGACCATAGCCCCCAGGGAGCAGTTTGGGGCGGGCTGATCATTGGCTGTTTGCTCGTCACGACGGCCGCGGCGTATGGATCCCGGATCGGCGCCCCGACGCGCTGGCGCGCGCCGTGGCTTGTCCGGGACGACGACGGTTCGCAAGGCGAATTCACGGCTCAAACAGCGATCGACATAGCTTTGCAGTCTCGCGGCGCATCGCGCCCGAGGCCTGCGATCAGTTCGTCCCTCGCGAGAATGCAGAGGGCGCAGGGAATGCCGGGTGAAGGCCTCACCCATGGCCCGCCTGCGAAAAAAAATGCAGGCGGCAGGTACCACAGGCAAAGCCGATTCAACCGGCATTCCCTGCGCGACGGTCTTCACGCTTATACGCAGTCTCCCTGGTGCGCCGGGCTTGTTGGCCACCATTGTCCGCGCGGCGCTTCAGCGCCGTCGCGAACGTGACACCAGCATCGGGGTGTCAGGACGCTGCGACTTCACGTCCGCAAGCGATCGTTCGTCCGCGCCCTCGTGAGAAGACGCTGCGATCTCTCGCGGCCATCGCTCCCCGCCTCGCGTGTCGTGACGATCGCGCGCAACGCCCCTCCGCAGTGAGGCGGGATGCGCGGATACAATCATGAATTCCGTAAATGCGCAAGGTAATTATTTTTATCAGAAGTTGGTGGCCGCCATCCGCGAACTCCCGGGAGCGCCGGCTCAGAGCGATCGCTGGTTGACCCGCTGCGACAGCGCCTCGGCATTCTCCTTGCGCTCGGAATAGCGGTCGACCAGATAGTCGGCGCGGTCGCGCGTCAGCAGCGTGAACTTGACCAGCTCTTCCATCACGTCGACGAGGCGATCGTAATAGGGGGACGGCTTCATGCGGTCCGCGTCGTCGAACTCCGCGAAGGCCTTGGGCACCGAGGACTGGTTCGGAATGGTGATCAGGCGCATCCAGCGGCCGAGCACCCGAAGCTGATTGACCGCGTTGAACGACTGCGAGCCGCCAGAAACCTGCATCACCGCCAGCGTCTTGCCCTGCGTCGGCCGGACGGCGCCGAGCGACAGCGGGATCCAGTCGATCTGGGTCTTGATCACACCGGTCATCGCGCCGTGCCGCTCCGGCGAGCACCACACCATGCCTTCGCACCAGGTCACGAGATCGCGCAGCTCGCGGACCTTCGGATGGTCCGGCTCGGCGTCGTCGACCAGCGGCAAGCCGCGCGGATCGAAAGTCCGAGTCTCCGCGCCGAAGCGCACGAGAATGCGCGCCGCTTCCTCGGTCAGCAGCCGGCTGAACGAGCGTTGCCGGAGCGATCCGTAGAGCAGCAGGATTCGCGGAGGGTGGGAGGAGAGCGCAGGCTCCAGCAGCTTCGCGCGGTCGATGGCACGGAATGAGGTTTCGTCCAATTGAGGCATCGTGTCAGACAACGCGGTATCCTCCGGCAAAATGATCGGCGTTGGCCGTCCTCGTTCGCGATACGCCGGTACAAGCGCTCAGAACGCGATGTCCGCAGCGACGGCTTCGATGCCGGCCTTCGCGCAGATGTCGTCGTTGTCGCCTCCGGGCGCGCCGGATACGCCGATCGCTCCGACCTGCTGGCCAGCGGCCTCTATTGGCATGCCGCCGCCGACCATGACAACGCCGGGAACGTTGACGATGGCCCGCTCCGCGGCGTCCGGTCGTGCCAGCCGGGCTGCGAGCGTGCTCGTCGCCTCGCGCCAGCTCGCGGCCGTCCTCGCCTTGCCCGTCGCGGCCTCAAGGGTATGCCAGCCGGCGAAACGGTCGCGCAGGGTGACCAGCGCGAGCCCCGACGGATCGCTCACGGTCACGGCAGCCTGCCAGCCGCGTTTGCGGCACTCCGCGAGCGCCGCCTGTGCCGCTTTGAGCGCCGTGTCCGGCGCGATGATGCGCCGCGTCCACGTCGGTTCGTCGGCGCGCGCCACGACAGCCGGGCCGAGCAGGAGGACCGCTGCGAGCAGCGGACGCAACGCCATCACGCCGACAGCCATTTCGCCATGTCCTCGGCCTTCGGCAGCCCGCCCGCATGGACGACTTTGCCGTCGATCACCACGCCCGGCGTCGAGGCGATGCCGAACCGGGCGATGTCGGCGAAGTCCGTGATCTTTTCCAGCTCGATCTCGATGCCGAGCTTGCTTGCTTCAGAGGAGGCCATTGCTGCGGTCTGAACACAGCGCTTGCAGCCGGAGCCGAGAATCTTGACGTTCTTCATGGGGCTTGTCCTTTCATCAGAACAGGGCGTTGAAGAGATAGCCGACGGCGACGATGCCGGCGGCGACGACGCCCGCGAAGACAGCGATCAGCCGGAGCGTCAGCACCTTGCGCAGAATGAGCATCTCGGGAAACGAAAGCGCGATGACGCTCATCATGAAGGCGAGCACCGTTCCCAGCGCCGCACCCTTGCCGAGCAGCGCCTCGACGACCGGAATGATGCCCGCAGCGTTGGCGTACATCGGCACGCCGATCAGCACCACGGCCGGCACGGACCACCATTGGTCCTTGCCCATGATCGAGGCGAGCAGATCGTTCGGGACATAGCCGTGAATGAATGCGCCCGCCGCGATGCCAATGATGATCCATGCCCAGACGCGGCCGACGATGTCGCGCACCGCATCGATCCCGGCCCGGATCCGATCGGCGGCGGTCGGCGAATCCGGCTGCAGATCCGCCTGTCCCGCGCGCACGTTGCGAACCCATGCCTCGAGCCAGCCTTCGAGATGCAGGCGTCCGATGATCCATCCCGCCACGATCGCGACCGCCAGGCCGAAGGCCAGATAGATCGCGGCGATCCTCCAGCCGACCAGCGCGAACAGCAGGCCGAGCGCGACCTCGTTCACCATTGGCGCCGCGATCAGGAACGAGAAGGTCACGCCGAGTGGGACGCCAGCCGAGACGAAGCCGACGAAGAGCGGCACCGCCGAGCACGAGCAGAAGGGAGTGAATACGCCGAGGATCGCAGCCGCGACATTGCCGAGGCCCTCGCGCTTGCCGGCGAGCAATGCGCGAGTTCGCTCGGCTGAAAAAAAGCTGCGCACGACGCCCATGCCGAACACGACCAGCGTCATCAGCATCAGGACCTTGGGCGCGTCGAACACGAAGAACCGCGCGGCTTCTTCCAGATGGCTGTCGCGGGACACCGGCAGCGACGATACCAGCCATGCCGAGAACGCTTCCAGCTGCCAGTAGACCGCGAACCACAATGCGATCGCAGCTGCCGTCGCGATGATCCAGATCACAGCCGATGCCGACCCGTCAGGATAGGTCGAAGCTTCGGTTTTCATGCTGCACTCCTGTTCGGCTCAGGCATGGCCGCCATGACGGCGTCGAGGATGGCGCGGCGATCGGGCGTCAGGTCAGGGCTCAGCCGATACCGGACCCACTGGGCGTCACGCCGGTCGATGACGAGACCGGCGGCCTTGAGGGCGGACATGTGCCGGCTCATGCGCGATGCGCTGGCTCGGAGCTGCCGCATGAGCTCGCAGACGCAGTGCTCGCCGCCGTCCCAAAGGATGCGCAGGGCGGCGAGACGAGTCGGCTCGGCCAGAGCGGCGAGCAGCGGGACGGGATCGGACATGGCGGCAATATATTCGTATTTTCGTATTTGCGCAATAGCGCATATAATGATTGCGGATGTGCGATTTGACCGGCAATCGGCGCGGCGCGTGGCGTCAGGCTGATAATGGCTGGTGATGCGTGGCCCGCGCGGCGACGCCCTGCGAGATCCCGGTTGGGAAATCGGGCGAGCCGGCTGGCGTCGGGTCAATTCACGCGCAGGATGGTCTTGCCGCCGGCGGCCGGAATGTGACTGTGCGGCTGGGCTCGACGACGCGGCCGCCGCGCCGGGTACGGAGGCGGAGAGCGTTGGCGTCGAAGACCCAATAGGTGCAGCGGGCCGGGCGTCTGGGCTGCCCGGCGCGGATGTCCGGGATCTTTACCACGCGCGACGCCACGCGTTATCTCGAACAGGGAGCGCGGCCTCGCTCGGCGAGACGCGCGCTACCTATCCGACGATGGGTTGCCCGCGTTGCCTAGTTGCGGACGCTGCCCACGGTGATCGGAGCGACGAGCGCAGCGCTGCGGTGGTGCTGGGTGAGCACGGCGAGCTGGTGCGGCGAGGCGGCGCTGTCGGCATTCACCGCAATGGTCTGCTGCGCGGCGGATGCACCGACGACGGAGAGTTGGTGCGGGGTGGCCGGCAGCGCGCCGACTTCGTAGCTCGGCAGCTCGCCGGCAACGGCGGCGCCGCTCAGCAGCGCGAGGGCAAGAAGAGAGCCGGGAATGATGTGCTTGATGGTCATCGGGAGGTCCTTCTGTGACGATGATCGATTGCATGGCCTGCAATCGCTTTCGCTTCCTTGGACACTCCCTAGCGTTGTCAGCTTTATATGCGCTGCAGCATGATTTGACAATTCATGGATTGGTGATGCGGTTAAAATGGCAGTTCGCGTCCCGCCTTGATGCGGAAGGCGAATGATCTGATTTGCGATCTGAAATGAGATTGGAATGGAGTTGCGTGCGAGTGCGCTGGATTGAAACAAAATCCTGATGATGCGCTGATCGAGAGCCGATGAAGGCAGGGCTTTGGTAACGGCTTTGCTTGGGCGGCGATTCGCACAGGAGCAATGCGATTGCGATCTTCGAGCGTTCGCAAAACCGCTGCCCTCGCAATGACGGGATCGCGGCTGCCCATGAACGCGTCCTCTCTCACAACCAGGGGAGGGCGCTGTATTGCGCAAAGGCTCGCGCGGCTATTGGCCTGCCGCGCGGCCGCAGTCTCGTCAGTCGACGAACTGATCGCGCGTGTAGCCCTGGGCATAGAGCAGGGCGGTGAGGTCGCCGTGGTCGATGCGGGCCGAGGCTGCGGCCGAGACCGCAGGCTTGGCGTGATAGGCGACGCCGAGACCGGCCGCCTCGATCATGCCGAGGTCGTTGGCGCCGTCGCCGACCGCCAGGGTGTCGATCTCGTCGAGATCGAACGCCTCGCGCAGCTCGATCAGGGTGGCGAGCTTGGCGTCGCGGCCGATGATCGGCTCGCGCACCTCGCCCGTGAGCTTGCCGCCATCGATGATGAGCTCGTTGGCGCGGTTCTCCTGGAAGCCGATCTTGGCCGCGATGGCGCTGGTGAACAGCGTGAAGCCGCCGGAGATCAGGCAGGTATAGGCGCCGTTGGCGCGCATGGTCATCACCAGATGACGGCCGCCCGGCGTCAGCTTGATGCGCTTGGTCAGGACTTCGTCGACGACGCTCACCGGCAGGTCCTTCAGCAATGCGACGCGTTCGCGCAACGCCGGCTCGAACGCGATCTCGCCGCGCATGGCGCGCTCGGTGATGGCGGCGACGCGCGGCTTCAGCCCGGCGAAATCGGCGAGTTCGTCGATGCATTCCTGCCCGATCATGGTGCTGTCCATGTCGGCGAGGAAAAGCTTCTTGCGCCTGACGGCTTCCGCCTGCACGACGATGTCGATCGGCATGTCGCCGCGCAGGTCGCGCAGACGCGCCTCGAGCTTGTGGACCTCGCCGTCGTGGGCGAAGGGGATGTCGATCGCGACCTCGTCGAACAGCCAGCGCGGCGTGCCCGGCGAGGGCAGAACGGCCAGGAAGGCCTCCACGATCGTGGTATCAAGCGCGGGATCGGCGGGATTGCAGATGAAGGTGGCGACGAGAGACATCAGGTGACTTTGCCAGGGATCAACAAAGCGGTGCTTATCGCAGGGCCGACCGCCAGCGGCAAGTCGGCGCTGGCGATGGAACTTGCGCAAAAAGCGGGCGGGGTCGTCATCAACACCGATTCCATGCAGGTCTACCGCGATCTGAGGGTGCTGACGGCAAGGCCGACCTGCGACGAAGAGGCCACCGTGCCGCACCGGCTCTACGGCCATGTCGATGCCAGCGTGAACTACTCGGCCGGCCATTATGTCCGGGATGCCGCGGAGATCCTGAGCGAGGTGCAACGGGCCGGGCGGCTGCCGATCTTTATCGGTGGCACTGGCCTGTATTTCAAGGCGCTGACATCAGGGCTGTCCGCGGTGCCGCCCGTGCCGGACGAGGTGCGCAACGCGGTGCGTCTCAGGCTCGATCGCGACGGCGTCGAGGCCTTGCATGCCGAGCTGGCGCGACGCGATCCGGCGGCGGCCGCGCGGCTGAACGTCCGCGACCGCGCCCGCGTGGCCCGGGCGCTGGAGGTGATCGAGGCGACGGGTCGGCCATTGGCCGACTGGCATGCCGAGGCCACTCCGCCGCTGCTGCCGGAGGGCAGCTATCGGGCGCTGTTCATCGCTCCGGAGCGCGAGGCGCTCTACGCGCGGATCGATGCACGGTTCGATCTGATGCTGGAGCGCGGTGCGCTGCAAGAGGTCGAGCGGCTGGCCGCGCGCGGCCTCGATCCGCTGCTGCCGGCGATGAAGGCCCACGGCGTGCCGGCGCTGATCCGCTATATCAGAGGGGAGATCACGCGGGAGGAGGCGGCCGCCATCGGCAAGGCCGACACCCGCCATTATGCCAAGCGGCAGTTCACCTGGTTTCGGCACCAACTGCCGGAGTTCGAGTGGATGAGCCCGGAGGCGGCAAAGGGATGGGTCGTCAAACTCTAGCCGCATCGTCATTCCGGGACATCGCGAAGCGATGGGCCCGGAATCCATAACCACGATCGTGAGTATGGATTCCGGGCTCGCCCTCCGGGCGCCCCGGAATGACGACCTCGTTTGGAGATGGAGCCCGTACTCTCATCCAGCCTATTGCCTCGTTTCGGAGGCCAACGGCCAAATTACCGCTCGCCGAACGGAAAATTCCGCGTTAACATCGCAAAATCGCGCTGACGAGCCGGCTTTGCCTTGACATTGGGGCATCGCCGGCTATGTTTCGCGCAACCTTTGGGAAGCTCGCTCGGCATCATGCGCAACTTTATTTCCATCCTCCTTATCGCCGTCGTACCCAGGCGCACCGCCGGGGATGGCTAGCGGCCATCCAAATTCCGAGCGGTGCGCAGGGCCTTCCAGGGCCCTTTTTTATTGCCTGGAAGCCCGCGATCCGACCGAAATGACCCTGACCCAAGTGACCAAAACCGACTGACCAAAACCGACTGACCAAGACCGACCAGCCGCTGACAGAAGCGATCCGGAGCCCACCATGACCGACAAGAGCCACGATCCGAACCAGATGACCGGCGCCGCGATGATCGTGCGCGCGCTCATCGACCACGGCGTGCAGCACCTCTTCGGCTATCCGGGCGGGGCGGTGCTTCCGATCTATGACGAGATTTTCCAGCAGAGCGAGGTCGAGCACATCCTGGTCCGCCACGAGCAGGGCGCCGGCCACGCCGCCGAAGGCTATGCGCGCTCGACCGGCAGGCCGGGCGTCGTGCTGGTGACCTCCGGCCCCGGCGCCACCAACATGGTGACGCCGCTGGCGGACGCGCTGATGGACTCGATCCCGCTGGTCTGCATCACCGGCCAGGTGCCGACGCATCTGATCGGCAACGATGCCTTCCAGGAATGCGACACGGTCGGCATCACCCGGCCCTGCACCAAGCACAACTGGCTGGTCCGCAACGTCAACGATCTCGCCAAGGTGCTGCACGAGGCGTTCTATGTCGCGACCACGGGCCGTCCGGGGCCGGTCGTCGTCGACGTGCCGAAGGACGTGCAGTTCGCGACCGGCACCTATCATCCGCCACGCAAGTCCGACGTCCACATCTCCTATTCGCCGCGCGTGAAGGGCGACGCGATGCAGATCCGCAAAGCCGTGGCGCTGCTGGCGGGCGCCAAGCGGCCGGTGATCTATTCCGGCGGCGGCGTCATCAATTCGGGGCCGGAGGCCTCGCGGCTGCTGCGCGAGCTGGTCGAGGTCACGGGCTTCCCGATCACCTCGACGCTGATGGGATTGGGCGCCTATCCGGCGTCGGGCACCAATTGGCTCGGCATGCTCGGCATGCACGGCACCTACGAGGCCAACATGGCGATGCATGATTGCGACGTCATGCTGTGCGTCGGCGCGCGCTTCGACGACCGCATCACCGGGCGCACCGATGCGTTCTCGCCCGGCTCGAAGAAGATCCACATCGACATCGACCCGTCCTCGATCAACAAGAACATCCGCGTCGACGTGCCGATCATCGGCGATTGCGGCGACGTGCTCGCCGACATCCTGCAGGTGTTCAGGGCCGAGGCGAAGAGGCCCGACATCAAGTCGTGGTGGCAGGAGATCGCCGTCTGGCGCGCGCGCAACTCGCTGGCCTACAGGCCGAACCGCGACGTCATCATGCCGCAATATGCGATCCAGCGGCTGTTCGAGCTGACGCGCGGCCGCGACACCTACATCACGACCGAGGTCGGCCAGCACCAGATGTGGGCGGCGCAGTTCTACGGCTTCGAGGAACCGCACCGCTGGATGACCTCGGGCGGTCTCGGCACCATGGGCTACGGCCTGCCGGCCGCGATCGGTGTCCAGGTCGCCCATCCCGACAGCCTCGTCATCGACATCGGCGGCGACGCCTCGGTGCAGATGACGATGCAGGAGATGTCGACGGCCGTGCAGTACGAGCTGCCGGTCAAGATCTTCATCCTCAACAACCAGTACATGGGCATGGTGCGGCAGTGGCAGCAGCTGCTGCACGGCAACCGCCTGTCGCACTCCTACTCGGAGGCGCTGCCGGATTTCGTCAAGCTCGCCGAGGCCTATGGCGGCGTCGGATTGCAGGTGAGCAAGCCCGGCGATCTCGACGGCGCGATCAAGGAGATGATCTCGGTCAAGAAGCCGGTGCTGTTCGACTGCCGCGTCGCGGCGCTCGAAAACTGCTTCCCGATGATCCCGTCGGGCAAGGCGCATAACGAGATGATCCTGCCGGCGGAAGCGAGCGATCCGGCCGCGGCGTTCGCGGGCGGCAAGGCGCTGGTGTGAGTCTGATAGGTTTGATGGTGCGGTGATGGCACGCGCGTCCGGCAGTCTCTCTCTTAACCTCTCCCCGCTTGCGGGAAGAGGTCGACGCGCAGCGTCGGGTAAGGGGGACTCTCCACGCAGTCGGCCTCGCGGAGAATCTCCCTCTCCCCGCAAGCGGGGCGAGGGAGTTCATCTGCTTGCGCGGCCGCATTGTGCCCATGCGTCAGGGAGTTTTCATGTTCACCCTCGCTGAGCTCGAAGCCGCCCACGCCATCGTCGGCGCCGCGGTGCCGGCGACGCCGGCGCATGCGTGGCCGTTGCTGGCGCAGCGGCTGGGGACCGGGGTCGTCGTGAAGCACGAGAACCACACGCCGGCCGGCGCCTTCAAGGTGCGCGGCGGACTGGTCTATGTCGACAACCTCAAGCGCACGCGGCCGGACGTCCGCGGCCTGATCACCGCAACGCGCGGCAATCATGGCCAGAGCGTCGCGTTTGCCGGCCGTCGCAACGGCCTGCCGGTGACGATCTACGTGCCGCGTGGCAACTCGGTCGAGAAGAACCGCGCGATGGCGGCGTTCGGCGCCGAGCTGATCGAGCACGGCAGCGACTTCCAGGAGGCGCGCGAGGAGGCCGGCCGCCATGCGGCGCGCGACGGCCTGCACATGGTGCCGTCGTTCCACCGCGATCTCGTGCGCGGCGTCGCGACCTACGCGCTGGAGCTGTTCCGCACGGCGCCCGACCTCGATGTGCTCTACGTCTCGATCGGGCAGGGCTCCGGCATCTGCGGCTGCATCCTGGCGCGCGATCTCTTGGGCTTGAAGACCGAGATCGTCGGCGTGCAGTCGACCGCGGCGCCGTCCTACGCGCTGTCGTTCGCCGCGCGGACGGTGGTGACGACCAACAGCGCCGACACCCACGCCGATGGTCTCGCGACGCGCAGACCGGATGCGGATGCGCTCGCCATCATCCTGAAAGGCGCCTCGCGCATCGTGCAGGTCGGCGACGCCGAGATCGCCGAGGCCGTGCGCATTCTCTGGACCGACACCCACAATCTCGCCGAAGGTGCCGGCGCGGCACCGCTTGCGGCGGCCTTGCAGGAAAAGGGCAGGCTCGCCGGCAAGCGCGTCGGCCTGGTGCTCACGGGCGGCAACATCGATCTCGACCTGTTCAGGCGCTGGGTGCTGCCGGCGGCCACGCATGCCGAAGCGGGGGCCGCATGAGGAGCTCGCAACTCGCCACAAACACCGCTGTCATGCCCGGGCTTGACCCGCCTGCGCGGCCGAAGCCGCTTCGGCGCGGCGAAGGCCCGGGCATCCACGAACCGCGCGCTCGACGCTCGACGTGGAGGGCCGGGAGCGCAGACAAGTTTACGCAGTCTGCGCAAGGCAGACTGCTATGCCCGGCCATGACGGTTGAACTATCACGGGGACACCAATGAACCAGCCAGCGTCAGCCTATTTCCTCGAAGACCGTCACGATCCGAACGAGACGCACACGCTGGCGGTGCTGGTGCAGAACGAGCCGGGCGTGCTCGCGCGCGTCATCGGCCTGTTCTCGGGCCGCGGCTACAACATCGAGAGCCTCACCGTCTCCGAGACCGAGAGCCAGAAGCACCTCTCGCGCATCACCATCGTCACCACCGGCACGCCGATGGTGATCCAGCAGATCAAGCACCAGCTCGACCGCATGATCCCGGTCTACCGCGTCGTCGACATGACGCTGACCAAGCGCGCGATCGAGCGCGAACTCGCGATGGTCAAGGTGCGCGGCACCGGCGAGCCGCGGGTCGAGGCGCTGCGGCTGGCGGATGCGTTCCGCGCCCGGGTGATCGACGCCACGACGGAAAGCTTCGTGTTCGAGATCACAGGCAATACCGACAAGATCACGCAATTCATCGATCTGATGCGTCCGCTCGGCCTGGTGGAAGTCGCCAGGACCGGCATTGCGGCGATCGGGCGGGGATCGGAAGGGATGTGAGCCATGCTGGCGCGCGACTGGTACTACAACGAACGCAACCGGATCGGGCTCGATCATGCCGTCGCCTCGATCTACGGCTCGGGCGATGATGCCGACGAGCGCGCGCGCGCTGCTCTGAAGATGCTCGGCGTCAAGCCGGGCTGGCGGGTGGCGGACATCGGCTGCGGCAACGGCGTGCTGGCGACCGAGGCGGCGCTGATGGGCGCCGTCGTCGACGCCATCGACATCTCGCCGGCGATGCTGGCGCTGACCCGGATCTACACCCGCGACCGCCGGACCGCGGTGCGGATGCATTCGGCGGGGCTGCTGTCGTTCGCCTATGAGCCGAACTCGTATGACCTGATCGTCAGCGAGTTCACGCTGCATCATCTGCCGGACTTCTGGAAGGCGGTGGCGCTGGCGCGCATCTTCGCGGCGCTGAAGCCGGGCGCACAGTTCTTCCTGCGCGACATCGTCTATGTCAGCATGCCCGACGGTGTCGAGCGCTCGGTCGAGCAGTGGGCGGATTTCAACATCAAGAACCACGACCTCGCCCGCGACAGCGTCATCACCCACATGCGCGACGAGAACTCGACCTTCGCCTGGGTGATGGAGCGCATGCTGGCCGAGGTCGGCTTCGTCACGGTCTCCGCCGACTACCATGCGCCGATGCACGCGACGTATGTGCTGCAGAAGCCGGCGGGGCAGGGCTAGGCGCTGATGTTCTTGTACGACGGTGAGGTGGCCACGCTGCCACCCTCCCCTGGAGGGGGAGGGTCGATCGCGCATGCAATGCGCGATCGGGGTGGGGTGGGCCGCCGCAAAAGCTCGCGCGTGGAGAGATCACCCCACCCCGCCTCACATCGTTGCTTCGCACGATGTGAGGCGACCCTCCCCCTCCAGGGGAGGTTGAAAAGTCGTCGTGTGGCAGGAGCTCATTAGATGTCCCAGCAGCTCCTCATCGCCTTTGTCACCTTCGCCTTCGTGATGGCGTTCACGCCCGGGCCGAACAACATCATGCTGCTGTCGTCGGGCGTGACCCATGGCTTCCGCCGCACGGTGCCGCACATGATGGGCGTCAGCTTCGGCTTCGCCTTCATGGTCGGCGCGGTCGGCTTCGGCCTCGCGACGGTTTTCATCCGCTATCCCCTGCTGCAGGACGTGCTGAAATACCTCGGCGCGGCCTATCTGATCTACCTCGCGGTCGCCATCGCCTTGTCAGGATCGGCCGAGCCTGACGACGCCAAGCCGCGCGGCCCGATGTCGTTCTGGGGCGCGGCGCTGTTCCAATGGGTCAACGCCAAGGGCTGGGTGATGGTGATCAGCACCATCACCGCCTATGCCGCGATCGCCAGCTTTCCGGCCAACGTGGCGCTGCAGGTCGCGATCAGCTTCGTGATGGCGGTCGCCTCGACCATCACCTGGACCTTATTCGGCACCGCGCTGCGGCCGCTGCTCAGCTCCGAGCGCGCGGTCCGCGCCTTCAACATCCTGATGGCGGTGCTGCTCCTGGCCTCGCTCTATCCCGTGTTCATGGACGCATGAGGGAGACTGCCGCCATGCGAGATCGGGGTTTCCAAGCAGGGCCAAAATGCTCTAGACACGGGCCGGATTTCGTCCGGGCGCAGCCGCCCGTGCCTCACCCAAGCGTCTGACTTTCCAGCCAATTCCGGCCATCTCAAAGAGGAAACGACAATGCGTGTCTACTACGATCGCGACGCCGATCTGAACCTGATCAAGGGCAAGAAGGTCGTCATCGTCGGCTATGGCAGCCAGGGCCACGCCCACGCGCTCAACCTGAAGGATTCCGGCGTCAAGGACGTCGCGATCGCGCTGCGCAAGGGCTCGGCCTCCGCCAAGAAGGCCGAAGGCGCCGGCTTCAAGGTGATGGAAGTCGCCGAGGCCGCGAAGTGGGCCGACCTCGTGATGATGCTGACCCCGGACGAGCTGCAGGGCGACATCTACCGCGAGCACCTGCACGACAACATGAAGCAGGGCGCCGCGCTGGTGTTCGCGCACGGCCTCAACGTCCACTTCAACCTGCTCGATCCGCGCGCCGATCTCGACGTGCTGATGATCGCGCCGAAGGGCCCCGGCCATACCGTCCGCTCGGAGTACCAGCGCGGCGGCGGCGTGCCCTGCCTGATCGCGATCGCCAAGGACTCCTCGGGCAATGCCCATGACCTCGGCCTGTCCTACGCCTCGGCGATCGGCGGCGGCCGCGCCGGCATCATCGAGACCACGTTCAAGGAAGAGTGCGAGACCGACCTGTTCGGCGAACAGGCGGTGCTGTGCGGCGGCCTGGTCGAGCTGATCAAGGCCGGCTACGAGACGCTGACCGAGGCCGGCTACGCGCCGGAGATGGCCTATTTCGAGTGCCTGCACGAGGTCAAGCTGATCGTCGACCTGATCTATGAAGGCGGCATCGCCAACATGAACTACTCGATCTCCAACACCGCCGAATACGGCGAGTACGTCACCGGGCCGCGCATCATCACGCCGGAAACCAAGGCCGAGATGAAGCGCGTGCTCGACGACATCCAGTCAGGCCGCTTCGCGCGCGACTGGATGCTGGAGAACAAGGTCAACCAGACCTCGTTCAAGGCGACCCGCGCCAAGCTTGCCCAGCACCCGATCGAGGAAGTCGGCGCCCGCCTGCGCGACATGATGCCCTGGATCAAGAAGGGCGCGCTGGTCGACAAGTCGAAGAACTGAGGTCTTGCGGCGAAACCGAGAAATGAAAACGGCGGGCAGAGGCCCGCCGTTTTTGTTTGGGGTCGTTGAAGGTCCGCCGGCGCGTTCAGGACGCCGCGCGGCGCGACGCCACCGGCGTCAGCAGGCGGACGATCTCGCTGATGGCGACGAGGCCGACCAGCCAGGCGGCGCTGGTCAGGCCGAGGCGGGCGACGATCGGGAGCGCGAAGCTCGCGGCGCCGCCGAGTGCGGGCGTGGCGGCCAGCAGCACCAGCTCATAGGCGGCGTAGGCACTGGGGAGCGCGACGGCAAGCGCGACCGTCGCTGGTGCTGTGCGCAAGGTCGCCAGGGCCATGCGGGCCACAACGGTGGCGCTGAGCGCCGCCACGCCGATCATGGCGCCCCAGGCCAGCGTGTTGGCATCGACCGGATAGTGCAGCGCGCCGAAGCCGATGCCCTGGTTGACCAGCCAGGCGCCGAGCATCACCGGCAGCGCCGCGCGCAGCGGCAGCATGGCGGCGGCGATCACGGCGAAGGCCGCAAACGGCGTCGCGCAGGCGAACACGAAGCTCGCCAGCGCGCAGGCCCCTGTCAGCAGCGCGAAGCAGAACGCAGCGGCATGCCGTTGCGGAACGGGCGCGAGGCGAGCCTCGGTACCAGACCGGGCGAGGACGTCGAGAGTCATGGAACATCTCCTTCTGTTGCGATTGTAGTCCATTTCGGCAGCTTCTGTCAGCCGCCGGGAGGTTGGTCGGCAGCGTCACTGCACGCCGAAGCTCGCCACCCGGATGCCGCCGAACACGCCGAAGCCCGGCGCGAGGAATCCGGTCGGGTTCTGGTAGTGATGGTTGAAGAGGTTGTCGATCCGGCCGAACAGCTTGACCTGGTCGGACAGCGCGTAGTCGCTGCGCAGGTTGACGACCGTATAGCCGGGCGCGACGAGGCCGGTGATCATGCCGTCGCGGCTGACGTCGAGCCAGTCGCCGATGTGCAGCAGCGTCGCTGACAGCGTCAGCGCATCGATCGGCGCCCATGTCGCGGTGGCGCTCCATTTCTCCTTCGGCCGCCGCAACAGCTGCAGGCCGGTGGCCGCATCGACCGCGCGGGTGAACGTGTAGTCCGCACGCAGCGAGATCCGGTCGGTGAGATCAGCGGTCACGAAGCTCTCGGTGCCTTCGGTGGTGGCGAGGCCGACATTGGCGTAGGAGGTGAAGGTCGCGTTGAAATTGATCAAGTCGGTGATGCTGTTGTGGAAGTAGGTCGCGCCGAAGCGGAGACGATCGTCGAACAGCGGCTGCTCGAAGCCGGCGTCGTAGCCGGTGCTCTGCTCCGGCCGGAGGTTGGGATTGGCGAAGAAGTTGAACGCCGGAAAATCCTGGTGCAACTGGCTCAGGGTCGGTGCCTTGAAGCCGGTGCCGTAGCTCGCCTTCAGCTTGGTCTCGGTCACCGGCAGGATCACCGCCGGCGCGATCCGGTAGGTGCCATGGCCGCCGAACTGGTCGTTGACGTCGTTGCGCAGGCTCGCCACCACGAACCAGCGCTTCACGAACTCGGTCTGCAGCTCGACGAAGCCGGCCTTGTTGCCATTCTCGGCCGAGAGGTCGGCGGTCTTCAGCCGCTCGGTCTGCTGCTCCGCGCCGACGACGAGATTGTTATGCGGCGCGAGCTCGGTCACCGCGTGCCAGTCATACTTGATGCGCTCGCCGGTCGCGACCGCTGCCACCGGATTGCCAGCCGTCAGGTCGGACGACCGGTCGTTCACATAGTTGACGCCGAAGTAGTTCCGGATGCGGCCGCCGAGCAGCGACCACACGGCTTCCTGGCGTGTCGCAAGCTGGTGGACGGCGTGGTTGCTCTGGGCCGCGTCGGGAAAGCTCGGAAAGCCGCTGTCGCCGGTGAACAGCAGCGTCGCGTCGGTGTATCGAACCACCGAGTTCAGCGTCCAGGCCTCGTTGAGGTCGACGCCCAGCTTGGCCGAGGCGGTGACGTTGTCGTAGGCATTGCCGATGGCCTTCTGCCCCGCAGGCAGCAGCTGCCACGGGGTCACCGGAACGTCGCCGGCGTGCAGATGCGCGACATTGATCGCGTAGTTGACATTGTTTTGTGAGCCGCTGACGCCGGCTGACTGGTTGAAGGTCTTGAACGAGCCGCTCTCGACCGAGGCGGTCGCGCGCGCCGGGCCCTCGCCCTTGCGCGTGATCACCGAGATCACCCCGCCGATCGCATCCGAGCCGTAGAGCCCGCTCTGCGGCCCGCGCAGCACCTCGAACTGCTGGATGTCGGCGGCGAGCAGATGCGCGAAATCGAACGCGCCATTGCCGTTGGTGACATCGCCGACGTCGATGCCGTCGATGAAGAGCTTGGTGTGATTGGCGTTGGTGCCGCGCATGAAGACGTTGGTCTGGCCGCCCGGGCCGCCGGCCTGCACCACGTTCAATCCGGGGATCGTGCTCAGGATGTCCGGCACGGTGCGGGCCTGCTGCGCGGCGATGTCCTTGTCGGTCACCACGGTGATCGCATTCGCGACGTGGGCCACTGGCGTGACGACGCCGGTCGGGCTGACGGCGACGGGGG
Organism: Bradyrhizobium sp. SZCCHNR1017; assembly: GCF_032381375.1. NCBI lineage: Bacteria > Pseudomonadati > Pseudomonadota > Alphaproteobacteria > Hyphomicrobiales > Nitrobacteraceae > Bradyrhizobium > Bradyrhizobium sp. SZCCHNR1017. The sequence continues at coordinate 55,536 of NZ_JAUHIR010000012.1, read as the reverse complement.
TTCCGGCTGGCGCGGCCGGCTTTGCCGCCGGCACCTGCTGATGCGGGGCGTTGCCGGTTCTGCGGGGGATGGCTGGTTTTTGAGCGATCGGCTCGCGCGGCGGGTCGACCTCAACCGGGGGCAGAAGGTCGGGGGAGGCGGATTGCTGCGCTGCTGTGGGCGAGGGGCCGAGCAGGGCGAATGACGAGAGGACGCAGAACGACGACAGAAGGGCGCGACTGCGCCTGGCATAGGGAACGGGGGACACGAGGAACCTCGGCATGACGTCAGTGGCACGTCACCGCGAACGAGGTCTCATGCAGCCCTTTGCAGGCCTGCCTGAAAACGATGCCAATAACGCCCCGACCGGCATCCTCGCGTGTGACCACGGCTGACGGCAGGTCTCCTGGCTCGCGGGTCGTCACCTCCACGTCGCCTTCCCGGGACCGAGATTTCCCAGTGGCCTTTGACGCGAGATTCGCCGCTTACAGTTGCGGGGGCAGCTGCGGCCTTCAGTCACGTCCCTTGCGAGACGCATCCGGCACCGCATTCCCTTTTGAGCCCCGGTCGAGGGGCACCGTCGCGATCACCGTAGGAGTGCGGGCGCACCAAAGTCAATCCGGCGCCCGGCGATCTCCTGGCGATAACGCTGGCCGGTCGGCTTGGTGATGCCCGGCCGCCTGCGACAGCCATAGCCGTCGTCCCTGCGAACGCAGTGACCTATAGCCACCGGCGGTCGTGTGGCGAAGGACGACGATCAAGACATTTTCCGCCAATTCACATCACGCGGTATGGGTCCCTGCGTTCGCAGGGACGACAGCGGAGTGCGAGTCGTTGCTGATGAGGATTGCGTCTTGTGAGCACCCGCTCACTTCTCGACCTTGTTGTGCACCATCCAGAATCGCAGCGTGCGCTGGGCGGTGTCGAGCGACAGGCGGCCGTAGTCGCGTTCCGCGAGCTTGAGCGTGTCGCTGTCGATGGCGTGCTTGATCGGCCGGTGGGTCAGGATTTTCGCCACCACCGACCAGGCCAGCCCGGCGGCACGGCAGGGGATCAGCACGATGTCGGTGCGCGGGCCTTCGAGCACCTTGGCCATCATCTCGGTCGGGACGTTGTTGAGCAGGCCGAGTGCGGCGGAAACCTCGCCGAAGCGGCGGGTCTCGGCGAAGAAGGCGATGGCGGCATCGTTGAGCTCGTTCAGCCCCTTCATGCGCTTGACGGCCTCTTCGGCCAGCGTGAAGTCGCGCCCGACCAGGCCGCCGTCGCTGCGCGCAACGTCGGCGATCGCCTTGAGGATCTTCTTGATCTCCTGTTGCAACGCCGGCGGCGCCGAGGCCATCAGCCTGGCGCGCACGGCTTCGGTCGCGCGGCGCAGGAGGTCGCGCAGGTGCTTGGTGGGCAGGTCGACGCGCAGCCCGATGATCTCGGACAATTCGTCGTCGTCCTCGGCATGCGCCATCATCCCGGAATAGCCGGACTCGGAGAAGCGCGCGGTCTGGTTGTTGGCGAGCTTGCGGATCACCCGGCGCTCGCCGCGGTCGACGATGATGTCGGTCACCGCCTCGGTCAGATGCGGACGGCTGGAGATCGCCATCAGGTGATCCTGGCCCTTGGTCGCCGCGACCTCCACCAGCGTATGCTCGGTGAGCCGGCTCGAGTGCATCAGCACGTTCTCGGCCACCGAGATTTCGTCGTCGCGGGCGAGCTGCTGGATCAATTCGACGGGCGCGTAGTCGACCGGCGCGAGATGCTTGCTGAGCTCGGCCCGCGCGCGGGTCTCGACCCGCGAGACCAGCATGCACAGCACGTTGTCGAATACCTTGATCTGGTCCTCGCTGAGGCGTTCGCCGTCATGCAGGAACAGGTTGGTGACTTGGCGCAGCGTGTTGACGCGCTTCGCCGAGGTGCCGCTGCGGACGGCCTCTTCGAGTTCGGTGATGATGGAGTCTTCTGAAGGCGGAAGCTGTTCTGGCTGTGACACGATCGCGCTCGTTTGTCCCGGATTGCCGGAGCGACAGCAACGCGATTGTGATCCGCTGCAAGGCTTTCGGCCTGAGCAGTTTTCGGCACGGGCGATAACAATGCGTTAGGGGCCGAAGGCGTAGTACTCCGGAGAAACACGGATACGGAAAATTAAGGCGATACATATAGCGGGGATGACGGGCTGGAGCCCGGTCTTCCGGAGATTCGCCGGACGATCGATGCAATGAGGTGCGAAGACCTCCCCGCAGACGCGGCGACGACAGGCCAGCGAAGCGGAAAGGTTAATGATCCCATAAGGTCACAAACCTTCCTTCATCCAATTTGCTCGCTGCCCTCGATCTCACGTCAGCTGTCATCCTCCCAAGCCTTGAAACTTAAATCCCATTCTTGCCGCGGCCATTTTGCCGACGCGCCGTGCGGTGCGTAGTGTCACCCGATGTTCCGGGGCAGGCTCGGCGGGCGATGACCTCGCGCGAAAAATCAGCGCCAGCATCCTGCCGCATCTCGTGCGATAATCGCTGCGCAAATCGTTGAGGTCACCATGAAATCCGTCGTCATCACCGGCGCATCCACCGGGATCGGGTTCGCCTGTTCGAAGCTCCTGCTCGCGCGCGGCTTTCGCGTGTTCGGCAGCGTTCGCAAGCAGGCCGACGCGGACCGTCTGCGCAGCGAGCTCGGCGCCAACTTCATGCCGCTGCTGTTCGATGTGACCGACGAGGCGGCGGTGAAGGCTGCCGCCGGCGAGGTACGAGCGGCGCTCAAGGGCGAGACGCTCGCCGGTCTCGTCAACAATGCCGGCATCGCCGTCGCCGGTCCCGTGACGGAGCTGCCGATCGCGCAGTTCCGCCATCAGATGGAGGTCAACGTCATCGGCCCGGTCATCGCGACCCAGGCGTTCGCGCCGCTGCTCGGGGCCGATCCAGCCATGACAGGAGAGCGCGGCCGGATCGTGATGATCAGCTCAGTCGCGGGCCGCAACGGCAACCCGCTGATGGCGCCCTATTCGACCTCCAAGCATGCGATCGAAGGGCTGTCCGAGAGCCTGCGCCGTGAGCTGATGCTGTTCGGGATCGACGTCATCGTCATCGCGCCGGGCGCGGTGAAGACGCCGATCTGGGCCAAGGCCGACGAAGTCGACCTGTCGCCGTATCAGGCCTCGCCGTTCTTCCCGGCGCTGCAGAAGATCCGCGCCTTCATGCTTCAACTCGGCAAGACCGGGCTGCCGGCCGAGACCATCGCCGCGCGGGTGGCCGACGCCTTGACCTTGCCGGCGCCCAAGGTGCGCTACGAGATCGCACCCGATTCCATGAGGCAATGGATCGTGCGGGTGCTTCCGAAACGGACCGTCGATCGCATCATCGCCAAGCGGCTCGGCCTGATGCCCGCGACCAGACCCTGATGCCGGCGATGACGACCATCGGCAAGACCCAGGCGGAGCTGACCCGCCTGGTCGAGGAGGAACTTCGCGCGCAGCCGGGCTGCGAGACGGCGCGCGTGCCGGCCGTTCATGCGCTCGACGTGCGCAGCGGCCGCAACTGGGAGATCCCGCACGTCGTTCTCGGCGACAGCCTGATCAGCGACGTCGACCGCGCCGTGATGAGCGTGCAGCGCCGGCTCGGGCGTGCATTTCACCTGATCGACGATCCGGTCACGGCGCCGGAAGCGGCAGCGACGCCGCAGGGCGACCCTGAAAATCCTTGCTGAGATGTGAGCCTGCGGGCTCAGGTCAGCAGGCCCTGCCGCAGCGCCAGCCGCACCAGCTCGATGTCGCTGGCCACGCCGAGCTTGTCCTTGATCAGCGAGTGCAGGTTGGCAACCGTCTTCGGGCTGAGATGCAACGCTGACGCGATCTCGTCGGTGGTGCGTTCGGCGAGCAGCATCTGCATCACCTCGAACTCGCGCGCGGACAGGACGTCGGCGGCCGCGCGCTCGCCGGCGAGGCGGCTGAGCGCGAGCTCGTGATCGATGTCGGGGCTGATCGCGATGCGGCCGGCGAGCACGTCCATGACGGCGCGCACGAGCGTCTCCGGCGGGCTGCTCTTGGTGACGTAGCCGCGGGCGCCGGCGCGGATCGCCTGCACCGCGAAGCCGGCATTCTCATGCATGGTGAAGACGAGGATGCGCGCGCTGCGATCCCATTGCCGGATGCGGCGGATGCCCTCGATGCCGCCGACGCCCGGCATGGTCAGGTCCATGATGACGAGATCGGGCCTGACCTCCTTGAACAGCCGGTAGGCTTCGGCGCCATCGGCGGCTTCGGCGACCACGCGCAGCCCCGGCTGCTTCTGCAGCATCGACCTGTAGCCCTCGCGGACCACGGCATGGTCGTCGACCAGCAGGATGGTGCCGGCGGGCGTCGTCATGCCGCGCATGCCGTTTCCGGCTGGGTCGGCGCAGGCGAGAGGCCGGGCAGGGCCGGGACCGGAATCTCGACGTGGAGGCGCGCGCCGCCGGAGGTGGCGGCGAAGCTCATCTGGCCTCCCATGGAGGCGACGCGCTCGCCCATGCCGAGCAGGCCCATGCCCGGCTTGTCGGGAGCTTCGCCGAGAAGACCGTCGTCTTCGACGGTGAGCAGGGTCGCGCTGACCGGCCCGTCCTGAAGCGTCAATTGCAACCGCACCCGCGTCGCGTCGGCGTGCTTGACGGCATTGGTGAGCGCCTCCTGTGCGATGCGGTAGATATTGGTGGCGATGATGCCCGGCAGTCGGTCGACGTCGCCCGACAGGCTGATCTCGAAAACGGTGCGGCCGTGCTGGCGCCTGTTCCAGCCGGCGACGAGGCCCTCCAGGCTGCCGGCGAGGCCGAGCTCGTCGACGTCAGGCGGGCGCAGCCGCATCAGCGCGCCGCGCAACTGCTCCATCATGTCGCTCGCGGTGCGCGCGATGCCGTCGCATTCGCCGACCAGAGCGGGGCAATCCTGCGCCGCGCTGTGACGGATCGACGCCGCGAGCGCCCGGATCGCCGCCAGCGACTGGCCGAATTCGTCATGCAGCTCGCGCGCCAGGTGGCGGCGCTCGTCGTCCTCCAAGGCGATCAGGCGCCGGGTCAATTCGCCGCGCTGGGCCAGCGCCGTCTGCAGCCCCTCGGCGAGCTGGTTGAAGGCAGCGCGGATCGCCGAGAGCTCGGCGAGGTCGAACGGCGGCAGCCGCGCCGACAGATCGTTGGCGGCGATCCGCTCCAGCCCGGCGCAGATCAGCCGGGTGGGGCGCAGCGCGCGGGCCAGCGCGGCGTAGGCCAGCGCGCACAGCAGCACCAGCGCCGTCCCGAGCACCGGCAGCAGCCGGCTGAGCTCGCGCCAGGCGTCCGCGGTCATGACGCCGGCGTCGATCCAGACGACGGCATCGCCCGTCGTTTCGTCGCGAAACCTGACCGGCCGTGCCGCTTCGCGGCCCGGATCGAACAGTCGCCGATACAGCATCGCGAAGGCGCGGGGCGGATCGTCCGTCTGCGCCTCGGCGCCGCCGCAGATGCGCTGCACGATCGCGCCGTCGACGCCGCGATAGGCGATGCACAGGCCCGGTCGCATCGCCGCCGCCGCGACCGCATCGAGGTCGGGAAAGCCGGCCGGCGGACTGGCGACCCAATGCATCTTGCTTTGCTGCAATTGCAGAGTCCGGGCCGTGATCTCGGCGATCCGCTCATTGCGCACATGCACCGAGTGGTCGATGTCGAACAGCACATAGGCGCAGATCGCCGTGAAGCAGAGCGCCGAGACCACCGAGATCCGCAGGGTCAGGCGGTATTTGAGGTCGTAGCGGGTCCACATCTTCGGTGTGTCCATGACAGCCCAGCCGGCCGGCATTTAACGGCAGAACCGTCCGGGCCAAAAGCGCCGCGGCCCGGTGGACGGTGCGGTCGTGAATTTTTCCCGTGCCGCGCCGGGACCGTGGCCGCTGCGGCGATGGCACGGCGGCGTCTAGCTTCCGACCGCCAGACATCGTTGCAGGGGGATCCCATGTCGAACCGTCGCGTCGTCCGTTGTCTCGTTCTCGCGCTTGCTTTCGCGGCCGGCCCGGTCCGCGCCGCCTCCGGCGATGTCCCGGCCGTGCTGGTCGACGATTTCAGCTATCTCGACACGTCCGGCGAGCCGGTCGATCAGACCGCCGCGCATCAGCGGCGGCTGGATGCGTTCATCGCCGCGCTCCGCCGCGATGTCGCCGCCGACGCGCGGCTGCGGCCGGTCAGCCCGTCCTGCGCACCGTCCTGTCCGACCGATGCGTCCCCGGAGGCCCGGCTGCAGATGGCGGCCGCGGCCGGCGCCACCGTCGTGATCACCGGCGGAGTCCAGAAGCTCTCCACCCTGGTGCAGTGGGCGCGCGCATCGGCCATCGACGTCGCCTCCCATCGGGTCCTGTTCGACAAGATCTTCACCTTCCGCGGCGACAATGACGAGGCTTGGCAGCGCGCCGAGATGTTCGTCTCGCGCCAGGTCCGTGACGCACTGGCGCCGCCGGAGCCGATCCGGCTGGCGCTGCTGCCGTTCGAGCTCGACGACACCAGCGCGGGCGCCGCGCTCGGCGAGACCGAATCCGACCAGAAGGGGCTGCAGGAGACGACCGACGCGGTGCGGCAGCTGCTGGCACAGTCCGGGCGCTATCGCCTGGTGGACGCGGCCGGCGAGATCAAGCCGGGGCAGCCGGTGCGCGAGTGCGACGATTGCGAGGCGCGGGTGGCCCGCGCGCTCGGCGCCCAGCAATCGCTGCTCGGCATCGTGAGGCGGATCGGCCGCACCGAATACATCATCGGCTTTCGTGTCCGCCAGGCCGACAGTGGCGCGCTCGTCGTCGCCGGCGATAGCGGATTGCGCCTCGGCGCCAATTATTCCTGGAGCCGCGGCGCGGTGCGCCTGGTGCGCGAGCGGCTGCTCGAGACCGGCGCCCAGAATTGAAAAAGGGCGAGGATCGGTACGCGAGGACGGCAGTGATGCCACCTCTCGTCGCGGCGTGAGACGACACGCCGCCCTCCGTGCAAATCCGGGCTGTTGTGATTTGTGACGATTTCATTACGGTCGGATGACAGGATAGCCTTCCTTGATCTGTCGGCATACGCCGGCGAAGGGCGCCTGCTTTCGATCGCCTGATGTCACTGACCCCGAACGACCAACCGATCACCACGCTCGCCGCGGCGAGCGCAACGCGCTCCGCGGCGGTCCGGCTGTCCGCCGTCGCCGCGCCGCATGTCGCGGCGCTGGCCCTGATGCTGCACACCGAGACCGATTTCGGCTCGCGGCTCGGCTTCGTGCTGGCCTGGGGCATCCTGAACGGCTTCTGGCTGGTGCTGCTGCGGCGGCCTGCGGTGTCCGGCGCGCTGGCGCTGACCATGGTCGTGGTGCTGGTGCTGCTGTCGCAGCTCAAGCACGCCGTGGTCCAGATGACGGCGAACTTCGTCGACGTGATGCTGATCGACCACGACAGCGCGGCGTTCCTGTTCACGATCTTCCCGAACCTGAAGCTGTCGGTGCTGGTGGCGGCCGCCGTCGTGCTGCCGCTGATGGGGCTGCTGTGGTGGGCCGACCCGTTCCGGGTCGCGCGGCTGCCGGCGCTGGCCGGCAAGCTCGCCTGCCTTGCTGCGCTCACGTTGTATTCGCTCAACTGGCGCGACGAGACCTGGCGTGGCTATTATGACGACGGCTATCTGTCGAAATTCGCCCGCTCCGGCGTCACGGCGGTGTCGGACTTCCTCGCCAACGGCTTCATGGAATCCGACGCCACCGCTGATCGAAGTCTGGCTGCCTTTGTCCCGGATTCCTGTCATCCGGCCGCGCGCCGGCCGAACATCGTGCTGATCCACGACGAATCCAGCTTCGACATCCGCTCGGCGCCAGGCATCAAGGTACCAGCGGGCTATGGCAGCCATTTCAAGTCGTTCGACGGCAAGGCGCGGCAGTTCATGGCCGAGAGCAATGGCGGGCCGAGCTGGTTCACCGAGTACAACGTGCTCGCCGGCCTGTCGTCGCGCTCGTTCGGCCGCTTCGCCTATTTCGTGACGCGGATCGCGTCCGGCCGGGTCGAGCGCGGCCTGCCGCTGGCGCTGCGCAATTGCGGCTACGACACGGTGTCGCTGTATCCCGCGCAGGGCGCCTTCATGAGCGCGCGCAGCTTCCAGACCACGGTCGGCGTCGACCGCTTCCTCGACGCGCGCGATCTCGGCGCCAAGGGCGTCGAGCCCGACGGCTTCTTCTACGATGCCGCGCTCGATCTGATGCAGCACCGGCCGCGCGGAAAGCCGCTGTTCATGTTCGTCTATCTCGCCGCCAACCATTTCCCGTGGGAGACGACGTTCCGGCCCGACCTGACGCCATCCTGGCGCGCGCCCGGCAACGTGCCTTCGATCGATGAGTATCTGCGCCGCCAGGCGATGAGCGCGACGGACTATCAGCGCTTCCTCGCCAGCCTGAAGAAGCGCTTCGGCGACCAGCCGTTCCTGATCGTGCGCTACGGCGATCACCAGCCGGAGTTCTCGCCGCACATTCTCGATCCCAAACTCGACGAGGCCGGCATCGGCGAGAAGCTCGAAAGCTATGATCCGCGCTATTATCAGACCTATTACGCCGTCGATGCCGTCAATTTCGAGCCGCGCCAGAGCGCGGTCGTGATGGACCGGATCGACGCCGCCTATCTGCCGCTGGTCACCTTGGAGGCGGCCGGCATTCCGCTCGATCCGTCCTTCGCCGAGCAGAAGGACATCATGCTCCGCTGCAAGGGCGTGTTCTACGCCTGCGGCGACGGCGCCGAGGCGCGCCGGTTCAACCGCATGCTGATCGACGCCGAGCTGATCCGGGGGCTCTAGACTCTCACCGCCCGCGACGGGTCGGTGGCTTCACGGGATTGCGATCGATCCGTCATTCCATGGGAGGATTGTCGGGACGGCCGCGTTGGGCTACCCCGTGCGCTCCGTGTAAGCGAGAGGTTCGACATGTCCACATCCGTCAAGGAACTGATGGCCGCCGCCAACGCGGTGGTCCCCAAGATCACGCCGGCCGAGGCGCAGGCGATGATCGGCAAGGGCAACACGCTCGTCCTCGACGTGCGCGATGCGCCGGAGGTCGAGAAGAGCGGCAAGATCGAAGGCGCGCACCACGTCTCGCGCGGCATGCTCGAATTTCGCGCCGATCCGGACTCGCCCTATCACGACAAGAATTTTAGCAAAGACAAGAGCGTCATTCTGTACTGCGCCTCCGGCGGCCGTGCCGCGCTGGCGGGCAAGGCGCTGAAAGACCTCGGCTACGACAAGGTGTTCAACGTGGGCGGCTTCAAGGACTGGGCCGACAATGGCGGCGCGGTGGAGAAGCCGATCGAACCGGGGATGTAAGCGTAAACTGCTCACTAGGGTCAGGACCCATTTAACCGACAGAACGCTCGGGCGAGCGGCTCAATCCCACAGGGAGATGGCCGGCTTCAACCTTTCGTATTCGAAAGCATGGCCTTCAATCTCTCTGCCGCCGGCACTTTGGGAGCGCCACTTCTCGTGATCGCAAAGACTTGACGCCTACGACGCGGTTTAATGGAAATCTGTGCAATGGCCCTGCTATCGGCGGGAATGGCGAGCTGTGGCATGATGGTTATGCCGATATCTTGGCTGACCATGTTTACGAGCGCTTCGGCATCTCGCACCCGCAGCACAATCGGCGGATTGATCTTAGCTTGATCGAATATTTGACGAATGGCGGGCTCGCAGCCGGACGCGGACATCAAAAATGGCTCGTCGGCCGCATCTGTCAGGCTAATTTGCCCCCGGCTGGCAAGACGATGGTCTGATGCGACGACGACAACAAATTCATCCTCCATGATGACGATGGGCTGCACCGCCGGCGTCGTCTCTCCCGTCAGGCCGAGATCAATGATGTCTTTCTCAACCCATTCGCAAACTTCCGCATCGGTCCCCTCGATCAGACTGACCGTGATGCGTGGGTACATCCTTTTGAACTCCGCGAGTCGAGCCGGCAGAAGCCGCGCTGCAACGCTCGATACACTGCCGATGCGTATATGCCCCGCGAGCAATCCATTGACCGCGCTGCAGGTTTGTCGAATGCGTTCGACGGCTTGAAGTGCAGCCCGGGCGTCGGCGAGCACTGCCCGACCAAGTTCGGTGATTCTGATTCCGTCACGATGCCTTATAAGCAGCTGCCCGCCCAATACCGCCTCTAAATGCTTGATGCTTTGGCTGACCCCTGACTGGGTGAGGCCGATCTCTGTGGCTGCAGCCGAGAAGGTGCCGCAATCCACGACGCTGCTGAGCACCCGAAGGTGAGCGAGAGATATATTAGTAATTGTCATATGCAGCTGCTGTCGAAGTAATTTTACATATACATGACCGGCATGCTCTTACAAGGCGGAACTACAGCCGGAGAGCGATCATGTCCGACGCCATAGCGATTGCGCTTGTTGGCGAATTCACCCCTTCCTTCCTGCCTCACACCGCAACCAACGATGCGATTGAGCATGCTCGGCTGACGCTGGAGGGACGAATTACGGCGGAATGGATCTCAACCGTCCAGCTGGAGGCCGGGGCAGCCGAACAGCTTCGGCGTTTTGATGCGATCTGGATTGTTCCCGGGAGCCCATACAAGAGCCTTCTCGGAGCCATCAATGCAATTCGTTACGCGCGCGAGAGCGGCGTTCCGCTCTTGGGGACTTGCGGGGGCTGCCAGCACGTTGTGATCGAATACAGTCGCAATGTCATGGGCTTCGAAGACGCCGCGCACGCCGAATATGATCCCTACGCCTCCAACCTCTTCATCACACCATTATCGTGCTCGCTCGTGGGGCAGACGATGGAAGTCAAAATCGAGCCGGGCAGCCTCGCAGATGCGATCTACGGGGGGAAGAATCCACGCGAGCAGTACTACTGCAATTTCGGACTGAACCCGGAGCATCAGCAGAAGCTACATGACGCAGGATTGAGAATCATTGGCACGGACGCATCCGGCGAAGCGAGGATTCTGACTATCCCTGCGCATCGCTTCTTCATTGCTACTCTCTATGTACCTCAGCTGACTTCGAGCATCACCCAGCCTCACCCGGTGATCCTGGAGTTTATGAGGGCTGCGATGGAATCTAACCGATGAGGTGCGGTTCTCGCGATGTCGGCAATCCGTTCGACGCAATATCGTAAGGTGCGGCTCTGGTCTCTCCTCGCTTGCCAGAGGCTGAGACTCTGATCGCCGACAAGGGGCTATGACAGCGATGCCTTCCGAGCGGCTCTCGCTAAGCGAGGAATAGAGCCTTGCATTCCGCCGCGGGCTGGGCGCAGATCGCCCTAACATATTGCAAATCCCTGTATCGGCAGCGTCACAAGGTCGAGAATATGTTCGCCGGACTTAAGGACTGGCGACGTCTCTCCATGCGTTACGACCGCTGCGCTCACACATTCTTCAGCGCCATCTGTATCGCGGCAACTGTTATCTTCTGGCTCGATCAATGAGTCCTGACCCTAGTGCGTGTGGAGGTTGCGCCAACCACCACCGTCATTGCGAGCGAGCCGAAGCAATCCAGAGTCCTCGTGACGCCCTGGATTGCTTCGCTGCGCTCACAATGACGCGGCGAGACTGTGGGGCCTACTTCGACATCTTGCTCCACAGCCAGCGCGCCACCGCCGGCGGCGAGGACTCCGCGTCACTGCCGGAGGCGCGCAGATTGGCCTGCTGCATGGTCGCGATGTCGATGCGGCCGAGCAGCGGTCGTAACGCATCCTGCAACGCGCGGTCCTCGGCACGCTTCGGCGACAGCAGCAGGATCGCGTCGTAAGGCGGGATCGCCTGCTTGGGATCGTCGAGCACGACGAGATCATATTTCGCGATCAGGCCGTCGCTGGTGTAGCCGGCGATGACGTCGACCTCGCCGGAGGCGGCGGCGGCATACATGAAGTCGGGCTGCATCTGGCGCTGGGCGCGGAAGGCGAGGCCATAGGCGTCGCGCAGGGCCGCCCATTCCGGGCGCGAGAAGAACTCGTAGTCGCCGGCGATCGACATGTCGCTGGCGTGGCGCGCGAGGTCGGCGATCGAGCGGATGCCGAGCGCCTCGGCCGTCTTGCGCGGCATCACCAGCGCGTAGGCATTCTCGAAGCCGAGCTCGCCGAGCAGGGTGACCTTGTCCTTGGCGAGATCCTGCTTCAGTGCATCGAGCAGCGCGGCGCGCGGCAACTGCTCCTTGTGGTGAAACTGGTTGGTCCACAGCGTGCCGGAGTAATCGACGTAGGCGTCGATGTCGCCGTTCTTCAGTGCCTCATAGATCACGCTGGAGCCAAGCCCGGCGCGTGTCGTCGCCGAGAGACCGGCTGCCTGCAGCCGCTCGCTGATCAAGGCCGACAGCACATATTGCTCGGTAAACGTCTTGGCGCCGATCACGTAGCGTGCCGAGCCGCCGGCCAGCGAGGGCAGGAGACTCGCGCCGACCATGAGCGCGATGGTTGCGGTGCCAAGCCCGACACGGGCACGGCTGCGCCTGCGCAGGCCATCCTCGATCAGCGCCAGCAACTGATCGATGGCAAGCGCCAGCACGGCGGCGGCAATGCAGCCGAACACGACCAGCACCCAGTTCTGGGTCTGCAAACCTGCAAAGATGTAGTTGCCGAGCGAGGTCTGGCCGATCGGTGTCGACAAGGTCGCGGTGCCGATCACCCACACCGCAGCGGTGCGGATGCCGGCCATGATCACCGGCAGCGCCAGCGGCAGTTCCACCATCGTCAGCGCCTGGCGCTCGGTCATCCCGACGCCTTTGGCGGCCTCGATCAGGCTTGCGTCGACGCCGTTCAGCCCGGTGATGGTGTTGCGCAGCACCGGCAGCATCGAATAGAGCGCCAGCGCCAGCATGGCCGGCAGGAAGCCGAAGGCCGAGAACGAAAGCCCGAACCAGCGCAAGGTGAGTGCCGTCAGCGCCAGGAGCAGCGGATAGAACAGCGCCAGCAGCGCCAGTCCCGGCACCGTCTGCACCACGCTGGCGACGCCGAGCAGCAGATTGCGCAGGGCAGGGCGATTGCGCGCGAGCAGCGCCAGCGGAAAGCTCACGGCAAGGCCGAGCGCCAGCGCGGCGAGGCTCACGCGCAGATGGCTGCCGAGATAATCCGTGAGATGCGACAGCGCCTCGGTGAAGCGTGGATCGGACAGTGCGCTCATGCTGTGCCGCTTTCGGGCAGCAGCGCGGCCAGCCGCGCCGCCTGCCGGCGCGGCGTCGTCATCAGCTCCGTCACGTAGGGTTCGCGGCTGGCCGCGAGCTCGGCCGGCGTGCCGATCTCGATCAGGCGTCCGCCGCGCATCACCGCGATGCGGTCGGCGAGCAGCAGCGCCTCGGTGATGTCGTGCGTGATCATGATCGTGGTCAGCGCGAACTGCTCATGCAGGGCGCGGTAGTCGCTGCCGAGCGCATCACGCGTCAGCGGATCGAGCGCGCCGAACGGCTCGTCCATCAGCACGATCTTCGGCCGCGCCGCGAGCGCGCGGGCGACGCCGACGCGCTGGCGCTGGCCGCCCGAGAGCTCGTGCGGCAGCCGGTCGCGATGCGCCTTGCGGTCGAGCCGCACGAGGTCGAGCAGCTCGTCGACACGGGCGGCGATCTCGTTCGCGGGCGTACCGAGCAGCCTGGGGGTGATGCCGATATTGGCGGCAACCGTCATGTGCGGAAACAGCGCCCCGTTCTGGAACACGGTGCCAACCCGGCGACGCAGGCTGACAGGATCGAGGCCGGCGATATCGTCGCCAGCAATCCGGATCGCGCCGCCGTCCAGCTCGATCAGGCGGTTGGTGAGCCGCAGCAATGTGGTCTTGCCCGAGCCGGAGCCGCCCACGATCGCCAGGAACTCACCCTCGGCGATCTCCAGCGAGACGCCGTCGACCGCGGTCACGGCGCCTGCCGGGCCGGGGAAACTCTTGCGGACGTTGGTGTAGACGATGAACGGCGTGCGCGGCATGCGGCCTTGCGGAATGTTGGCCTTAGGGTTGGCCTTAAGGTTGGCCTTGGGCTCAGTCAGACGACCTAGCACGTCCGGCCGCCGCGTTGAACTTCGCCGCGCAAGCGGCTAAGCCGTCCCGGCCATTCTCGGGGGAGGAACTTGGACGTGACGATGCCCACCGCCGCCGCGGTCGCGCTGGAGCGAACGACGGTGGCATTCCGTCTCGCCGGCGGACGCACCTACACCGCCGTCGAGACGGCGAATCTCAGCGTCGCCGATGGCGAGTTCGTCGCCATCGTCGGGCCGACCGGCTGCGGCAAATCCACCCTTCTCAACGTGGCGGCGGGACTGCTGAAGCCGGCCGCCGGCCATGTGCGCATCTTCGGCCAGCCTCTGGCCGGCCTCAATCGCGACGCCGGCTACCTGTTTCAGGCCGACGCGCTGTTCCCATGGAAGACCGCGCTGGAGAACGTCGCGATCGGGCTCGAGGTCGCGGGTACGCCGTCGAAGGATGCAGCCGCCAAGGCGCAGCAATGGCTGACCTCGGTCGGCCTCGGCGCATTCGGCAACCGCTATCCGCACATGCTGTCGGGCGGCCAGCGCAAGCGCGTGGGCCTCGCCCAGGTGCTGATCCGCAATCCGCGCATCATCCTGATGGACGAGCCGTTCGGGCCACTGGACGCGCAGACGCGGCAGATCATGGGCAATCTGCTGCTCGATCTCTGGAATGCCGACCGCAAGGCGGTGCTGTTCGTGACCCACGATCTCGAGGAGGCGATCGCGCTCGCCGACCGCGTCGTCATCATGTCGGCCGGCCCGGCCTCGCGCATCATCGGCGACTGGCGCGTGACCCTGCCGCGTCCGCGCGACATCTTCGAGGTGCGCATGAAGCACGAGTTCCACGAGCTGCATCGCGAGATCTGGCAGACGCTGAAGGCGGAGGTCGAGAAGACCTACAAGCAGGCGGAGGCGGTGTGATGGGAGCAGTGACTCGTTCGATCATGAGAGCCTCGCTGTTTCCACTTGGACAGTGCACTCCCTCCCCCCTTGTGGGGGAGGGTCGGGGAGGGGGGTACCCCGGAAAGACTGTTGGTTGGAGTACCCCCCTCCCCAGCCTTCCCCCACAAGGGGGGAGGGAGCGGAGCGGCGTGTGCGGCTCGCGCTTTGTCTCTGTCACCGCGGGCGCGGAGTAGCGTAATGTCGCGTCTCGGTCTGCTCGCGCTGCAATTGCTGGTCGCGGTCGTCGCGATTGCGCTGTGGCAACTGCTCGCCACCGTGCCCGTGTTCGGGCGCATCTGGCTTCCGCCGTTCTTCTTCTCCAATCCGGTCGACGTGTTCGCGCAGGTGATCAAATGGTTCGCCACCGGCGCCATCTGGAAGCACCTCGCGATCACCTTGTGGGAGTCGATCCTGGCGTTCGCGATCGGCTCGCTCGGCGGCGTGCTGGTCGGCTTCTGGTTCGCGCGCAAGCCGCTGGTCGCCGCCGTGTTCGATCCCTACGTCAAGATGGCCAATGCGCTGCCGCGCGTGGTGCTGGCGCCGATCTTCACGCTGTGGCTGGGGCTCGGCATCTGGTCCAAGGTCGCGCTCGGCGTGACCTTGGTGTTCTTCATCGTGTTCTTCAACGTCTATCAGGGCGTGAAGGAGGTCTCGACCGTGGTGCGCGACAACGCCCGCATGCTCGGCATGAGCGAGCGGCAACTGATGCGCCACGTCTATTGGCCGTCCGCGCTGTCGTGGATGTTCTCGTCGCTGCACACGTCGGTCGGCTTCGCCGTCGTCGGCGCTGTCGTCGGCGAATATCTCGGCTCCGCGGCCGGCCTCGGCTATCTGATCCAGCAGGCCGAAGGCATCTTCGACGTCGCCGGCGTGTTCGCCGGCATGTTCGTGCTGTCGGCATTCGTCATCCTGATCGACATCTGCGTCACGCTTGTGGAGCGGCGGCTGCTGGTGTGGCGGCCTGACGCCGCCGAGGGCCGATGATGGCCGGGCTGCTGCGCCACCCGCCGCTGTCGTCCCCGCGAAAGCGGGGACCCATAACCACAGGGCGGCGTTTGTGGCACGCGGGACGACCAGTCTTTTCCAACCGGAACATCACGCGGTATGGGTCCCTGCTTTCGCAGGGACGACAGCGGAGTTTTGGGCGGCCTTCTCAATCTACGCCGACATGCCCAACCTGACTGACAACATGAACGGAGGAAACACATGAACAAGATCATCGGCCGGGTCACCGGCGCGCTGCTGGCGCTGACGTTGAGCACTGGTCTCGCCAGCGCTGCCACCAAGGTCACGATCGCAATCGGGGGCGGCGCCTGCCTGTGCTATCTGCCGACCGTGCTGGCCAAGCAGCTCGGCGAATACGAGAAGGCCGGGCTCGAGGTCGAGCTGGTCGACCTCAAGGGCGGCTCGGATGCGCTGAAGGCCGTGCTCGGCGGCAGCGCCGACGTCGTCTCCGGCTATTTCGATCACTGCGTCAATCTCGCGGCCAAGAAGCAGGAGATGCAGTCCTTCGTCGTCTACGACCGCTATCCCGGTCTCGTGCTGGTGGTGGCGCCGTCGCACAACAAGGAGATCAGCTCGGTCAAGGATCTCGCCGGCAAGAAGGTCGGCGTCAGCGCGCCGGGCTCCTCGACCGACTTCTTCCTGAAGTACATGCTGAAGAAGAACGGCCTCGATCCGTCGGGCACCGCGGTGATCGGCGTCGGTCTCGGCGCGACCGCGGTGGCCGCGATGGAGCAGGGCCAGATCGATGCGGCCGTCATGCTCGACCCCTCGGTTACCGTGCTGCAGGGCAAGCATCCGGACCTCAAGATCCTCAGCGACACCCGCACCCAGCACGACACGCTGGAGGTGTTCGGCGGCGAGTATCCCGGCGGCGCGCTGTATTCGACCGCGGCCTGGATCGCCGGCCATGACAAGGAGACGCAGGCGCTGACCAACGCCATCGTGGCGACGCTGGGCTGGATCCATTCGCACACTCCGGAGGAAATCATGGCGAAGATGCCGGAGGAACTCGTCGGCAAGGACAAGGCGCTGTATCTCGCGGCGCTCAAGAACACCATCCCGATGTACTCGCAGACCGGCAAGATGGATCCGAAGGGCGCCGACGCCGTGCTCGCCGTGTTCAGCACCGGCTCGCCCGATGTCGCCAAGGCCAATGTCGACGTCAGCAAGACCTTCACCAACAAGTTCGTCGAACAGGCGAAGGGGGCGAAATAGCGGATGACGGACGTCGTCATCCACCGCGTCACCACGCTCGACCTCAAGGTCGAGCCGTGGGACTGGCCGTTCGCGAAACAGCGCCGCGACGACATCGCGGCACATTTCGCCGAATGCCAGCGCGCCAGGCCGGGCCTGTGGAACGGCCGCGTGCTGCTCGGGCGCAACCCGCGCTTCGCGGATAGCCGGTTCACCGCGAGCTATTTCGAGACCGATTTCGCCAGCCTGCTGGCGTGGCGCGACTGGGGCTTTCCGGATCGCACCGCCTTCAACGGCTTCGGCATGGGCGCGCTGCGTGCCGCCGACGGCGCCTTCGTGCTCGGCGAGATGGGCGCGCATACCGCCAATGCCGGCCGGCTGTATTTTCCCGCCGGCACGCCGGATCTCGCCGACGTCAGCGACGGCGTGCTCGATCTCGCCGCCAACGTCGCGCGCGAGGTTGAAGAGGAGACGGGACTCGCGCCATCGGACTATCAGGCCGCGGCGCATTGGGACTGTGTCGTGACCGGCGCGTCGATCGCGCTGATGCGCGTGCTCGACGCCTCTGACGTGGGCGAGGCTCTGCAGCGCCGCATCGAGGCCAATCTCGCGGTTCAGGACGAGCCGGAACTCTGCTCGATACGGCTGGTTCGAAGCCGGAATGATCTGACTGCGGCGATGCCGCGCTTCGTGACCGCCTTCCTCGAAACGCAATTCAGCCCCGGAGAGCCGTCCTCATGAGCAAGAAACCGCGCACGCTGGCCGATGAGCTCGATGGTTTCATCTCGCCGTTCCGGATCGATGGCGGGCACAAGTTTCATCTCAAATCGCACAAGACCAAGGTCAAGGGCGGCCTCGCCAAGGAGGAGGGCGAGGCGATCATCGAGCAGAATCGGACGCGGCTCGCCGATTTTCAGGAAAGGCTTTATGCACAGGACCGCTGGTCGGTGCTGGTGCTGCTGCAGGGCATGGACGCCTCCGGCAAGGACAGCGCGATCAAGAGCATCTTCGAGGGCGTCAATCCGCAGGGCTGCGAGGTCACCTCGTTCAAGCAGCCGACCTCCAAGGAGCTGGACCACGACTTCATGTGGCGCAGCGCCATCGCGCTCCCCGAGCGCGGCCGCATCGGCATCTTCAACCGTTCCTACTACGAGGAATGCCTGGTCACGCGGGTGCATCCGGAGATCCTCAAGGCCGAGAAGCTGCCGCCGAGGCTGGTCACCAAGAACATCTGGCGCGAGCGCTTCGAGGACATCTGCGCCTTCGAGCGTTACTTGTCGCGCAACGGCACCGTGATCCTGAAGTTCTTCCTCAACATCTCCAAGGAGGAGCAGCGCGCGCGCTTCCTCGACCGGCTGGAGGAGCCGGCGAAGAACTGGAAGTTCTCGATGGGCGACATCACCGAGCGCGCGAAGTGGCATCGCTACCAGGCGGTCTATCAGGACATCGTGCGCCACACCTCGACGCCCTACGCGCCCTGGCACGTCGTGCCGGCCGACCACAAATGGTTCGCCCGTGTCGTCATCGGCTCGACCATCGTCGCAGCGCTGGAAAGCCTGGATCTGCACTTCCCGCGCGTCGATGCCGGCTCGCGCGAGGAGTTCAAGGCGGTGCGCAAGGCGCTCGACAGCGAGGCCAAGGGCGGCAAGAAAGGGTGAGGGCGTAAGGCGCGGGCTGAGGCGAGAAGCCGAGGCGCACCTGCACTCTCTCGTCATTCCGGGGCGCGCGCGGCGCGAGCCCGGAATCCATAACCCCGATCGCCTGCGAGGGAGCAAGGTCCGTGCAACAGCGCGCCGTTGTCACCAACGACCGCCTGTGGCGATGGATTCCGGGCTCGCGCTGCGCGCGCCCCGGAATGACGGTGGAGAGAGCGGTTGACCTGCGTTAGCTTCGAGCGTGAGACCTGAGCCTCACGCCGCGCCGGCTTGGCGCATCTCGTCGTCCACCGCGAGGAATCGCTGCGTGAAATCCGCCGCCGGCATCGGCTTGCCGAAGTGATAGCCTTGGCCCTGCTCGCAGCCGAGCCGCAGCAGGAACTCGGCCGTCGCCGCGTTCTCGATGCCCTCGGCGATCACGGACAGCCCGAGCTGCTTGCTCAGGCTGACCGTCGAGCCGACGATGGCCGCGTCGTCGGCCTGGGTCAGCACGTCGCGCACGAAGGAGCGGTCGATCTTCAGGCCGTCGAGCGGGAATTTCTTCAGGTAGCTCAGGCTCGCATAGCCGGTGCCGAAATCGTCGAACACCAGGCTGACGCCGAGCGCCTGCAGCCGGTTGAACGTCTGCAGCACGCCGGGTTCGTCGTGCAGCAGGATGTCCTCGGTGACTTCGAGCTCGAGCAGGCGCGGCGACAGGCCGGTCGACGTGAGCAGCTTGCTGACGAAGGCCGCGAGGTCGCCGGACTGGAACTGGGACGGCGAGAGGTTGACGCCGACGCGGATGTCGTGGCCGGCGAGCTGCCACTCCCGCGCCTGCCGGCAGGCGGTCGCCATGACCCAGGTCGCGACCGCCTCGGACAGATGCGAGGTGTTGACGACCGGAATGAAATCACCGGGAGGCACGAGGCCGCGGGTGGGGTGACGCCAGCGGATCAGCGCCTCGGCGCCGATCACGCGGCCGCTCAACAGCTCCACTTGCGGCTGGTAGAACAGCTCGAATTCGTTCCGCTCGACGGCGAGCGCAAGCTCGGCCTCCAGCGTCAATCTCTGTTCGAGCTCGTGGCGGATGGCGCTCTCGAACAGCACATGGCTGCCCCGCCGGTCCATCTTGGCGCGACAGAGGGCAAGGTGGGCATTGCTGAGCAGCTCGTCTGCCGAGTGCCCGCCCTCGGGATGCACCGCGATGCCGAGGGTGACCTTGACGCGCTGCTGGCGCGTGCCCGCGTCCAGCGGCGCCTCGAACAAATGCGACAGATGATCGGCGAGCTCGGCCACGGTGCCGCCGACGGCCGAGCAGGGAATGGCGACGGCGAACTCGTCGCCGCTGAGCCGGGCGACACGGCCCATGCCGCCGATCTCGGTGCGGAGCCGGTCGGCCGCCGCGCGCAAGACACTGTCGCCGTAGGCGTGGCCAAGCGTGTCGTTGATGCGCTGGAAGGCATCGAGCCCGATCACCAGCAGCGCGACCTGGTCGGCCGCGGCATCCGCGGTCTCGATCATGGCGGCGAGCTCGCTCTGCAGCGTGTTGCGGTTGACCAGGCCGGTCAGCGTGTCGTGCTCGGCGAGGTAACGAATGCGCTCCGCCTTGCGCTTGCGCACCGAGACGTCGCGCAGGATCACGCCATATTGCAGGCCGTCGGCGCCCTGCCAGGCGGAGAAGCTCGCCTCGACCGGAAACACCTCGCCGTCCTTGCGGCGGCCGTCGAACTCGATCGTGGCTCCGCCGGGCAGCAACGTCGCCGGCAGCGCCGCCTCCTGCTGCGGAAACAGGTCATGCGTATCGCTGCCGTCGGCGCGCAGGCGCGCGAAGGGCTGGCCGATGATCTCGTCGGCGCCATAGCCGAAGATCGCGACCGCGCCCGGATTCCACACCGTGATGCGCCGGTCGCGGTCGGTACAGACCAGCCCATCGCCGATCGACATCGCGATTCGCTCGAAACGGCTCTCGGCGACGTGCCGCAGCAGGCCGCGGAAGTCGATCTCGTCGAGGGCCGTGGCCGCGAGATAGGCGACCAGCGCGATCTGCAGCAGCGAGGTGTCGAGCACCAGGGCGTAGCGGTCGTGCAGCAGCAGCGCCACGGCCTCGATCAGGACGCTGATCATGGCGATCAGCAGCGCGCGCCGCGCCGCCGAGAGGTGCCGCCAGCTCGCCAGCATGATGATGACGATCAGCAGCAGGCCGCCTACGGCGGCCGTCGTCGACGTCGACAGCAGGGTGCGGTGCTGAATGATGGACTCGGCCGCCAGCGCCTGCAGCATGACGCCGGGCAGAACGCGGCCGTTCGGCACGCTATAGTAGTCACCGAGCTCGATGGCGGTCGCGCCGACGATCACCCGCTTGTCCTTGAGCCTGGACAGCGCCGCCGCGTCGCCGCGGACGACATCGACATACGAGACCCGGGGCAGCGACGACAGATCGATGCCGTAGTCGACCAGGAAAGAGCTGTCCTTGACCGCATCGCTGCCGGCGAGGAACGCACCCATGGATTGCAGGAAAGTTTTCGCGCCGCCGGTCTCGCTATATTCGCCGAAAGCGTAGCTTCTGACGCGGCCATCGCGCGCCACTTCGATGTTCACGAAGGCCGACCATGCGAGCTGCTCGAACTGCGGCAGCGGCCGGTTGAGGTGAATGGCGGTGTCCTTCCCCGCCGCAGCGAGCTGCCTGAAGGTCGGCAGCACGACCGAGCTCTTGGCATTCTGGAGCGCGGTCAGGAAGGCCTGATCGCCGGCCGCGTCGGACGGCGTGCTGAAATCCACGTCGAAGGCGACGTCGCGGACGCCGGCCCGCTGCAACTGCTCGAGCAGATGCGCATGCTGGGTCCGCGGCCACGGCCAGACGCCGATGGCTTCGATCGAGCGCGGGTCGATCGCGACCACCGCGATCTCGCCGCTGGCGGGGCGATTGTCGAGGAGTAAGCGCAGATCGACGAGGGCGTTGCTCAACAACTCGTGGCTGCCGGACAGGCCGACCGTCAGCAGCGCAACGACCACCAGAATATGCGGCATGAACCGCCTGAGCATGCCCTCTCCCAAATGTCTGCGTGCCACGTTGACGCCCGCGTTCGTGATCCCAACTTCATCCCGTTCCGACCGCAGAGCCATGGAACCCTGCAAGCCCGCGCTCCCCCATGACGACGCATGACGCAGGCGTTACGCTCGATCGGGACTCCCTAATTCTTGCTGTGGCCGTAAGCGTGGGCATTGCCGTTGCCATGATTGCCATTGCCATGGTCGCCGCTGTTGCCGTTACCGTTGCCGCTATTTCCGTTATCGCTGTTACCGTTGCCGCTGTTGCCCTGGCCGTTGTTGCCGTTGCCACTTCCGCCATTGTTGCTGCCGCGGCTGCTACCGTTGGCATTGCCGTTGCCGGCGTCGCCATTTCCGGCGGCATTGGCGCTGGCGGATCCGCTTGGCGAACCGACCGCCGCGGTGACGGCGGCTGCGATCGAGGAATCTCCCGACGTGCCGCTTGCGGTGGCCGAGTTGCCCGTCGCATTGCCGCTGTTGCCGCGCGCATCATTCCAGGCGGTGCTTCGCCCTCCACCGGCGGCCGGCGTGTGGGCGCCGTGGGCGAGGCCGCGTGTCGCCTTCTGGATGTTCAGGTTGACCTCGCCGATCGATGACGAGATCCGCACCACGCCGGGCTTCGCGCTGCCGAAGCCGGCCGCAGAATGCTGCCGAGCGGCGACCGTTGTGCCGGGGCGCGCGGCCGGGCCGTCGGCGTTCAGCGCGTGGATCACGCTGCCCTTGGCCTCGCGCGGCGCCTGCAGGCCGTCGCGCGGCACCGGAACACGATCGATCGTGGAGGCGCGCGGGCGGCCCTGCTCGATCGGGCTGAAGGTGCCGGCGCCGGACAGGCTCAGGCCGGCGCGGCCGGTCGCAAAGGCGGTGGCGGCCTGACCGGGCATCACCTGGGCGATCTGGCCGGTCTTGAAATCCGACACCTGCACCTGGCCGCGGCTGACCTCGACCTTGGTGCTGCGGCCTGAGATCGTGACGCTGAACTGCGTGCCCTTGACCACGGCGGCGAGATAGGGCGTCTCGACCTCGAAATGCTGGACGTTGCGTTTCTCGACGTCGAGCAGGATCGAGCCGGCGCGCTGCAGGATGGTCGTCGCCATGCCGTCCTTGGGCGCGGCGGGCAGGCCGACCTCGGAGTTCGGCGCGATCACGATCGTCTCGGCGCCGCGGGTCAGGCGGACGCGGCCGGTCGGCCCGGTGCGGATCGTATCGCCTGGCTTCAGCGGGTCCTCGCGGCCGAGCGACACCTGCGCTGCGCCCTGGGTGGTGACCCAGACCTCACCGGACGATTTGCTCACCAGCCACGGCTCACCGTCGGCCGCGAATGCGGCCGGCATTGCACCGAAAAGGCACGCGGCGATCAGTCCCGGTATCAGGAAGCGCTTGGATGACATGGCACGAACTCGCATCGTTGGCGGCTTTTGAAACTAATCGAAATGTTTCAAGAGACCCTTAGGAGTTGCAGCCGTGTTTTCCTCACGCATTTACGCTTCGTTGACCTTAACAAACTAAAAACGAGGCATGCGCGCTGGTTGTGTCGACGGAACTGGGAGGACTGCGGGTTGGCGCGACTTCGCGGCCGTACCGCACGGCTCGCGACGGCTGCATGGAACCGCGATCGCCGCCGGCATTTCCCTGTCGGCGTTGCTGTTTGCAGCGACAGCCCATGCGCAGCAGGTCGGCCAGCCGGGCTTCGATCCGCGGCAGACCGAGCGATATTTCGACGAGCAACAGTCGCGGTCGACGCAGCCGCCGCCGCGGCCGCGTGCGCCGCAATTCGCGCCCCAGGGCGGCGGCGATCGCAAACCCTTGTTCACCATGCGCGGCGTCACGCTGACGGGGGCGTCCGCGCTGCCCGACGAGCAACTCGCCGCGAGCTATCAGCCCTATCTCGGCAAGCCGGTGTCGCAGGCCGACCTCGCGGCGATCACGACCGCGATCAGCGATCAGTACCGCGCCGCCGGCTACCATCTCAGCCGTGCGATCATACCGCCGCAGGACATCCATGATGGCCGGGTACGGATCCAGATCATCGAAGGCAGCATCACCGAGGTGACCTTGAAGGGCGCCGGCGCGGAAGAGTTCGGCATCAGGCCGATGCTCGGCCCGGTGCTGGCCGAGCAGCCGTCCCGGCTCGCGACGCTGGAGCGGCAGTTGCTGCTGATCAACGGCCGCGGCGGCGTCCGTCTGGTCGATTCCGCGCTGGAGGAGATCGGCGGCACCACCGGCCGGTTCCGCCTGGTGATCGAGCTGCAGACCTGGCACGTCTACGGCTTCGCTGGCGTCGACAATCTCGGCTCGTCGACCGTCGGTCCCTGGCAGAACTACGCCACGGCCGCCTTCAATTCCTATCTGCTGCCGGGCGACACGCTCACCGCCAACCTGTCGACGACGCCGGGAGATCCGCGCCAGCTCGCGTTCGGCCGGCTGTCCTATGAGGTGCCGGTCGGCACCGACGGCGCCTATGTCGGCGCCTCCGCGCTGTACAGCGAGGTCCGGCCGGGCGACCGGAGACGGCTGTTCAACGACGACACGGTGACCGAGACGCTCGAGCTGCGCGGCGGCCTCACGCCGATCCAGTCGCAGCGCGCCTCGCTGAAGCTGAATCTCGCGGCCGCCTTCAGCGACGTGACCGAGCGCGACCTGTTCGGCATCTGGTATCGCGATCGCATCCGGACGCTGACCTTCACCGCCGACTACCGCTGGAAGGATGATGTCGGCGGCGACAGCTACCTGACGCTGGCCTACCGGCAGGGCCTGAACGCGTTCGGGGCGACGCCGCTCGACGATCCCCTCGCCTCGCGCGCGGGCGCCTCGCCGAGCTTCTCGGTCTTCAACGGTTGGTTCGCGCGCTATCAGACATTGTCCGAGGCGTGGTCGCTGAAGCTCGCCGCCGCCGGCCAGCTCGCCTCGGGTCCGCTGTACAATTCGCAGCAGTTCTATCTCGGCGGCCTCGCCTATGGCCGCGGCTATGGCAGCGCCGAGATCAGCGGCGACAATGGCGTCGCCGGCACGTTCGAGGTCCGCTTCGAGCAGAAACCGAACTGGCAGTATCTCACGAGCTATCAGCTCTACAGCTTCTTCGATGCCGGGCTCGCCTGGAACGACGGCTTCCGGCCGGCCGACGGCGTCGCGCTGACCTCGGCGGGCGCCGGGGTGCGCTTTACCTTCCCGAACGACTGGCGCGCCGATCTCGGCGTCGCCGCGCCGCTCAGCTACCGCGCGCCGGGCAACACGACGCGCAGCGCGCGTCTGCTGCTGACGCTGTCGAGCGTGCTGAAGCTGTGCCCGCAGCGCGGGCAGGGGCCGTGCATTTGAGGCCCTCGGCGGCGGTCAGACCGGCTTGCCTTGGCCGTGGAACAGCCGGCCCTTCTCGGTGATCAGCACGATGACGAGCGCGCTCGACGTGCAGGCCAGGAAGCCCGCGGCGAACGGCAATGCCGTGCCGTCGAACGCCTGGCCGACGACGGCGCCGGCGGCCATGCCGAGCAGGGTCGTGATCGAGCCGTAGAGCGAAGATGCGGTGCCGGCATTGGCGCGCTGCGGCTCCATCGCCAGCGCGGTGAAGTTCGCGAACATCAGGCCGAACGAGAACATCATGCCGGCCGACAGCGTCATGAACAGCCACAGCGGCAGCGTGCCGAGGATCGCCGCGCTGAAGCAGGCCAGCGCGATGACGACGCTGCCGACCAGCGCGCCGTGCGAGATCATGCGCATGCCGAGCCGCCCGACGAGGCGGGCGTTGAGGAAGCCGGCCACCGCGATGGTCACCGCGATCGCCGCGAAGGCGAGCGGGAAGTAGTGGCCGAGATGGTAGACGCCGGTGAACAGTTGCTGCGAGGACAGGACATAGCCGAGCACGGCGCCGAAGATGCCGCTCGCCGCGAGCGCATAGCCCAGCGTCTGGCGATTGGTGAGGGTGTTGCGGAAGGCCCCGACGATCTCTTTGACCGAGAACGGCTTGCGCTCGCTCTCCGGCAGCGTCTCGGGCAGCCGTGCGGCGGTCCACAGCAGCGTGACGATGCCGTACAAGGTCAGCACGACGAAGATGCCGCGCCACTGCGTCAGCAGCATCACCGCCTGGCCGAACGACGGCGCGATCACGGGAATGGCGATGAACACCATCATCGCCAGCGAGACGACGCTCGCCATGCGGCGGCCGGCATAGCAGTCGCGCACGATCGAGGTCGCGATCACCCGCGTCGCCGCGGTGCCGAGACCTTCCAGCGCGCGCGCCAGCAGCAGCATCTCGAAGGACGGCGCGGCGATCGCGAACAGGCTGGCGACCGCATACAGCACCATGCCGCCGATCAGCACCGGGCGCCGGCCGAAGCTGTCGGACAGCGGGCCGATCACGAACTGGCCGAGACCGAAGCCGATGACGAACGCCGTCAGCACCGTCTGCAGCCGGTTGGCGACGTCGATATGGAACGAGGCGCCGATGTTCGGCAGCGCCGGCAGCATCATGTCCATCGCCAGCGGATTGAGCGCCATGATCGCCGCGACCACGATGACGAATTCGGTGAAGCCCATCGGCCGGTGACGGACGATCTCGATGGTGTCGGCACTGGTATCAGCCAAGGCGCGGGCCTTCCATGGTGTTGAGAATGCGGGAGAGATCACCGATAAGTATCGGGTTTGCTGCGCCGCACAAGGCGTGTTTCGGAATGGCTGGTCACCGGCGCCGGCGCTTTCGCGATTGTGACCGGTTGTGACCCGCTGAAAATTGCGCCAGCGGCGACGCGATGGTAACGGCCGTGTGATCGACGTCCGGATCCAGGCCAGCATGAAGACCTACAAGATCGTCGTCTATGTCCCTGAAGCGGCGGGCGACGCCGTGCGCCGCGCGATGGGCGAGGCCGGCGCCGGCCGCATCGGCAATTACGACCACTGTTCGTTTACCGCGAAGGGCGTGGGCCGGTTTCGTCCGCTGGCAGGCGCCAACCCGGCCGTCGGCGCGGTCGGCCAGCTCGAGACGGTCGAGGAGGAGCGCATCGAGACCGTCTGCGCCGAGGACCGGCTGAAAGCCGTGCTACAGGCGATCCGCGCTGCGCATCCCTATGAGGAGCCGGCGATCGATGTCTACCCGATCGAGGTGGTTGCGTTGCGATCCGCCGACAGTGCTTGATCTCATTGAGGAGCCGTTCGACTTTGTTGCGTCCCTGGTCATTTCAGCGTCGATTTCGCGCTCGCTCCATTTGAGGTTCTCGGGCGCCCTTTGTGAGCTCAAGCAGGAGAGCCAGCTATCTTAGTTTGGCTTGTCAATCTGCCGCCTGATCTCGCCGATGAACGCCGCCAGATTCCGGTCGTCCGGTGTCATGATTGCGAGCCTTTCGGCGTAGCCCAGCGCCGCCCTTGCATCGCCTGTCGCGCGGCTGAGCGAAACCAGAGCGGACAGCACGTCCCTATCATTGGGATGGCTTTCCAGAGCTTCCTTTAGGACCGTCATTGCCTCGTCGGCTCGCCCGCCGGAATGCAGCGCCACCGCGTAGACATAGATATAGCGAGCGCGACCCGGTTCGAGTTCGGTTGCTCTGCGCAACTCGGCGAGCGCCTCGTCGTGCCGCTTCAGCCGGGTCAAAGTCAGGCCGAGTGCGTGATGCGCGGCCGCGTCGGTAGGTGATGCCGCAATTGCTTCGCGCAGAACGGTTTCTCCGTCGCCGTCGCGGCCAATTTGGCGATAGAGGTCGGCCAGATTGATGGCGGCCGCCGCATAGTGCGGGCTGAGCCTGAGGGCTGCCTTGTACTCGGTCTCTGCGTCCCCGGTCTGTCCGCGCAAGGCCAGGAAGTTTGCCAGTGCGGTGCGGGCCTCGGGCCGTTCGGCATTGGCGCGCTGCGCCGTGATGAATTCGTGTGCCGCCTGATCGAAGCGTGCGCGATCGGGCAGCGGCTGGCTCGCGGTCGGAACGGAAGCGAGCAGGGAGGCGACCCTGATCCGCACGCCACGCACGGGATCGGTGAGCAGCGGCGAAACCAGCGGCCAGATCTGGCCGGCGGGCACGTTTTCCAGCATGTCCAGCGCGCCGATCCGCACCATGGGATCGGGATCGGCCAGGCCTGCCCGTGCGGTCGCAATGTTCGCCGGAGCGATGCGCGAGGCGAGTTCGCCGAGCGCGCTCGCACGCGCCACGGCCGGCGCGTTCCTGTCCGCGGCCAGAAGGCCAAGCAGCGCGGCGGCGTCGGCCTGGTCGCTGCGTGCTGCGCGGAACGCGGGCCCATAGGTCTGGAAGCCCTTTCGGTCGGGCCCGAACCATTGCTCGATCGCGGCGGCGGCCCATTGCGCCGGCTTGTCGCTGTGGCAGTCGTTGCAGGCGTTCGGGGTTCCCAACGTGACCGAAAGATCGGGTCGCGGAACGCGGAAGGCGTGATCGTGACGCGGGTCGATCTGCATATAGGTGCGCGCCGGCATGTGGCACGACATGCAGGTCGGCGCCGGATCGGCGTCCGCGTGATGGCGATGCTTCGCATCGGCGTATTTTTCGGACGCATGGCATTGCAGGCAAACGCCTTCGCCGGAGACTCGGAGCTTTGCGCCGTGCGGCTCGTGACAATCGCTGCAGGTCACGCCAGCGGCAAACATCTTGCTCTGCTTGAACGGCGTATAGTTATAGGGCTCCTCCACATCGCGGATCTGGCCATCGGCATGATAAGTGGTCCGCGCCAGCGCCTCGACAATATGGGTCTGGGACAGCGATTGACCGGGTGTCCAGTCCTCGCTGAAGCCGGCACGGCGCGCGTGGCATAGCCCGCACGTCTCGATCTCCTTTCGCAACGCGGCCGGCGCGGCTGAGCGCGTCGCATTTCCGCTGCGCGGATCGATCGGCCAGGTGACGCCGCGCCGTTCGTCGAAACGGACCAGCAATCCCTTGCTCGGATCCTCGTGCTTGCCGAATGGCCACCATCGTTGCTTGTCACGCGCCCAGGCGGCGTGGGTGGAGCCCTGACCGTGACAGGTCTCGCAACCGACGCTGATTTCCGCCCATGTCGTCGCGAAGCGATCCGTCGCGGTGTCGTAATGCTTGCGCACGCCGGTCGAGTGGCATTCCGCGCACATGAAGTTCCAGTTCTGGTTCAGCTTGGTCCAGTGCAGGACGTCGTCGTGCTTGATCTCTTCTTCGGGATGGAGATGGAACCAGCGCTGGCCGCCTTTGTCCATGGGCCGGCCGTCCCATGCGATCGGCAGCGCCTGGATGCGCCCATCTGGAAACTCGACGAGATATTGTTGCAGCGGATCGACACCGAACGTGTACTTCACCTCAAACACGGCAAGCTTGCCGTCGGGCCCGTCGGTTTCGACCATGAATTTTCCGCCATCGCGGAAGAGGCGGGAATGCACACCGAAGTAGTCGAAGCTCTTGTTGAAATCGCCGAGCACCGTCTTGTCGGTCGCGTGCGCCATCGCGGCCTTGTGCTGCGAAATATCCCATAATTTGGCTTCTGCCTGATGACAGCCGGCGCAGCTTTCGCTGCCCACATAGGTGGCGACGAATGAGGCCTGCGCCGTGGAGGCCGGTCCGTCGGCCTTGAGGAGATGAAAAACCATGCCGACCACCAGCACGAGCGCGATCGTGACCGCTACTGCTATCCAGATCGCGCGCCTGGAGAAGGCCGTTTCGCCGGAAGCAAGCCGATCCGCCGGCGCAGCCGGCGATGGGGCCGCGGCGGATCCCTTCCGCGGTCCCTTCGTGCCGGCTTTTGGCGGCCTGCGTGTCAACGCTTGTACCTCACGCCCCAAATTGGTCAGCTTGCGATCAAGCTGCTCTGTCGGTCATTTCCGCACATGCAGGAATGTCTGCCAAGGTTGCTTGACCTGCATCAAGGTGTGCCTCCCGGAGGGGCCGATGATGAGCTTTCCGATGGGAGGATGCCAAGATGAAATTATCGGTTGCCCTGACAGGGCTGTTGCTGGTGACGGGATTCGTAGCCGCGAGCACCGAAAGGGCAAGTGCCGTGGTGTATTGTCAGTATGTCGAGTATCCCGTCGGCTGCGTCGTCAGGCCCGGCGTCGTGCTGCGGCCCCGCCCGGTGGCGCGCGCCGTGGTGGCCCCAGGCGTGCGCGTGCGGGGAACGCCGATGAATCGAGGCGGGCCGGTCAATCGCGTTGGCAGACGCTAGAATTATAGAATTATCGCTCTCCGCGAGCCGGTTGGGCCGGCCGAACGTCATTGCCCGCGCCGATGATCGCGGTTTGCGGGCAGGGTCGTTCCGGCAGCGAGGAGCCGTGTCAATTGTCTCATTTGTCAATTGTCTCATCCAAAGGCAGTGATCATGAAGCGAATGAAGTTGGCTGCGTCGGTCCTGTCGTTGACGACGCTACTCGTGCTTCCAGCATTGGCCCAACAGTCGGCGCCGCCGAGTGCTGTGTTGCCGACCGAGCGATCGGTTCTGCCGATTCCTGAGCCGAACCCTCCACACAGCACCGTATTCGATGCGCGCGATGCGCCGCCGCCGCCGCGGTTTGAAGTCAAGGCGCCGGCCGGTGCACCCAATGTACTGATCGTGCTCATCGACGACATGGGCTTCGGCCAGTCAAGCGCATTTGGCGGCCCGATCAGGATGCCGACGGTCGACCGCCTCGCCAACGAGGGCCTCCGCTACAACGAGTTTCACACCACGGCGCTTTGTTCGCCGACCCGCGCGGCGCTGCTCAGCGGCCGCAACCATCACATGAACAATTTCGGTTCGATCGCGGAAACCGCGACGTCCTTCCCGGGACAGACCGGTCAGCGTCCCAACAATGTCGCGTCCGTCGCGGAGATGCTGCGGTTGAACGGCTACAGCACGGCGCATTTCGGCAAAAATCACGAGACCGCGGCATGGGAGGTAAGTCCCTCCGGCCCGACCGACCGCTGGCCGACGCGCCAGGGCTTCGACAAGTTCTATGGCTTCATGGGCGGCGAAACCAATCAATGGGCGCCGCTGATCTACGATGGCATGACCCAGGTCGAGCCGTCGACGGACCCGAACTATCATTTCATGACCGACATGACCGACAAGGCGATCGACTGGATGCGGTCGGAGAAATCGCTGACGCCGGACAAGCCGTTCTTCATGTATTTTGCACCCGGCGCCACCCATGCCCCGCATCAGGTGCCCAAAGAATGGATCGCCAAGTACAAGGGCAAGTTCGATCAGGGCTGGGACAAGCTGCGCGAGGAGACGTTGGCGCGGCAGATCAAGCTCGGCGTGGTGCCACCCGATACCAAGCTCGCCCCGAAGCCGGACGCCATCCAGGACTGGGACAAGCTGAGCGCTGACGAGAAGAAGCTGTTCGTGCGCCAGATGGAAGTATTCGCCGGATTTGGCGAATACACCGACACCGAGATCGGCCGCCTGATCGACGCCATCAAGGCAACGGGCCAACTCGACAATACGTTGATCTTCTACATCGTCGGCGACAACGGCGCGAGCGCCGAAGGCGGCGCGAACGGCCTGTACAACGAGATGACCTATTTCAATGGAGTGCAGGAAACCGTCCAGGACGTCTTGAAGCACTATGACGAACTCGGCGGTCCCAACACCTACGGCCATTACGCGGCCGGCTGGGCGGTCGCTGGCGACACTCCGTTTACCTGGACCAAGCAAGTGGCCTCGAGCTATGGCGGCACCCGCAACGGCATGGTCGTCCATTGGCCGAAGGGGATCGCGGCGAAAGGTGAGCTTCGTCCGCAGTGGCATCACGTCATCGACATCGTGCCGACCATTCTCGAAGCAGCGAAACTGCCTGAGCCCAAGAGCGTAAATGGAACGGTCCAGACTCCCATTGAAGGCGTAAGCATGGCCTACAGCTTTGCCGACGCCAAGTCGCCGAGCAGGCATCTGACGCAGTATTTCGAAATCTTCGGCAACCGCGCGATCTACAGCGACGGCTGGCTTGCCGGCACGGTGCACCGGGCGGCCTGGGAAACCAAACCGCGGCGGCCGCTCCAGCAGGATATCTGGGAGCTTTACGATGCGCGATCGGACTTCAGCCTGAGCAACGATCTGGCTGCCAAAAATCCGGACAAGCTGAAGGAGATGCAGGAGCTGTTCCTGAAGGAAGCAGTGAAATACAACGTGCTGCCGCTCGACGACCGCACCCTGGAGCGCACCAACGCGGCGCTGGTCGGACGTCCCGACCTGATGGCGGGCCGCACCAGCCTGACGGTCTACGAAGGCATGATCGGGATGACGGAGAATGTCTTCATCAACCTGAAGAACCAATCGCACGCCATTACTGCCGATCTGGACATCCCGAAGGGCGGAGCCAATGGCGTCATCATCGCTCAGGCCGGACGGTTCGGTGGCTGGACCTTCTACCTGAAGGACGGAAAGCCGACCTACACGTATAATTTTCTCGGTCTGCAGCGATACACCGTAACCGCCAAGCAGGCTCTTCCGGCAGGCAAAGCCGCACTGCGCTTTGAGTTCGCTTATGACGGTGGCGGCCTGGGCAAGGGGGGCGTGGGCACGATCCTCGTGAACGGAAAGGCCGTCGCGACCGGCCGGATCGAACGAACCCAATGCTGCTTCTACTCCGCGGACGAAGGCGCAGACGTCGGTGCCGATGAAGGCACGCCTGTTACCGAGGCCTACAAGGTGCCGTTCAAGTTCACAGGCAAGATCGGCAAGGTGACGATCGATCTAGTGGGTATGAAGAAGGCCGACAATGAAGAAGCCGTCCAAGCCCGCAAGGCAGCGGCTTTGAAGAAAGGACTGTCCGATTGATGCGCTCTTCGTGCTCGCCAGGTCAGTGGTCGGTCCTTTGAGAAGGAGCGTGCAGTGCAAATAGCCAATCTGGCGACGATCCTTCTGGCTTCAAGCTGAGGGGGGCCGTCGGGCAAAATGCAAGCACCGTGGAGCCGAGGTTCTCGGGTGGAAGTTCCGGATCAAGACGCTTGAGAAAGATCTGACCGAGGTACCCAGAAGTGGCATCGCTACGATCATGTCGGACGAGTTTTTCAATGTCTACGACAAGACCGGACGGCGGATGAGCGACTACAAGCCGTAGTCGTCGACGACAACTCAGGCATGCCGCCTGAAATGGGAGCGTGGGGGGATTACGATTGCAGCGCGATAGATCGGGACGCAGGTCCGGCTTCCTGCGATTGTGGCTGAGCGGCGTTTTCGCGTCCGCCGCGGTGGCTTCTTTTTCGCCTCTGGTCGCCCATGCCGATGAGAGCGGCATCTCGTTCTGGCTGCCGGGATTGTACGGCAGCCTCGCCGCAACGCCTGCCACGCCGGGCTGGTCGGTGGCTGCCATCTACTACCATACGAGCGTGGGTGCCTCAGGCGCGGCCGCGGCGTCGCGCGAGTTCCAGGTCGGACGATTTTCTCCAACCGTCAACATCGATCTCAATCTGGCTTTGCGCGGCCAGGCCGATCTGATGTTCATCGCGCCGACCTACACGTTTGCGACGCCGGTACTCGGCGGCCAGTTGTCGGCGACGCTGGCCAGCGTCTACGGCAGAAATTCCGCGAGCATCGCTGGTACGTTGACGACGGTTGCCGGTCCGATCGTCAGCACGCGCACCGGATTCCTCGAAGACGCACTCGTCTCTTACGGAGATCTCTATCCGACCGTGAAGCTGAAGTGGAATAACGGCGTCCACAACACCATGGTCTACGGCGCCGGCGATATTCCCGTCGGCGACTACAGTCGGAACCGGCTGGCCAACATCGGCATCGGTCACGGCGCCATCGACTTTGGCGGCGGCTACACTTATTTGAACCCGGCGACCGGCACGGAATTTTCGGCCGTCGGGGGCTTGACCTACAATTTCAAGAATCCCGATACCCGGTACCAGAGCGGCATCGATTTCCATCTCGACTGGGGCGTGTCGCAGTTCCTGTCGAAGCAGGTCTTCGTCGGTTTCGTTGGCTACGCCTATCAGCAGATTACCGACGACTTCGGTCAGCCCGCCGCTCTCGGCGGCTTCCGCTCGCGCGTCCTCGGCGTTGGCCCGCAGATCGGATATATTTTCCAGATCGGCAGCAATCAGGCGTTCCTGGGGCTGAAGGGATATGGCGAGTTCGACGCCGCCAACCGGCCGTCGGGCTGGAACACGTGGCTGACGTTCTCGATCTCGGAGGCCGCGCCCGCCGGCACGATTGCGCCGACTTGGCACAAAGTGTCGAAATAGAATAGAGAAGTATCGACCGCCCGCATTGGACTGAATTCCGGCATTGTCATATCGGGTGGTTCCGCGGCGGTCCAGCACGTCCGTCGCTTCGGATCAAAGCGGGATCGAGCGACCGTTACCTACTCCGGATTGATGAGCACGTGTCCTAGCATGCGGGAGCTTCGTTTCACGTTGCGCGGCTTTCGCGCGGTTTTGGTTGCAGCGCTGCTGGCGCTGTCGGCCCATGCGGCATTTGCCGGCGACTCCGCGCCGGCCGATCAGATCTCGGCGTTTCGGCTCGCGCATGGCGAAGGCCGCGTGACGCGCGACGCGACGCTCGACCGCATCGCGATGGAGCAAGCGCGCGCGATGGCCGACAAGGACGATCTCAGCCACGAGGTGCTCGGTCCCTTCACCCGCCGTGTGGCTCCGTCGAAGGCCGGCCGTGCGGCCGAGAACATCGCCTATGGCTACGACAACTTCGACAAGACGCTGGGGCAGTGGATCAACTCGGCGGGGCACCGCAAGAATCTGCTGCTTCCCAAGGCGACCAAGGTCGGCATCGCCAGCGCAAAGAACGCCAGCGGCAAGCGCACCTATTGGGCGATGGTGATCGCGGGCGACTACGAGACCGACAGGCCGAAGGGCAAGGCCAAGGCCGTCGTCGCGCAGGCCGCGACCCGATCCGCGAAAGGCGACGCCAAGCCGGCGACGCGCTGGGGCGCCAAGCCGCCGGCGTCCGCCTCCAAGGACTGCCACCTCAGCATCAAGGTGATCGGTCTCTGCATCTGAGTGCGGGGATCCGTGGGCCTCGGCTGGACGCCACGCCTGCCGCGCGATCACGGCGTTGTGCGAACAGCGCACGTTGTCGGGGGGAGCTTTATCAGATATACAATCAATGGTTGTCTTTTGGGCAGCCACTATTGTGAAGATTTTTCATCTCATTTTGTAAGGAGACAATCATGGCAGTCATTGAGCAGACCTCGGCCACCAGCACCAATCCGCAGACCGTCTCGGCGTCCTACCAATGGTCGCTCACGTCCTACGAGGAGCAGGGCAATCTGTGGCTCAAGTGGAGCACGAACTCGCCGTTCCGCGCGCAGCAGGGGCAGATCTCCGTCTACAGCGGCAGCAGCTTCCCCTCCGATCCTCAGAAGGACCGCAAGGCCTGGTCGTGGGACAACGAGCACGGCGGCGGCTCGGGATGGGACACGGGCTTGCGCTACGGCTCCGACTGGCACTGCGCCTGGATCGCCGAGAAGAGCCCGAACGGGCCCTACGCCTACGTGGTCAAGCTCATCACCAAGGTCGCCTGAGCTGACGCGCGCAACCGTTAAAGGTGGGAGTCGCGAGCCCACGTGAGTGGCCGCGCTGAGACCTGTGCCTCAGCGCGGCTGCTTCTTCAGGTGCAGATAGCTGGGATCGAACTCGCCGATCGCGCATAGCCGCGTCCAGTCGTGCACCGTCAGCAGGCCGCTGCGGAAATCGACAGCGCGGCTGGCGCGCAGCTCGACCAGCGTGCGGTTGACCGTCGCGATCGCGATGCCCAGCGCCTCGCCGAGCTGCACCAGGCTGACCGGCAACTGCAACTGATCGTGCCGGACGTGGCCGAGCGCGCGGGCGCGATAGAACAGCTCGCAGAACATGTGCGCCATGCGCGCCGGCTTGCTCCGCGCGCCGTTGTTGGTGATGGCCTCGCGGAAGATCGACGCATCGATCAGCGTCTCGCGCCAGATCGCAAAGCCGAGCGTCGGCCGCCGGCTGATCGCGCGGGTCAGCTCCTTGTGCGCAACGCTCGCCACCACCGCCGGCCCGATCGCGCAGACGGCGTGATCCATGCAGTCGAGGAAGATCGACTGGGCGTCGGGCCAGTCACCGGGCATGTGAAAGGAGAGATACTGCCGCTGCCCGCCGGACAGCAGGTGATAGCGCGCCACCCATCCGGACAGCACGACGACGGAACGGTCCGGCTCGTCGCCCTGGCGGATGAGGTCCTCCTGATCGGCGAGCTCGCGCAAAGCGGAGCTGAAATTCCGGATCTCGGCGATGTCCTCGCCGGACAGTTTCGAATGCTCCCTGAGCTTGTTGGTGACGATCCGGTCCGCATCCATGAAAATCCTACCGTCCGGGCGGTGTTGCGTATCAAATGAGACGACGGAGCCGGCGTTACCGACTAAGGTCGCCGTCAGCAGATGCGGTCGAAGGTTGCCGGTCGCCGCATCGGGAGAACAGCCGTGCCCCACATCGCGTTCCTCAACCGGCTCCGCCGATTGTTCGGTGGCACGGGGCCGCATATCGAGACCATCGCAGCCGCCCTTGCCGACGGCCGCATCAAGCAGCCGGCTCATCCGATGTCGGATCAGGAGCTGTCGCGCGCCATCCGCGAGTTCCAGAGCCGGCCGGCGTCGGAGGAGGCCTTGAAGAAGCTCGCTGAGCGGCTGGAGGCCGCCAAGCCCGACGGCCCCTCGTGACGGCCCTCATGACGATTTGACGGGATCCGGCTCCAGCAGGAACAGCATCAGCCGCACCAGTTCGTCCTCGAGCTCGCGTGTGCCGACGAGGCGATGTTCGCGCATGACGGCAGCCCGGATCGGGCCCAGCGCAGCGCGGACCAGGATGAAGCGGCGCGCGGCCGGCATCGCTTCACTCCGCAATCCCACCGTCGCGATCAGCCGTTCGGTCATGCGGTCCACCATCTCGTGCAGCGCCTTCTGCAGCTCCGCGTCGTTGCCCAACAGGACGAGAAGATAGCGCCGCACACGGTGACGGCCGGCGAACGGGGCGAAGCCCTGGCGCACCGCCGCGCGCACGATCGCCTCGCGTCCAAGCCCGCGATGCGCCTCCAGCGCCTCCCCGAACTCCGCCTCCTGTCGAGCGAACTCGCGCAGCACCAGCGCACGCAACAGTGAGGTCTTGTCCCTGAAATAGCTATAGAGCGTGCCGATCGAGAAGCCCGCGCGCTCGGCGATGGCGTTCGTGCTCAGGCCCTTGCCGCCGCCGCTCTGCAGAAGTTGAGCGGTTGCCTCGAAGATCACGTCGAGGGTCTGCCGCGTACGCTTCTGCACCGGGGTTTTTCGAAGCATTTCAGGAGCTTGCTGCACGGTCTGGACCTCGGCTGGCGGACGGGCGAAATCGAGTAGGCGTTGCTGCCGGCTCGGGTTAGATCAGAGCCCGCATGCGGGCGGCCGGACACTGAGTGGATGTGCTCCGGACCGAGCCTGCTTGCGCCGGGCTGAACCTCATTTGAACGAAGGACTGATTGCCATGCTGCGCGTCGCATTCCCGTTTGTCACATTCATCGCCGTCTCCCAATGTCTTCTGTCGCAGGCCGCGCTGGCCGGCAACCGCGCCGCCGCCGACAGCTGTGCCGCCAAGCTGTCGCCCGTGGCGAAGCAGATCTACGACGTCGCAGCGCCGGCCATCGGCCCGGATAGCGTCGTCAAGGACGTCATGGTGGAGCGTGTCAGGCCGCTGGTGATGGCCGGCAAGTTCGATCGCGACACCGCCCGCGCCAACGCCACGCCGGCCGGCGAATGCCTGGTGCTGCTCAAGTAGGTCGCGCCGCGCCCCGAAAGGTTTGGAGGCTGCGACAGGTCATCACGCCGCAGCCTCCCGGCGCGGCGGTGTTCGGGGCAACCCGGCTTGGCAAGTTCAGCCGACTCGCGCATCACTCGCTGATGCTGGACCTTCTCTCCCGTCACTGGGTGGCCGGTGCCGTGTTCATGGCCGCAGCGCTGCTGGCGCTGGTACCGCTGCTGGCGGCCGACTGGCCGCTCGCGCTGCTGCTGATCTTCCTGCATTCGCCGGGCTACATGATCCACCAGGTCGAGGAGCACACCGGCGACCGCTTCCGCAGCTTCGTCAACAACGTGATGTTCGGCGGCCGCGAGGCGCTGACCACGATCGACGTGCTCTGGGTCAATTGCGGCGCGGTCTGGGGCATCGACCTGATTGCGCTCTATGTCGCCTGGATCGCCGGCCCGGCCTGGGCCCTGGTCGCGCCCTATCTGATGCTCGTCAACTCGCTCGGCCATATCGGTCCGGCGCTGCGCTTCCGTGGCTACAATCCCGGCCTCGTCACCGGCATCGTGCTGTTCATTCCGCTCGGCCTCGTGACGGTCCTCACCATCCCGGCGACGGCTGCCCAGCACGCCCTCGGCTTCGGCCTGTCGCTGCTGCTGCACGTCATCATCGCGGCCAACGCCATCCGGCGCGCGTCGCATGTCCGCGCCGCAGCCTGAGCGCGCGGCCTCATTCGCCGGGAACGAGCTGGACAGCGCGTGCCGACTGCGTCTGACGCCGCAAGCGCCGCCGCGACAGATAGAGCAGCGTGCCCGTGACGGCGAACAGCGGCATCAGCGCGGCGGCGAGCATGAAGGCGAGCTGGCCGGGCCAGCCGAGAATGCTGCCGCGGTGGATATCCAGGATGCGGGCGAGCACGCGCTCGCCGGCGGTCTTGTCGGCGTAACGCTCGGCCGCGAGCAGCCGACCCGTCGCGCCGTCGATACGGAATTCGTCGCGCCGGCCGTCATGCGCCTCGCTCGGCCAGGCGCGCACGCGCACCGCCGCGCCGGCGCCCGCCGGCAAGGTGAGCTGCATCGCCGCGAAGCGATCCCCGATCTGCTCACGCAACGTGGCCCAGACCAGATCGAGCGCGACAGGCTTTGCTTCCGCAGACCCGGAGCGACCCTCGCGCGGAGCCTTGCCCGGCATCGGCGCTCCTGATGTCGCCGGCGCGAGCAGCCAGGTCAGGCCGTCCTTGTACCAGGCGTAGGAATAGGACAGCCCGGTCAGCGCGATCACCAGATAGACCGGCAGCACCCATGTGCCGATCACGCTGTGCAGCGAGCGATGCAGGCCGCGGCCGCTCAGTCCGAGCTGCGGCTTCAGCCACAGTGCTGCGCTGCTCGCCCGACGCGGCCAGCGCAGCACGAGGCCCGTGATCAGCAGCACGACGAGTCCGAGCACCGCGGCGCCGGTGATCTGGCGGCCGGCGCCGTTGCCGTCGCCCGGCAGCAGCAGCCAGCGATGCAGCCTCCGCACGGTGGCGAAGAACGCCTCGCCGCTGGGCGTGCCGAGCACGCGGCCGTCATAGGGATCGACCAGCAGCGAGGAGGGCCGGCCGCCATCCTCATTGCGCGCGAAGCGGACGCGCACGGCCGCCAGGGGATCGCGCGACAGCGTGATCGCCGAGACCTTGCCGAGCGCCGGATCAGCCTGCAGCCGCGCCACCAGCTCGGCGGGCGAAAGCGGCGCTTCCGTACGCGGCGCGACGTGGGACAGTTTGGCGTTGAGACCGGCCTGGATCTCGTCCTCGAAACCCATGATCGCGCCGGTGATGCCCAAGAGGGAGAGGATCAGCGCGGCCGCAAGACCCAGGACAGAGTGGATCTGCAGCAGCGCGGGTTTGATGCTGAAGGACGTCACGCACGCTTCTCCTTGGCTCAGAACTTCACCGTCGCCGACAGCGACACCCGCCTCGCATCGCCGACCGCGACGGTCAGCGCGCTGTTGGCCGAGGGGTAGTAGACGTTGTCGAACAGGTTCTTGACGTTGAGCTGGTAGAGCACCGGCAGGTTATGGTGCTTGGTCTCGTAGCTCGCGAACACGTCGGCGACGACGTAGGACGGCAGCACGAAGCTGTTGGCGGCGTCGCCGGCGCGGTCGCCGACATAGCGCGCGCCGCCGCCGAGCCTGAGCTGGCCCGGCAGCGCCGTGCCGAAATCGTAGACGAGGTAGAGCGAGGCGGTGTTGAGCGCGACGTTCTGCAGGCGGTTGCCGCGATAGACCGGGTCGTCCGTGACCCTGGCATCGGTGTAGCCGTAGCTTCCGATCATGGTCCAGTGCTCGGCGATCTTGCCGCTGACGTCGACCTCGGCGCCGCGCGAGCGCACCTTGCCGGCGGTGGTGTATTCGACGACGTTGCTGGCATTGGTCTGCGACACCAGCACGTTCTGCTTGTCGATGTCGTAGACCGCGACGGTACCGGACAGCCTCTTGTCGAGATCGAACTTGAAGCCGGTCTCCCACGCCGTGCCTTGCTCCGGTGCGATGTTGGAGCCGAGCACCACGCCGCCCGTGAGCGGCGCGATGGTCGAGTTCGGTTTCAGGCTCTTGGTGTAGCTGGCGTAGAGCGACACCTGCTCGTTGAGCTTGAGGATGGCGCCGCCGAGCGGCAGCACGGTGTCGGCGGCGACGTTGGTATTGGCCTTGAACGGCCGGCCGCGGCCGGCGATCTGCTCGTAGTCCATGTAGCGCACGCCGCCGACGAAGGAGAGCTTGTCGGTGAGATGCAGCGTGTCCTGCACGAACAGCGAATACTGGCCGAGCTTGTCGGTCTGGTCGCTGTCGCTGGCCGAGACCAGCGTGCCGGGTTGGATCAGCCCGTAGACCGGGTTGTAGACATTGAACACGCTCGTGACCTTGTCGCGGATCAGGTCCTGGCGATAGATCGTGCGATATTGCGCGTCGCCGCCGAACAGCACCTCGTTGCGCAGGCCGCCGAGCCAGAAGGCGCCCTGGATGTAGGACGTGCCGTAGCTGACCCGGCTGAGCGAGCCCCAGGTGCCGTCGTTGCTGCGGGTCTCCTTGCCCTTCGCATCGATCGCGGTGATGCGCAGCTGGTTGGCGCTGGAGCTCTCGGTGTTGTAGCTGTAGGCCGCGGTGAGCTTCCAATCGTCGTTGAGCTTCTGCTCGACCGAGGCCTGGACCAGGTCGGACTGCCCCCATGTGTTGTTGAAGGGCTCGTCGAGCCGCCGCGTCGCGGGGATCGCGAGCGGTGCGCCATTTATGAAGGCGGTGCCGCGATCGAACGGGGTGATGAACTCGCGATGCTCGTAGTTGAGCTGGACCGTGGTCGTGTCGCCGTACCAGGCGAGCGACGGCGCCACCAGCATCTCGCGATGGCGGCCGAAATTGCGCCAGTAATCCTCGCTGACGCCGTAGCCGATGAAGCGATAGGCGAGGCCGCCGTCGCCGATCGGGCCGGTGACGTCGATCGTGCCGTCGGCGCCGGTCCGGTTGTTGGCATAGGCCGAGCCGAGGAGCGTCACCGAGCCGTGCTGATAAAGCTCGGGGCGCTTGCTGATGGTGTTGACGATGCCGCCGGGATCCATGATGCCGTAGAGCAGCGAGGCCGGGCCCTTCAGCACCTCGACGCTCTCCACGGCCGCATTGAGGCTGCGGCTCTGCACCAGCGGCAGGCCGTTGCGCATGATCGAGCCGTCGCGGTTGTCGCCGAAGCCGCGACGCATCACCGCGTCCTGCGTGCCGGCGAGCGTGTTGGCCTGGGTGACGCCGCTGATATTGGCGAGCGCGTCGTCGATGTTGCGCGGCAACTGGTCCCTGATCACCTGTTCGGGCACGACGTTGACGGATTGCGCGGTGTCGAGCGGCGAGGCGCCGCTGCGCAGCGTGGTCGCGCTCGGCATGGCGCGGTAGTTGAGCTTGGCGGCGTCGAGGACTACGGCCTCGGCCGCGGCGCGTTCCGCGCGTGTCGGCATCGGCGGCGGCGGCATCGCGCGTCGTGACGGTAGCGCGCGCGCCTGGCGCTGCGGCGCGCTGGCGGCGCTCGCAGGCTTGCGCTTCGGCGCCGGCACGTCGACCGTCACCGGCGGCAGCGTCGCCTGCGCAAACACGGGAGAGGGGGACCAGAGGAGGTCTGCGGTCAGAGCACTCACGAGCGCAATCGCGCCACGCATGCCGGTACGAGCGCGCGCATCGCGCCGGCCTTCACACTTCGTCATCGTCTACTGCACTTCCACGTCGCACCGTTCGAGGGAACGGTCAGCTCGATGCGACGTCTAGCAACGCAGTGCAGCGAAAGACACAACACGCCGGATTGAATTGCTCTAAGCCATGCGGTGTTGAATTGTTCTAATTGGTTCGGAGATGCGCAGGTCGCGGCGTCTTTGCGGCATTGCGCATTTGATGATCACGATCGACGCGGAGTGATCCATGATCGTGCACGATATGATGCGCGATAAGCGCTGCACCCAAGCTGCGGACGGAGCGCTGCTGGTCTCGTTTTCCGGGACTGCGTGCCGAGGACTCTCAACGCTTGGGACCGGTCGTTGATGCGGGCGCGCCCCCGAGCCTATTGTGCGGCGGCGAGTTCCAGCTCGGCCGGCTTGCCTGGTCCGATCAGCGGAATGTCCAGCGTGATGCGCGTGCCCTGCTGCGGCTGGCTGTCGAGCTCGATGCGGCCGCCGAGTGTGGATGCCACGAGGTTGAAGGCGATGTGCAGGCCGAGGCCGGCATTGCCCTTCTCGCGGCGCGTGGTGAAGAACGGGTCGAACACCCGCCCGCGAACCTGGTCGCGCATGCCGACGCCCTGATCGGCGCAGACGATGCGCACCGAATCGTCGCCGGGCTGTGCGACCTCCACGGTGAAGACGCCGCTGATGTCGCCGGGATAGGCATGCGTCGCCGCATTGAAGGCGAGGATGCTGATGACCTGTCCGAGTGCACCGGGATAGCTGGTGAGCACGATGCCCTCCGGGCAAGAGAGCACGACCGTCAGGCCCTGGCGCATCAACAGCGGGCGGAGCTTGGTGACGTGATCGGTCATCCAGCTCTGCAGCTCGAAGGTCTGCAGCGCCTCGTTGGCCTGGTCGACGGCGACCTGCTTGAAGCTGTGTACCATCTCGGAGGCGCGGTGCAGGCTCTGCGTCGTCAAATGCAGGCCCTGCTGCAGCCGAGCGACGCCCCTCGCCAGATCCGAGCGCCGCACCGGGCCGCCGCCAAGCATGCGCGCGATCGCCTCGACGTCGTCTTCCATCGCCGTCGACGTGGTCAGCGCCAGCCCGAGCGGCGTGCTGACCTCGTGGCCGACACCGGCGACGAGCTGGCCGAGCGAGGCCAGCTTCTCCGCCTGCACCAGATGGGCCTGCGTGGCATGCAGATCGCGCAGCGAGGCCTCGGAGCGCTCCTTCTCCCGCTGCAGCGCCTCCGCGGTGCGGAACTGCTTGCGCGCCTGGTACTCGCGCGCGCCGACGGCATAGAGCGAGAGCAGGCAGGCATTGCCGACCAGCGAATGATCGATGAAGCGCAGGCCGGGCGGCAGCGGCTCGGTCGCAAGACTCTCGGCCACCGCCAGCGCGCTCCAGCTCGTTGCACAGAAGATCGCGTAGGAGCCGGTGCGCAACGGCAGCATGGTGGAGACGAACAGGATGACGATGATCATGCCGGCCGCGGAGTAAGTGAAGCCCGACGGCAGCACCCAGTAGATCGTCGGCAGCACGCAACCGGGGATCACGCAATAGACCAGGTGAATCGGCTCGGCCCATCGGCGCGCCGGCGTCGACAGCAAAGCCGTCAGCGGCAGCAGCACCAGCGCGGCGGTCCCGCCGCGGATCGCGAACGTGGTCGGCACGATCTCGGGATAGAGCACCCAGTCCCACAGCGTGTAGCCGGCAAAGGTGAGGGCGCCGAGCAGCATCGCGATCTGCGTCCAGCCGGTGCTGCCGCGGACGTAATGGTCGACGAAACGCCGCTCCTCGACGGTATCCTCGAAACGGAGACCCAGACGCTCCAGCAATCCCAACATTATGCCACCGCAATCGAAAAACGATCCCCCGCCGCGGAGTGAGAGCCTCGGCGGGAGGGCAGACATACACGAGATGATCTGTTTGAGAAAACGACGGGAGATCGCATCCGCCGCCCGCGGCACGCAGAGCGCTATGAGAACTGTTCCAATTCTCGCCGTGCGGCATGTCTCCGCCCAGCCGAACGGAGCCGATCAGTGCTGCAGCATTTGCGCTCGACTTTCGTCAGGCTGCGCAGAGCCGCCGAGGACTCATGGCGCCGCATGACCCTCGACCACTACGTCCTTGCCGTAGCGGCCCTTCGTTCGGAACATCACCTTGTCGCCGTCGAAGCTGAGCCGCCAATTGCGCTCCTCGCCCTGGCCAATGAACTGGGCGTCGATCACGAAGGTCGTGGCGTCGATCCAGCTGCCCTTCATGGCCCGGTAGGTGAAGGGCTGCCAGGGATGGGGCGGCGCGGTCTTGCGATAGAGGCCATCGAGGCCGATCGGGCTCTGCAGATGCACCGTGCCTCCGGCGCGGTCCCGCGAGGGGATGTCCCAGGTGACCTGCGGTTCCGGTCCCGTGAGGTCCAGCTTGATCGTGTTGATGCCGAGCGGGCCGGGCGGGAAGCTGTAGGTCTTGCCCGAGATGGAAGCCGCCAT
Source organism: Bradyrhizobium sp. SZCCHNR1017 (assembly GCF_032381375.1). Taxonomy (NCBI): domain Bacteria; kingdom Pseudomonadati; phylum Pseudomonadota; class Alphaproteobacteria; order Hyphomicrobiales; family Nitrobacteraceae; genus Bradyrhizobium; species Bradyrhizobium sp. SZCCHNR1017. The sequence goes on along the minus strand of NZ_JAUHIR010000012.1, from coordinate 11,524 downwards.
CTCCGGCACGGCTCCGACCGGGCCTCGGGTTTCCGTCGCGACCTCGCGGACATCAGCGGCGAGCGCGGCTGCCGCTTCCGGCGCCGCAGGCAGGGCGCTGTCAGACGTCACAGTCGCCGAAATGGTGTTGGCGAGCTTGCGGAATGGACAGAACTCGCGCGCGGTCATCACCGCCACGATGTCGCGGTCGGGCAGTACCATGATGACCTGGCAGTGGTAGCCGACCGCCATGAACACGTGTTTGTCCGGCAGGGCCCAGAACTGATCGGCGTAGGAGAGCCCCGGATCGAACTTCGCATTCATGCTGACGGTGGCGTGGTTGACGGCTTCGATCCAGTCCGGCGGCAGCAATTGCTGCTCGCCCCAGCGGCCGCGCCGCAGATAGAGGTAGCCGATCTTCGCCATGTCGCGCGGCTTCAGCGCCAGCCCGAAACCGCCGGCGGAAATTCCCTGGGCATCCTTGAACCAGGCGTGCTCGGTGATCCCGAGCGGCCCAAACAGCCTCTCCTTGGCGAAGTCCTCCGCGCTCTTGCCGGTGAGCTTCGTGACGATCGCGGAGAGCAGATGCGAGTTGCCGCTGTTGTAGTAGAACGTCTCGCCGGGCGCTTGCGCCATCGGCCTGTCGAGGATGTACTGCACCCAATCCGGACTCCGGCCCATCTCGTAGAGGGATGTCTCGGCGCCGCCGCTATAACCCTCGTCCCAGTCGAACCCGGAGGTCATGTTGAGCAGGTGCTGCACCGTGAGCGCCTGCTTGCGCGCGTCGACATTGTCGATCTTGCGATCCTTGAAGAAGTCGAGCACCGGATGATCGAGACTGTCGAGCACGCCGTCCTTGAGCAGCATCGCAATCAGCGTCGAGACCACGGCTTTGGTCGCGGAATTGATGATGTGCGGCTCGTCGGCGTTGTACGGTGCATAGGACGCATCGAGCACGACCCGGCCGTGGCGCGCGATCAGCAGGCTGTCGAACCTCATCGCCTTACCGGAAGCGACGAGTTTTGCGAGGGCCGCCGAATCCATCCCTTCGTCCTCAGGCGTGGCGGTCGCCCAGTCGGATTGAGGAAAGCGGGCGAGGCTCAAGTCCTCGGCGAAGGCTGCGCTGGAGAAGAGCCGGGCCACCAGCAGCGCCGAGAACAACCAAAGTCCGGTCTTGAGACGCGCCATGTCGAATGTCTCCGATGAGCGACTTTCAGGTTATGGTATCAGAGGACCGCAATCCATCAAAGATTGTGTGATAGCCGGCGCGCACGTCGAAGAGCCGGCCCATTGCTCGGGCGTAGATTGAGATGAGGATTGAAGTGACCATGCAGGCCGGCATACTTCGACGTTTTCATGACGTTTTTCTTGGTGTTGCATTTGCCGTCGCGGCTCTGCTCACGGTCCTGGCGCGACCTGCTTCGGCCGAAGGCGAACGCGTGATCGCGGTGCCCGAGCTGCATGCGATGACGCCTGAGGCGGAAGATGATGCCGCCCTTCTGACGAGCGCGCTACGCGCGCGATTCCACGCAATGCCGTCGCTCCGGGTCGTCGAAGAGCCTGTCCCGATGGCAAGCCCAGGTCATCCGGATATTCTGCTGCCGCAATTCGAGAAATCGCGAGATCTGCACTTTGATCTCGTGCTGGTCGGCAATGCCGCGCTCCTCAGCGATGGCCGTCACAAAGTCTCGCTTCGGATTTGGAACGTCGAGAAGCAAACTCAACTCCTCGGGCAACAATACGTGTTTCGCGCATACCCCGGCCACGAGCAGGAGATTGCCAATGTAATCGGCGATGCGCTGGTCTCAGCCCTGTCGCAATAGGACTGGTGCTCATTCCGCCCAATACGCCCGCAGCACGGCCGCGATGCTCTGCGGCCGCTCGACGATGCTCCAGTGGCCGGCGTCCGGCTCGACATGAAGCCGCGCGCCGTGCGCTTGCGCGAACCGGCTGAGCGTGTCGAGCGGCACGAACGGATCCTGTGTGCCCGAGATCACCAGTCCACGCCGCGGCAGCTGTTCGAGCCGCGCGATCCAGTCGCCCTTGAAGCACAGACCGTCGGCGGAGCGATACAGCGCGAGGATCGCCCGGCGCATCGGAGCCTGCCATGCCGTGGCTTCGCGCGCCGCCAGCTCCGATGGCAATCCGCTCTGCCGGAACATCCGTGCCATGGCAGCTTGCGACGACACCGCCATGAATATCTCGCCGAGCACGGGCGTATTCCAGATCCGCGCGATGCGATGTCCCCGATAGTCCGGATCGAGTGCGCCGCCAGCGACCGCCCAGGAGCGCACCAGCCCCGGCCGCAGCGATGCCGCGCGCAGCACCAGCAGCGCGCCCCAATCATGCCCGACCAGGTCGAGCGGCCCGACCGCCGCATGCTGCGCTTCCAGCAGCGCGACCAGCCAGTCGGCGTAGGCGTCCTTGGTGCAGGCGAAGCCCGGAGGTGCATCGCCGTCGAAGCCGGGCAGGGCAGGCACTGCCACGGTCTCGCCGAGCGCCGCGATCAGCGGGCCCCAGATTGCGGGCGTGTCCGGCACGCCGTGGACGAAGATGCGGTTTGTCATGAGGTCATGGTACCACACGCTCGATCTTCGTATTCGACGAAATTTCCTCTTTCCTTTTTTCAGAAAACGTGCTTCTCTACGTCATCCCGCCTCATCGAAGAGGGGCGTACGCGTCGTCACGATACGTGGAGTGCGGGGAGCGATGGCCGTGAGGCGCCGGTGGACGACCGGCGTTTTGCGGACGGCGAAGTCGTGTGGTCCTGGCCTCCCGATGCTGAGGTCAAGTTCGTGCCGTTGCGCGAAGCAGCGGTGCGGATGATGGGGGCAAGAAAGCCCGGTCCCCAGGGAGAGCGCGAAGTAAGCCGTAAAGCCGTTGCGCAGGGAAGGCCGGGATGTCCTGGCCGATCCTGTGGTTCCTGCCCCGTGCATTTTCTATCGCACGGGGGCCGCGGGTGTCGGCAGACGCCCGGTCTTCCCTGCACCCTCTGATGGAAGAGGGTACGATGCGGGTGAACAACTCGGGCACGGATGTGTCGCGGGAGCGTGAAATGCGTGCTGGTGCAGATGCCGACAACCACACCCTCACCGTCATCCCGGACAAGCGCGCGGTCACGCGTGCGCCGATCCGGGATCCATAACCCCAGGGAGATCTGCGAGGCAGGATGGCCGCTCCAGCTCGCCCAGCCAAATCCGCCGCGGCGTACGGATCCCGGGTCGGCGTTCACCAACGCTGGCGCGTTGGCGGCCTTGCCCGGGATGACACTGTTCATAGGGAGAGATTTATAGGGAGAGCGGCGCGGGACTGCCCGAATACGTCACCTCTCCTGACCATTATTCGGCGTTGCGAGACCCTCCCATTCCCAGTAAAAGCGCTGTCGAGGGCACCTCGGCAACAAACCGTCAACGGTTTTGCCGCACAGTTTTCGTGTTCTCGCAAAGGGTTTGGCAATGCTGATTCGCAGCGCAGAGATCGAGGCCATCGCCGGGGCAGACGCCCGGACGATCGCGCTCGCCGCGCTGCAGCCCGCCGACCTGATCGGCGCGATCGAGCTTCTGCTTCTTAGCTGCCCCTGAGGGCCGGCTGGGCGGGATGCGCCTGGGCACTCAGGGGGCTGCTTCGACACCGAAACACCCTTCAGCGCCTCTGGAAGCCACGCGCACCACCCGAAAAGTTCGAGGAAAGCAGATGTCCAATCCCGTTCAGTCCGACAAGGACCGCGTCGTCATTTTCGACACCACTTTGCGCGATGGCGAGCAGTGCCCCGGCGCCACCATGACGTTCGAGGAGAAGCTCAACATCGCCGCCATGCTGGACGGCATGGGCGTCGACATCATCGAGGCCGGCTTCCCGATCGCCTCCGACGGTGACTTCGAGGCCGTCAACGAGATCGCCAAGCGCACCCAGAACGCGGTGGTCTGCGGCCTGTCGCGCGCCGGCGCCAAGGACATCGACCGTTGCGCCGAGGCGATCCGCCCGGCCAGGCGCGGCCGCATCCACACCTTCCTGTCCACCTCGCCGGTGCACATGAAGTACAAGCTGCAGATGGACCCGCAGCAGGTCTACGAACTGGTGATCTCCTCGGTGACCCGCGCGCGCAACCACACCGACGACGTCGAATGGTCGTCCGAGGACGGCACCCGTACCGAGTTCGACTTCCTGTGCCGCTGCGTCGAGGCCGCGATCAGGGCCGGCGCGACCACCATCAACATTCCGGATACCGTCGGCTATGCCGTGCCGGAGGAGTATTACGACCTGTTCAAGCGCGTGCGCGAGAGCGTGCCGAACTCCGACAAGGCGGTATTCTCGGTCCATTGCCACAACGATTTGGGCATGGCGGTCGCCAACTCGATGGCCGGCGTGCGCGCCGGCGCCCGTCAGATCGAATGCACCATCAACGGCATCGGCGAGCGCGCCGGCAATGCGGCCCTGGAAGAGGTCGTGATGGCGATGCGCGTGCGCAACGACAAGCTGCCGTACTGGAACAAGATCGACACCACGCAGCTCACCCACGCCTCCAAGGTGGTCTCGGCCGCGACCTCGTTCCCGGTGCAGTACAACAAGGCCATCGTCGGCCGCAATGCGTTCGCGCATGAGAGCGGCATCCATCAGGACGGCATGCTGAAGAACGCGCAGACCTATGAGATCATGCTGCCGGAGACGGTCGGCGTGAAGCAGACCTCGCTGGTGATGGGCAAGCATTCCGGCCGCCACGCCTTCATCCACAAGCTGGAGGAGATGGGCCACAAGCTGGCGGGCAACCAGGTCGAGGACGCCTTCGTCCGCTTCAAGGCTTTGGCCGACCGCAAGAAGCACATCTATGACGAGGACATCGAGGCGCTGATCGACGAGGGCATGGTGAGCGCCCATGACCGCATCAAGCTGCTGTCGCTGTCGGTGATTGCCGGCACCCGCGGCCCGCAGCGCGCCACCATGAAGCTCGACGTCGACGGCGTGACCAAGATCGAGGAGAGCGAGGGCAACGGGCCGGTCGATGCCGTCTTCAACTGCATCAAGTCGCTGGTGCCGCACGAGGCCAAGCTGGAATTGTACCAGGTCCATGCCGTGACCGAGGGCACCGATGCGCAGGCCGAGGTCTCGGTCCGGCTGTCGCAGGATGGCCGCTCGATGACCGCGCGCGCGGCTGATCCGGATACGCTGGTGGCGTCGGCCAAGGCCTATCTGGGGGCGCTCAACAAGCTGGTCATGAAGCGCCAGCGCGACGTGGCGCAGGGTGCGGGCGCCTCGGCCGCGGCAGCGAGCTGAGTTCACGATCGTCGGTTGGGGCCGAACCTTGCTTCGTCATTCCGGGGCGACGCGCAGCGTCGAACCCGGAATCCCGAGCTTGGCTTGCGCCCGCGCCAATAACCTTCGGATTTCGGGCTCAGCCGCTTGCGCGGCTGCCCCGGAATGACAGTCATCACCATTTTTGCGCTGCGGCATGGGAATCCCCGCCTCTGCGGCTAACGGTCAATGGCATTCCGGCCGGCGACCCGCTAACAATGTCCTTGGCATACAAAGCGGGGGCGTCATTGCAATGTCCCCCGAAACGTCGGGAGGACACCTTGCACTTCAAGTTTCGCCACGTGATCGCCACCGCCGCCTCGCTCGCGGTGCTCGCTCTGGCCGGCCCGGCCCTCGCCGCCGACAATCCGATCGTGATCAAGTTCAGCCACGTGGTGGCCTCGAACACCCCGAAGGGCCTCGCCGCCGACAAGTTCAAGGAGCTGGCCGAGAAATATACCGACGGCAAGGTCAAGGTCGAAGTCTATCCGAACTCGCAGCTCTACAAGGACAAGGAAGAGCTCGAGGCGCTGCAGCTCGGCGCGGTGCAGATGCTGGCGCCTTCGAACTCCAAGTTCGGCCCGATCGGCATCAAGGAATTCGAGGTGTTCGATCTGCCCTACATCCTGCCCGACCTCGCCACCCTGCGGAAGGTGACCGACGGCCCGCTCGGCACCAGGCTGCTGAAGCTGCTCGAGCCCAAGGGAATGATCGGACTCGCCTACTGGGACAACGGCTTCAAGCAGATGAGCGCCAACAAGAAGCTCGTCGATCCCGCCGACTACAAGGGTCTGAAGTTCCGCATCCAGTCCTCGAAGGTGCTGGACGCGCAATTCCGCACCCTCGGCGCCATCCCGCAGGTGATGGCCTTCTCCGAAGTCTACCAGGCGCTGCAGACCGGCGTCGTCGACGGCCAGGAGAACACGCCCTCGAACATCTATACCCAGAAGATGCACGAGGTGCAGAAGTACATCACGCTGACCAATCACGGCTACATCGGCTACGTCGTGGTCGTGAACAAGAAGTTCTGGGACGGCCTGCCGCCGGATATCCGCGCCGCCTGCGAGAAGGCGATGAAGGAAGCGACCGCCTACGGCAACAACCAGTCGGCAAAGGAGAACGACGACGCGCTCGAGGAGATCCGCAAGTCCGGCAAGACCGAGCTGGTCAAGCTGACGCCGGCCCAGGACGAGGCGATGCGCAAGGCGATGATGCCGGTGTACAAGGACGTCGCGGGGCGCGTCGGCCAGCCGCTGATCGACGAGTTCCTGAAGGAGACGCGCGGCTCGACCAACTGATGGCGTGAGACGAGCGGTGCGCGGACAATGGCCCGCGCACCGAGGGGGCGAAGCACTCGGCGCGCAAGAAGGCAGACGGCGCAGCCAAGCGCCGCGGACGTTTTGATTGTGGGGGAGGGGACTTGGGCTTTTTGTTGCGCATCCTCGATCGGCTCGAGGAGATCCTGATCGCATTCCTGATCGCGGCGGCGACCTCGATCATCTTCGTGGCCGTGCTGCACCGCTACCTGGTCGGCGTGCCCTTCCTCTATCCCATCCTGTTTCCGATCGACCTGTCCTGGGCGCAGGAGCTCTGCATCTACATGTTCGTGTGGATGGCCAAGTTCGGCGCCGCCTACGGCGTGCGCACGGGCATCCATGTCGGCGTCGACGTCGTCGTCAACATGATGCGGCCATCGCTGCGCAAGGTGACCATCCTGTTCGGCCTGCTGTGCGGAGCGCTGTTCACCTCCATCATCGGCACGATGGGCGCCAAGTTCGTCTACGGCCTGTCGCAGACCGACCAGGTGACGCCCGACATGGAGCTGCCAAGCTGGCTGGTCTATCTCTGCATCCCGCTCGGCTCCTATCTGATGTGCTTCCGCTTCCTGCAGGTCGCCTGGCACTATCTCCGCCACGACGAGCTGCCGCATCACGACCACGCCTATGTCGAAGGCGTCGACCCGACGGCGACGGAGGCGCTGCGATGAGCAGCCTCCTCATCTTCAGCCTGCTCATCTTCCTGATGCTGACGGGCATGCCGATCTCGATCGCGCTCGGCCTCACCGTGCTGTCGTTCGTGTTCTTCATGACGAACGTGCCGACCGAATCGGTCGCGCTGAAGCTGTTCACGGGCATCGACAATTTCGAGATCATGGCGATCCCGTTCTTCATCCTCGCCGGCAATTTCCTGACCCATGGCGGCGTCGCCCGAAGGATGATCAACTTCGCGACCTCGATGGTCGGGCACTGGTATGGCGGCCTCGGCCTTGCCGGCGTCGTGGCCTGTGCGCTGTTCGCCGCCGTCTCCGGCTCCTCGCCGGCGACCGTGATCGCGATCGGCTCGATCATGCTGCCGGCGATGGTCAAGCAGGGCTTTCCCAAGCGCTTTGGCGCCGGCGTCATCACGACGTCAGGCGCGCTCGGCATCCTGATCCCGCCCTCGATCGTGATGGTGGTCTATGCGGTCGCGACCGGCGGCAGCATCGCGCTCGATCCGGCCGGTCATCGCGTCTCCTCGGCCTCTGTCGGTCAGCTGTTCATCGCCGGGGTTATCCCCGGGCTGATGCTGGCGAGCCTGCTCGGCCTCACGACCTTCTACCGGGCCTGGAAGAACGACTATCCACGGATGCCGCGGGCGAGCTGGGCCGAGCGCTTCACGGCCTTCCGCAAATGCGTCTGGGGCCTGCTGCTGATCGTGATCGTGCTCGGCGGCATCTACACCGGCAAGTTCACGCCGACCGAGGCCGCGGCCGTCAGCGCCGTCTATGCCTTCGTCATCGCGGTGTTCGTCTATCGCGACATGTCGCTGAAGGACGTGCCGAAGGTGCTGCTCGGCTCGGCCAACATGAGCGCGATGATCCTCTACATCATCACCAATGCCGTGCTGTTCTCGTTCCTGATGGCCAATGAGAACATCCCGCAGCAGATCGCCAACTGGATGGCGGCGGCTGGCGTCAACTGGATCGTGTTCCTCTTGGTCGTCAACATCCTCCTGCTGCTCGCCGGCAACGTGATGGAGGCGACCTCGATCGTCTTGATCATGGCGCCGATCCTGTTCCCGGTCGCGGTCAAGCTCGGCATCCATCCGGTGCATCTGGGCATCCTGATGGTGGTCAACATGGAGGTCGGCATGTGCCACCCGCCCGTCGGGCTCAACCTCTACGTGGCCTCCGGCATCGCCAAGATGGGCATCACCGAACTGACCATCGCCGTCATGCCCTGGCTGCTGACGATGCTCGGCTTCCTCGCGCTCGTCACCTACGTGCCGGAAATCTCGCTGTGGTTGCCGCGCATGCTGGGGATGCTTTGAGGCGCGGCAACAAACTGAAACTGATTTGCAAAAACAGAAAGGTATTTGAAGCAATTACATCTTCGTAAGGTCGTACACTCTGTCCAAACTGTAAGTTGAAGGCGCGGAACGGCAGGCTCATGCTGATCCGAGTTTCCAAGGAGGTTGGCATGAGAAGGTTCACCATCGCCGCAGTCGCCGTGCTCGCCATCGCCGGCTCGACCGCGGTCTACGCCCAGCGCGGCTGGTTTCATGATCACATGCATCATGCGCGCATGAATCCGGAAGATCGCGCCGCCATGCTCGATGCGCGCATCGCTTCCGTCCATGCCGGCCTGAAGCTGACGGCGGAGCAGGAGAAATTGTGGCCGCCGGTCGAGAGCGCGGTGCGCGATCTCGTCAAGCTGCGGTTCGATCGTGCCAACGCGCGGATGAAGGCAGCCGACGAGGCGCAGGACAAGGATGTCGATCCGGTGGCGCGGCTGCGCGAGCGTGCCGACACCATGGCGGTCACGGCGGATGCGATGAAGAAGGTCGCCGACGCCGCCGACCCGCTCTACAAGACGCTCGACGATGGCCAGAAGCGCCGGCTGTCGATGCTGACCCGGCCGATGGGGCGCATGATGGGACCGGACGGTCTGCGCCATCACCGCTGGATGGAGCGCGGCGAGGGCGGCATGGAGGACGGTCCGCGCTTCGGCGAGCATCGCTTCGGCCCGGGACCGATGGGCCACATGGGCTGGTCCGAGGAGGAACGCGAGTCCGGGCGGCTTTGACAGCCGTTTGACGATCCTTCTGATTTCATTTGGGGAAAACCGCCGCCCGCCGGCGGTTTTTCTGCATCGAAAGTGCCGAAAAATGCTCAGGGATCGCTGGACATCCTGGAATCGCTTTGCTAAACGACCGGCTCTCGCGGAAGGCTTTCTCCGGATGCAAGATCCGGGCGCATAGCTCAGTTGGTAGAGCAGCTGACTCTTAATCAGCGGGTCCTAGGTTCGAGCCCTAGTGCGCCCACCAAGCCTTTCAGGGACTTAGCCAAAATAGGGCGCGGAACGGACTCATCGGTTTGACGACCGGTTTGAAAAATCTGTTCGCAGTCTGTGCTCCCTGTCGCCTATGCAGGTAGATGCTCAGATCTCGCGGCAATCAGAAGTTGCGTGCAGTTTGGTTTTGCACATTTGCCGTGAACGGGAGTCGAGCATCCCGGATCGGGCAAGATCCGCTGCTGGCTCTCCACGTCTAGCTGTACATGCCGCTCAACTTTTGGATGGCAGATTCCGCAAGGTCCAGGCGGCCGCCAAGGTAATGCGCGTCCAGGATCTCCTGTACCGTTTTCAGTGAATGGCCTGTGATGGCCGCGATTTCCGGGACGGAGCAGCCCGATAGTGCGAGGCGCGTCACGGCAGTACCGCGAAGGTCATGGAAATGCAGATCCTTCAGCGACGTCTTCTTGAAGGCTTTATCCCAGCTCGTTCTGAAGCCGTCTTCTGTCCATGGTCGGCCGAACGAGTTAACTAAGATGGTTACCGCGGAGCGTTCCTTCTTCAGGGCAGCGTCCAGCGCCGCCTTGAGGGGCGGTCCCACGGGGATGGTGACCCGGCGTCCGCCCTTGCGGCGATTTCCCTTGGACTGCCGCATCCGAATGTAGGACCCGTCATAGTCGTTCCAGGTCAGCCGAAGCAGGTCTCCTTGACGCTGACCCGTCCAGAGCGCCATCAGAAGCGCAGCTTGCAGCTCGACGGACGCGACACCGCAAAAGGTGCGGATGTCCTCGGCAGTCCAGATGATTTCCGATCGATCGGCCTCGTAAAGCCGACCCCCGCGTTCGCAAACGTTGACAGCAATCTTACCGCGATCCTTCGCAACAGACAGAACGCGACTGATCGTGACCCAAATGTAATCGGCCTTGCGTGGAGTCTCGGAAAAGGAGTCGCGAAACTCTTTGAAGTCACCCCGAGCGCGTCTGTCTTCCAAGGCAGCAATCGGCATTGAGCCGAATTTGGCTTCTATGAGTTTGAGATAGCTGTCGTAGGCGCGTTTGCTTTTCTCGCCGAGGCTTTTGTACTCGCTGGAATCCTTGAAGTAGTCGATCAGCAAACTGAATGTGGAGGAGCTCTTTTTCTTGTTGGATGCAACAGCCTCATTGTAGCGCTGCATGAATTCAGGCGTGCCTGGTTCTGCATCAATGCGCGGGCCACCCTTCCAGGCATACCAATAAGTCTTAGACGTTCCATCGGCGAGCTTTTTGATTGACCAATTAATCCCCTTCAGCCGCACTCGCATTTTGTGACGCCTTCCATTCATCGTACGGAGATAGCTGAGGCTCGATTCTAGTCTGGAAACCGGATAGGCGGTCAAGAGCTGCGTCGATGGCTTTTCTATCCCATTTGTGTGTCCCTGGGATCGGGCCGGGAATAATGCCGCGGCGAACCCAGTCACTGAAGGCCGAAGGCGATTTGCACCCTACGTACGAGGCTGCTTCCTCTTTCGTCATAACTCGAGGCTGAATCATGTGCAGTGCACCGCCACTCAGTTGAAAGAGTCGACCTGCACCGCGGCTGCTTTCGTGCAGCCCCTTTGGGGTCTAGCTCCGTGATCTGAGTATTTTCTGTCCGGCTGCTTATGGAAGAGATCTCAGACCTGCGAAGAACGTTCGGTGACGGTGGCGCATTATTGGATAGCCTCGGTAGTGATCATAGGCGCTAATCCTCTCGCGGAAAGGACGAGACCCCACTCAGTGCCGGCGCGGATTCGCGGGATCGAAATCGGCATTACGCCGTGTTCGATGCGGATGGCCGGTGACGTGAGTCACGATCGGCAGGCCGTTGTGGTCGTGTTCAAATAAACGCCACAGCGTGGAAGTCGTGGTGTTACCGAGCCGCTTGATCAGGTGACCTGCCCCTAAGAATTTCCTCCAGAACGATTTAGAGTCCGGCCTGACGAAGGACGGACAGATGAAGCGAAAGCG